>CAZVRR010000109.1:0-11513 GCA_964629745.1 uncultured Planctomycetales bacterium | reverse complement strand
GCCGACCGCCGGCTGGCGCCTGGCGGCTCTGATGGGAGCCGTTTTGCGCGCTGGCGCCCCCGGCTGGCGGCTCTGATGGGAGCCGGGTTGTGTAAGCTGGTGGCCGCGCCAACGGGGGCTATCGGCCGGCGACGCACTGCATGAGCCACGCCATGTTTTCCCCCAGCACCCGCATGGTTTTCAGCCCCTCCTCGTCCTGCTCCACGTCGCCCTTTTCGCGGCCCAGCCCCACATTCCAGTAGCTGGATCCGGGGATGATCATCTGGCTGATCAGGAAGAAATGGTTGATCGAATCGAACGCGTGGATCTCGCCGGCCCGCCGGACGGCGATCACCGCGGCCCCGACCTTGCGCCGCAGCAGGTTGCCGTTGGCGCGCGTGACGAAGCCCGCGCGGTCGATCAGGGCTTTGACCTCCGGCGTCAGGTCGGCGAAGTAGGTGGGCGAGCCGAGCAGGATGCCGTCGGCCTGGACCATCCGCGTGATCCACTCATTTGCCACGTCGTCATCGTGGGCGCAGCGCCCGTTCTTGGCACGGAAGCAGGCATAACACGCCCGGCAGCCGTGGATATTGCTGCCGCCGAGCTGGATCACCTCGGTCTCGACGCCGGCGGCGCGAATCGGCTCGAGCACATGGTTGAGCAGAATGCTGGTATTCCCGTCAGCCCGGGGGCTGCCGTTGAACGCGACCACTTTCATGCTGGAGCCCGTCATCTTTTCCGTCGTCCGGCGACCGCACATCGTAGCGGGCCGCGCCGCGCGGACGCAAAGCGCGCCGCGCCGCCTCTAGCCAGACCGTGGCACTGCTTCACGCCGGGCCAGGCTCTCCAGCAGCCAGGCCATGTTTTCCCCGAGCACGCGCATGGTCCGCAGTCCTTCCGTGTCGCGTTCGACGTCGCCCTTCTCGCGACCGACGCCGACATTCCAGGAGCACGAGCCGGGCACGATCATCTGGCTCGTGAGAAAGAAATGGTTGAGCGCGTCGAACGCGTGAATTTCCCCGTCACGGCGGGCGGCGATCACGGCCGCCGCGATTTTGTGGCGGAACAGTTCCGGGTTTGCCCGCGCGACGGAGCCGGCGCGGGCGATCAAGGCCCGCATCTCGCCCGTCAGGTTGCCAAAATACGCGGGCGAGGCGAGGACGATGCCCTCGGCCGCCGCCATCCGTGCGATGCACTTGTTCGCCACGTCGTCGTCGTGAACGCAGCGGCCGTTCCGGGCCTGGGCGCAACCGTTGCACGCCCGGCAGCCCTGGATGTTGCAGGCGCCGAGATGGACGACGTCCGTCTGAATCCCGCGCGCCCGCAGCGGCTCGAGGACGCACTCCAGCAGGATGGTCGTGTTGCCACCCGGTCGCGGACTGCCGTTGAATGCGACGACCTTCATGCCAAACGCCTCGCCGCGAACCGGTCCCCGGGGCGGCAGCGCATCATACCAGATGCCAACCGCTGCACCTGCTGAAGGCCAAAAACCACGCCGACTCTTCGTCACGCATGCGGACGGGACTTCGATCGCGGAATGGCCCAGGCAGTGCTCCATGCCCTCCTTGCCCTCGAACTCGAACACGCCCTCGGGGCCCGTGTAGCCCCGGTTGCACACCGGAGTCACCAGGTGGCGCGAAGCGCCCGCTCTCCGGTTGGAAACCGGAGCCACAAGTCGGCAGAGCCGACCGGACCCGGCCACTGGCTTCAACCGGCGGCTGCGGCGGCACGGGGCTTCACTCGGGGTGTCCAACCGGCAGCAGGTAGAGCGGCCGGGTCCCCGGCGGCAGGTGCAAGGCCGCCGCGACCTGCTCGTCCTCGAACGCACCGACGGGCACGCCGCCCAGGTCGAGCGCGGTGGCCTGGAGCAGCAAATTCTGTGCGGCATGGCCGGCTTCGAGGAAACAGTAGCGCTCGGCCCGCGTTCCGTACTTTGCCTGCGTCCGCGCCTCGACCGCGGTGAGAATGACGCACGCGGGCGCCTCGGCCACCGCTCGCTGATCCAGGGCGGCATGGGCGAGGGCGGCACGCACGTCCTGTGACAGGTGCGGCTCCAGGACGTGCCCACGCGGCCGGTAATGCTCCACGCCGCCGGCAGTCGCGACGTAGAGTTCCAGCGGGTACAGCGCGCCGGCGGAAGGTGCGGCACGGCGCGCGGAGCCCGAATCGGTGATGCCCTGTGCGGCCCAGCAGAGTTGTCCGATCTCGGCGCGCGAGAGCGGCACGGCACTGAATTCGCGGCAGGAGCGGCGCGCCGCGAGCGCGTCGGTCAGCGGCATACCGCCGCTGGTCCGGACCGCCGGGAGGCCTGGTGACCGATTTTGCAGGCTCAGCCCCGCGGCGGTTGCAGCCAGCGTCAGGACGGCTCCGCCCGCAAGGTTTCTCGTGCGCATGTGTGCTCCTCCGACTCGACAGGATCTGCATCGCCACGCCGCGCATGGCACTCTGCGCCCCATCCGCGAGATTCGCAACTGTCGGTGGCGAGCATCAAGCGTAACCAGACGGCGCGGACTTCCCGGCCGGCGGACTTTCGGGTACAAGCTGGGCGGGCGGCAAACCCGGCGTCCCCCAGGCGGGGCCGAGGCACGGCGGTCCGTTCGCAACGCGGACGAGCCGCGTTGGAGGAATTAATGCCCAGAAGTCTGCTATTGCTGATCGTGTTGCTGGTGTCCGTGAATCTCGCCGGTTGTCCCGCGCAGGACCCGACCGATGAGCTGGGTCGGATTATCCCGACCGACATCCCGGCGGGCACCTACGTGGGCGAGCTGGCCATGAACATGGTGGTGGCAGGCGCCGGCCAGAGTGACTCGAAGTCGGACACGATGCCGTACGAACAGGTCATCGACGCGAACGGTCTGCCGCTGATCGAGCCCGGCGCCGTGGTGCCGCGAACGGGCGCCGAGATTCCCATTGACCTCCAGGGCAACACGGTCACCACCACCGTCCAGTCGGTGGAGACGACGGGTACCCGCCTGACCATCACCTACAGCGTCCGGATGTCGATTTCCGGACTCGCGCTGACCGGCGATGGCACATGGGTGTACGAGTACACTGCGCCGGACACGCTGGTGTTCACGGACGAGCTGACCGCGGTCAGCGCGCCCGTCTTCGGGACAACCGCGACCCTGACGTACTCGGGCTCGGCGACGCTGACGCGCGAATAGCGGGCAGGCAGCCGCGCACAGGCGGCCGCAAGCACGATGCGGCTGGCGCAGTACCGTGCGGTGATGAGTTGCGATTGACGCCCGCGGTTCCGTGGTCGACACGTCCGCCGCTCAGGGCTGGTACTCGCATGCGCCCATATCCACTTCGGCCACGCCGTCGCCGTTGCCATCGGTGATTCGGCCGCGGCCCGCGATGTCCGTGGACGGCAGTGCCTGGAAGCCCGGTGTCAGGGGATCGGCGTCAACAAAGCGGTTCCCGGCATCAATGCACGGCGAGTCGGAATTCAAACACAGGTAGCCCGTGCCGGCCGCCTCGAAGCTCGGATCGATGGCGATGTTCCCACTGCCGGTCAGGCTCCCATCGAAGAGCACGACATCGCCGTTGCGGATGCAGCAGTTGCTGACGGCAATGGTGCCGCCCGGCGGATAACCACAGGCATAGAAGCCGTCCACCTGGCCTGGGCCGGGGCTGATCTCGACCTCCCGCGCCTCACCGGGCAGCGGATAGACGGCCTGCGCGAAGGCGTCTGCCGTGTTGCCCCAGAAGATGCAGTTGTCGGCATTGACGTGCCCGCACGCGCCGACCGCGGCGCCGACTCCGAAGGGCGCATGAATGTAGCCGATAAAGAGTAAACACCACCGCTCCTCGGAACCGGTCGCATATGCGGTGTTCCCGGTGAATGCGCACTGCAGGAGGTCGGCTGTCGCGGTGCTACTGACGTAGACGCCGCCGCCGAAGTGCTTGGCCCGGTTGTTGCAGACGACGCAGTTCAACAGGACCAGGTGGCTCCACTCCAGTGCCGCTACGCCACCGCCCGCGTAATCCTCCGTCCACCAGTCGTTCGGACCGTCGACTTCCACCTGGTTTCCGGCGAACACGCAATCACGGAAAACCGCCTCGGCATTCACCAGGGCGACGGCGCCGCCGTGTCCGGCTTCAGAGCACCGGAGCACGCGATTCTGCTCGAAGCGGCAGCGGACGAAATCGGCACGCCCCGACGAGACGCACAGCGCGGCGCCGCCTCCCATGGCGGTGCCCATGGCCGGGATCTCATTGCCGACGAAGGTACAGTCGCTGAAGGTCGTCGCGGCCGCAGCCAGATATACCGCGCCGCCGAGGGCACCGTTGTAGCAGGCCTCGTTGTTCGAAAACGTGCAGTGTGCAAAGGCGGCGGTCCCCGTCCCGATGTACGCGGCCGGTCCCGGCTGGTCGGCCGATGCGGCGTGATTGTTGAAGAACAGACAGTGCGAGACGCACACATTCGCGTTGCTGGCGCGCAGCGCTGAAGCTGCGCCCTCCAGCAGGAAGCCGTCGAGCACCAGGGGGGCGTCCGGTGCCGCGGTCGCCAGGACGAGCGTCCCGCCCTCGGTCGTCAGCGACACTCCGTTCGTCAGCGGGTCTTCGTTGCGCTGGGCGAGCTTGTCCTCGCTTCCGGTAAAGCCCCCGTAAACAGCCACGTGCGGCACGAGCGTAAAGCTGGTGGCGGGCGTGTAGCTGCCCGCCGCGACCCAGACTTCGCTGACGTCGTCCACCGGGTTCGCGTTGTTATTGAATGAATCAGCCGCCGCGAGCGCATCGTCCAGACTGGCCAGCGCCGTGCTCCAACTGCTCCCGTCGCCACCCGGGGCGGCCGCCGCACGGACAAAGAGTGGCCGCGCGGGAACCGTCGGGAACGGGTCCACGGCCTCGCTCAAGCCATCCCTGTCCGTATCAGGCCGGGTGGGATCCGTACCGCCGGCCTTCTCCGCTGCATCGTTCAGGCCGTCGTCGTCCTGATCGGCGGCGGTCGGATCGGAGAAGACGTGGTAGATATCGTGCCCGGCCACCGCGACGTCCCACCCGCCGGCGACTTCGCTGCCGCTCTCATCGATATAGCGCGCGCGTACCTCGGACACGTCCGACAGCCCGTCTCCATCGGAGTCGATCGACAGGTCGGACGAGCCGAAGTGCTGCTCCTCGGCGCCGAAGAGGCCGTCGCCGTCCGGGTCCGAGCAGTAGAAGATCAGGACCTCGTCGCCGGCGTGCACGGAGACATCTTCGAAGTCGCCGTTGGCGAACGGCTCGAAGCCGGTGCCGCGCACGATCCAGAAGCTCGGAGCGGCTCCCAGGACGGTGTCCGCGTCGCGCACGCGCGTCAGCACACGCTCGTTGGTCGATGCGCCGGGCTGGAGTTCTCGGCGCGGTCGAGTTTCGAACGGGATCGCCAGGATGTCTTGCAGGACCGTCCCGAGGCGCACTCCGTTGAAGGTGCTGTCCGGGCGGCGATCCACGTTCGTGGCGACCCGGTATTCCTCGCTGACGCCGCCGCCGAAATCAATGATGATCCGCGCCGTGCGGGCGAAAGTGACCTCGTTGATGAACGCGAAATTGAAACCCTCCGCGTCCCTGAGTTCGAACGCTGCGGGCTCGAGATACAGGCTGTTCGGAAACGCCAGGAACGCCTTCACCCGGTCGGCATTGATGTCAGCCGCCTGCACGGCCAGCACGGGCGTCTTCGCACCCGGCGCCAGCGAGATCCCGTCGCCGAAATCCGGCGTGAGCTGCGCGAAGGTGCGGAAGGCGCCGGCCGAGCCGCCCTCCGCTTCCACGGCGGGCTGCCATTGGCGGATCGTAAAAGCCAGGTCGGTCAGCGTGAACGCGATGAGCCCGGTATTCTCGATCTGTACACCCATGACCATCGAGCCGCTGGCGGCGGTCTCCGTTCGCGTCCGCGCGTCGGTCAGGTATTGCGAATAGCTCTGCTCGGCCGTGGCGGACGACTCCGTGGTGGTCCCCCAGCTCTGTTCGCCGCCGATCGTAACCTCGGCGGAGACCGTCGTGCCGCCGCTGAGCAGGCCGAACGTATGCGAGACACCAATGGACAAGCTCTCGCTCACGGTGTCGGAGCGATACTTGCTCCGCGCGGTCGTCGTACTGGTCGTAAATTCGGTGCCGTATTGGCTTTCCTGGCCGAGCTCCTCGGCGTATTCGACATCCAGCCGGATGTCCACGTTGTCCACCACGGCAACCTTCAGTTGTGGCAGATCGGCAATCAACGGATGGTGGACGGGATCGTCGAGCTCCTCTCTGTCGGTGCGGTAATCGCCATCGGTATCCGCGAGCGAGGGCGACGTCGCGCTCGGGCGCAGGACGCGCTGGCGCGGTGGGCGCGTCAGGTCGGCGACCGTGTACAGCTCGCGACCATCGAACAGGGCCGCGTTGGGCGGCAGCTCGCCAGCTGGACCGCGCGCGTCGGCGTCACTGTCCACGCTGACGGGGCTGGTCAGCCACTGCGTGAGCTCCGCGGCATCATCCAGTTCGTCACCGTCGGTGTCCGTACGGCTCGGATCGGTCCGGTTGATCAACTCCGCGCAGTCGTCCAGGCCATCATCGTCGGTGTCGGCCGCCAGCGGATTGCTCGTCACGTGGCGCAGGCTTGCGAAAGCGGGATCCAGGCCGAACCCGGTCCCGTCCACGACGATGTCGTAGCCGAGCCGCTCCTGTGTATCGCTGAGCCCGTCGCCGTCCGTATCGACGCCGTCCGCGCCGTCCATCGAATCGTCGAGGTACGTGAACGCCGCGGGCAAGTGAGCCTCAGCGCCCCCCGCACAACGCAGGCACACGTTCACGGCTCCGGGCTGTCCGCCCGGGGTGCGGGCGGTCAGCAGGCTGCTGTTGATGACTTGGACGTCGGTCGCCGCGCCGGCCCCGAACAGCACCGCCACGTCCGCCGGCAGGCCGCTGCCCTGCAGTGTGACCAGCGTTCCCCCGCCGGCGGGACCTTCGACCGGCCAGAGCGATTCGACCAGCAGCGCGGTGGGTTCGGGCTGGGGTTTGCCGGAATCCTCCGCGATGAATTCGAACTGGCCGATGACCAGCGCGGTGGACACGCCGGACGAAAGCAGTTGGACGTCGACGATCCCCGCTTCGTGTGGCGGCGACGTCGCCGTGATGAGCTGGTCGTTGACGACGGCGGAGGCGGCGGCCGCGCGGTCGCCAAACAACACTGCCGTGCCGGACTGGAAACCTTGCCCGAGGACGGTGACCTGGGTGCCTCCAGTCGTCGGTCCGGACGTGGGCTGCAGACCCGAGCTTTCCGGGCCGCCCGACGGGCAGCCGCTCGAAAGCAAGAGGCCGAAAGCGGCCAGCGTTGCGCACAGGGCGATGCGATGCGAGCGGGGAGACGCGAGGAGCATGACTGGTACCTCCGAAGACACGAAACCTCTCGCGCAGGCAGCATGATTTGTGCAGGCTCGTCGCGCGCAGCCCGTTTCGGCGTGGTGACGGTGGTGTGCGGCGAATCCGCGGAACTGATTGTGCAGCGGCGTTGAGGTGTACGATGCCCGCCGCACTCGCCGTAGCCACAACGTTGTGCTACCTGCAACGCCCATTCTAGCATCTCCAGTCAGACCGCCGCAAGCAGACACGGTGGTACGGTTGCGCAAGGATCTGTTCACTCACGTGCGAGGCGGTTCCCGCGATCGGGCTCGCGCGCGCGGCGACACGCCACGACTTCGCGCGCTGCCAATAGAGCCCGGCGCTGACCGATAACAGCGGGCCCGCGCAGCGTGTCCCGGGCGACCGGAAACAGACCGGACGCTCGCGCACTTCGTGGTCAAGCCGCGCCCGCCTGCGGCCGAAACCCTAAGCAGAGCCGACGCCGAGAGAGTGAGCCCCGATGCACCCCGCCCAGACTTCCCCCGCGGCCCCGCTGACACGCGACCAGTGGCAGGAGCTTCTTACGGGCAGCCTGCCGGGCAGCGAACTGGAACCCCCCGTTCGCCGCCGCTGCCGCCGCTACGGCGTGAACCTGGGCACCTGGCGCCTGGTGTACCTGCGCGAAACGCGGCCCGCGGAGCTGCGCGTCACGCTCCTGAACGCCGCGCTCGACGGGCTCATGACGCGGAGCCGCGAGGAACTGCCCGAGCGCGTTTCGGTGGTGTTGGTGCTGACGACCGCCGACGATGTCGAACATCGGCTGCTCGGCGAAGTCGTGCACTGCACGGGCACCGTCGGCGGCTACAAGGTCGGAATCCGCTTGCGTTTCGCTGAACCGGCGCGCATTCCGGGCGCCGGCCCGGTTCCGCGGCGCCGGCTCGGCCCGCGTTAGTTCTTCATTCTGCCGCGTCCGGCTCTGCCGGTGCGCCCTCGAACGACTGCAACGCCAGGTAGCTCGGCCCGAAGCGCTTGATGTTGTCGAGCTGCTTGTCGAACGCGTCAAAGTGGCCTTCCTCGTCAGCCACGAGCGACTCGAAGATCTGCTTCGAGACGGCGTCGGCGTTCGCGCTGCACTCCAGGGCGGCCTTGTTGTAATCGCGCGCGGACTGCTGCTCGAGGGCCGCCGCACGGCCCAGGATCTCGGCCGGCTCGTGGATCGGCTCCACGCTGCCGGACGCGACCATCTTCACGTCGCCCTTCAGGAACAGGATGCGCTCGGCGAGCTTCTCGACGTGCCCCATCTCGATAATCGCGGTGCGCTTCAGCAGGCTGGCCAGCGGCCCGAAGCCCTGGTCGTCCAGGTGAAAGTGCCAGTACATGTACTGGTGGACCGCGTGCAACTCGTCGCCTATCGCCTTGTTGAGGAGAGTAATGCTCTTCGGCGCATCCATCATCAGCTCCTGTTGTGCGGCGCCGGCCCGGGAATCGGGGATCGGGTTGCCCCCGGGCCGGGCGTCCTCAGGTGTGCCAAGCTACGATTCAGGGTCCTGAACGTCAACCGGGGGGTCCGCGGCAGCGGAGGCCGCACCGCGCGGCTGGGGACGCAGATGACCGCGAAGGGCGCGGAGGACGCGAAGAAGGGGGGCGGGACTTGCTGCTGCGTGGACCCTCGGCGCGGCCGCGGGGGTGTACAGGCTGGATAGGAGTGGTAGCATTCCTATGTCCGTTGGCGGCGGGGGCGCGCCGCGGCGCCTTGCGCGGCCGTGGCCGCGAGCGGCGCATGGTTGGCCTCTGACAGGAGAACACCACATGGCACTCGGGAATCGACTGGGAGCCGAATTCCTCGGTACGTTCTGGCTCGTCTTCGGCGGATGCGGCAGCGCAGTCCTCGCCGCAAAGGTCATCGTCCCCGAGGGGACGGCGCCGATCAACCTGGGGATCGCGCTGGTCGGCGTCGCGCTGGCGTTTGGCCTCACGGTGTTGACGATGGCCTATGCCATCGGCCACATCTCAGGCTGCCATCTCAACCCGGCCGTTTCGGTCGGCTTGTGGGTCGGGGGGCGGTTCCCGGCGAAAGACCTGCCCGGCTACATCATCGCGCAGGTGCTGGGCGGGGCGGCCGCGGCGGGCATGCTCTACTTGATCGCCTCCGGCAAGCAGGGATTCTCGATCCCGGACGGCCCGGGCGCGTTCGCCACCAACGGCTACGGCGCTTTCTCGCCCGGAGGATACTCGCCGCTGGCGTGCTTCCTGGGCGAAGCGTTGCTCACGTTCTTCTTTTTGCTGATCATCCTCGGCGCGACGGATTCACGTGCTCCGGCCGGATTCGCCCCGCTGGCGATCGGCCTGGGACTGACGCTGATCCACCTGATCGGCATTCCCCTCACGAACCTCTCGGTGAATCCGGCGCGCAGCACCGGGCCGGCGATCGTGGTCGGCGGCGCCGCGCTCACGCAGCTATGGATGTTCTGGGTCGCACCCATCGTAGGGGCCATCGTGGGCGGCATCGTCTACCGTGTGGTCCGACCCGCGGGCACGTAGCCGCGGCTGGGTGCGCAGCGGGCTGCCCGGTGTCGCAGGCAGCGAGGTTTGCGGGCGGCCGACGCGGTGGCTTGATACGAATGTGTCGCGACGCTGTGCGCCGGGGCGTGAACCGCCGCGCCACTACGTCGAAGGAGAACGGGGTTACCGACGAACATGGGGCGCAAGGGTATGCGCCGATCGCGCCCGGGTTAGAATCGGGCCTAGAGCGACCGGTGCGCGAAGGCGCGTGACCCCGCGGCACGAGTCGGCCGAAGCAAGCTGGAGGTGTGTGCGTGGTATCTCCACTGGCTGGCAAACCGGCGCCCCATGAGCTGCTGATCGACCCGGCGCACCTGGTCGCCGAGTACGCGGCGCGCCAACCCGACCTGAGCGATCCAAACCAGCTCGTGAGCTTCGGCACCAGCGGGCACCGCGGATCGCCGCTGCACGGCACGTTTACCGCGGCACACATCCGCGCGATCACACAGGCGATCTGCGAGTACCGGCACCAGCAGGGGATCAGCGGCCCGCTCGTCCTGGGCAAGGACACGCACGCCGTCTCGGCGCCGGCGGAGCGCACGGCCCTGGAAGTCCTGGCTGCCAACGGCGTCACGACGCTGATCCAGCGCGGCGACGGCGTGACGCCGACGCCGGTGGTCTCGTGGGCGATCCTCGTCCACAACCGCGGCCGGAAGGATCAGCTGGCCGACGGAATCGTGGTGACGCCGTCACACAACCCGCCGGAGGACGGCGGCTTCAAGTACAACCCGCCCAACGGCGGGCCGGCGGATACCGACGTCACGAAGTGGATCCAGGAGCGGGCCAACCAGTTGCTGCGAGGCGGCAATGCCGGCGTGAAACACGTGTCGTGGACCGCGGCCCGGCGGGCGGAGACAACGCGCGTCGAGGATTTCGTGCAGCCGTTCGTGGACGACCTGCGCCACGTGGTCGACATGGACGCAATCCGCGCGGCAGGGCTGAAGCTGGGGGTCGATCCGCTCGGCGGGGCGGCGGCGCCGTACTGGGAGCCGATCAACGATCGGTACGGGCTGGAAATCGCGGTCGTCAATCCGAAGCTCGACCCCACGTTCTCGTTCATGACCGTGGACCATGACGGCAAGATCCGGATGGATTGTTCCAGCCCGTACGCGATGGCCGGGCTGGTCGGATTGAAGGAGCGCTTCCGGATCGCGTTCGCCAATGATCCGGATGCGGACCGGCACGGGATCGTCACGCCGTCGGCGGGCCTGCTGAACCCGAATCACTACCTGGCGGTGGCGATCCGCTACCTGCTGACGCACCGGCCCGACTGGCCGCCACGGGCGGCGGTGGGCAAGACGCTGGTCAGCAGCAGCATGATCGACCGGGTGGTGCACAAGCTGGGCCGGCAGCTCTACGAGGTGCCGGTCGGGTTCAAATGGTTCACGCCCGGGCTGTTTGACGGCACGTGCTGCTTCGGAGGCGAGGAAAGCGCCGGGGCAAGCTTCCTGCGGCGCGACGGCCACGTCTGGACGACGGACAAGGACGGGCTCGTCATGAACCTGCTGGCGGCGGAGATCACGGCCCGCACGGGACGCGACCCGGGCGAGCATTATCGCGAGCTCAGCGAGGAGTTCGGTGCGCCGCTGTACACGCGGATCGACGCGCCGGCGACGCCGGCACAGAAAGCGCGGCTGGCGCGGCTGTCGCCCGAGGCGGTGCGGGAATCG
>CAZVRR010000108.1:0-11623 GCA_964629745.1 uncultured Planctomycetales bacterium | reverse complement strand
GGGCATTCATGCCCGCGCGGGAGTCGCATGCGCCGATTGTCACATGCCGTACGTGCGCGTGGGTGCCCTGAAGATCAGCGACCACCACGTGCGCAGCCCGCTGCTGAACATCGCCAATGCCTGCCAGACCTGCCACCGCGTCGCGGAGCAGGAACTGCTGGCCCGCGCGGAGACGATCCAGGACCGCACGCAGTTCGGGACCGACCTGGCCCTCGACGCACTGATGCAGCTTATCGCGGGAATCCGGCAGGCGCGCGAGGCGGGGGCGAGCGAGGAAGATCTCGCGGCCGCCCGCGACTTTCAGCGCAAGGCTTCGTTCCTGGTCGATTTCGTCGAGGCCGAGAATTCGCGCGGCTTCCATGCGGACCAGGAAGCGATGCGCATCCTGATGCTGTCGCTCGAATACGCGCGGCAGGGCCAGGCGGCACTGCCCGGCAGCCGGGGCGTGGCGGCCGCCGAACCCTGAAACCCGGCCCGCCCCATCACGGCTCCTCGCACTCGTCCGGAATCCCGTCGCCGTCGAGATCCTGGGACGTGCCCGACGCGATGTCACATTCGTCGGGCACCAGGTTGTCGTTGCAGTCGACATCCCACAGGCACGCGGGGCCGCTCATGTCCAACTGGTAGTTCCCGGTCGCACCGTCCTTGCCGGCAATACGAATCCAATAGGAAAGACCATTCTGGACGGACATCAGGATGCGCGATTGCTGGCCGCAATAGTCGTCGTTGCAGGCCAGTTGATTCGCGGTCGTCCCGGGGCAGCCGCTGTGCACGGACAGCACCGTGTCATACTCCGACGCGCACAGGCTCAGCGTGAGCCAGCCGTTGCCGCCGGCCCGGTAGTAGTACCACATGTCAGGCGTGCCGGTGGAGCTGCCGCAGGTCGACGCCCCGTCCGGCGTGGCGCCTGCGGTGCTCCCCGTGTACGACGCACCGATGCACGCGATTTCCGCCGCCGCACAATCATCGTGTCCGGGGCTGTCGAGCGGGGGCAACAGGTCGCATTCATCCGGGATGCCGTTGGGCTGACAGTCGCCGCTCGTGCCCGCGGCGATATCGCACTCGTCGGGAACCAGGTTCTCGTTGCAGTCCGGGCTCGTGCCGGCGGCCAGGTCGCATTCGTCAGGAACGGCGTTGCCGTTGCAGTCCGCGCTGACGCCGCTCGCGATATCACACTCGTCCGGCACCTCGTTGGAGTTGCAGTCGGGACTCGTGCCGGCGGCGAGGTCGCATTCGTCGGGCACCTGGTTACCGTTGCAGTCGAGGCTGGTGCCGGCGGCGATGTCCTCGCTGTCGAGGATGCCGTTCTCGTTGCAGTCGTGGGTCAGCAGGTGGACGAACGGGTCGATGTCGAAGACGTTGAGCTGACCGTCGCGGTTCAGGTCCGCCAGGCCCACGTGGCACACCGGGTGCGCCGCGGCGTACTGGCCCGGATCGGCGAGCGCCTGCACAAACGGGTCGATGTCGAAAACGTTGAACGCACCGTCGCAGTTCAGGTCGCCGTAGGCGAAGTATTGCAGCCGCGGATCCGGCATCAGCACAACCGGCCGGAGTCCATCATCCACGACGATGCGCAGGCGATCGACGCCCGGCGCGGCGCCGGCGGTCAGCGTGACCGCAAACTCGCCGCCGCCCAGCTCCGAGATGTCGCCGATCGTCGATAACCCGGCGCTGTCGGGTGCGTGGGCAACGGTGATTCCGGTAAGCGGCACGCTGATCGGGAGCCCCTGCCAGTCGCGCAGCACGATTCGCAGCGTTGTCGTGTGACTGCCGCTGGGCGGAATGACGGCCGGGTCGAACGTCGCGAGCGACTGAACCGCGTCCGGGCGGCCCACCAGGCTCGCGCGCCAGGCGTCGAATTGCTGCTGGAGTTGGAAGACCGGGTCGGGGTCCGCCTCGGTCTGGAACGCCACGTTGAGCCGCATGAAGTAGTCGCCGTCGGCGCAGCCGTCCTCGTCACAGATGGGATCGTCGGTGTCGCCGATGCGGGCCACGACCATGCCGCCGATGTGCCCCGATTTCACGAACGTCTCGGGCGGGCAGCCGCAGGCCATCGGAGCGCCGGGTTCGCACGAGCAGCGGCCGTCGCCGCCGGCGGCGCGGGCGGCCTCCATACCGGCCATCAGCCGCGCGGGAATATCGCCCGGCGTATTCAGCAACGCGGCCTCGATGGCGGGGACGACGCAATCGCCCGCCAGGATGTTGCCCTGGATCGCGTACACGAGCGACCCCTGGCTGCCGACCACACCGCCGCGCCAGAACATCGCGTAGATGCCGGTGAACGTCAGGTTGCGGCCCCGCGTGTCGGCGATGCCGTACTGGCGATACTGGTGCCCCTCGATGTCCTCGAGCAGGGCGAGGATGTCTTGCGGCGGGGTGCCGAGCTGGAGCTGCTCGAAGATGATGGGACGGCGCAGGCCGTCGAAATCGCCCGAAGCCTGGACGGCGGCGGCGCCGCGACCCACCACGACCACCGGCACCAGCCCGAGCAGGTCGAACTGGTTCAGGCACGTGACGGTGCCGACGGCGACCTCCTGTGTCTGGCTGTCGGCGATGACGATGGACCAGGTGGCCCAGGCGGGAACGGCGGCCGCGCACGCCAGCGCTGCGGCCAGCACGATTCGGGACGGCGTTCGCGAGGGGCGCATCGTTTCACCTCCGGGGCGCGGGTGCATCCTTGGGATCGGCAGGGATGTGTCCGGCCATGCTGATTGTACCTTCACGGGCGGTCGTTCCTGCGGGCTCTTTCTGCTGGTGCACCTCGTTGATGCCCCCATAACGGAGGGTACCACGAGAGAGGGTGCCACATCGAAGGCTGCCACATCCAAGGGTGCCACGGTCTGCCGTTCGCCTCGAAGCGAACGGCAGGCCGTGCCACGCGCGTCTGCGAGCGCTTCCCAAGGCGAACGGCAGGCCATGCTCGTCCGCTGGCGGTGCCTTTCTGCGGCACCGTTTTTGCTAAGATATGCGTTTCCAGTCGCAGCCGACCTGCGGCGTGGGCGAAGGCCGGCCCGGCACAGGCGGATGCACAACGAGTCCCTCTGGAGGCCCTGCCCGTGAAACGAACGATCGTCACGATGCCCGGCGATGGCATCGGCAAAGTCGTGCTGCCCGAGGCGGTCCGTGTCCTGAAGGCCGCCGGCTTCGAAGCGGATTACGTGCACGCCGACATCGGCTGGGATTTCTGGATCAACGAGGGCAACGCCCTGCCCGACCGCACCATCCAGGCCCTGGAAAAGCACAAGATCGGCCTGTTCGGCGCCATCACGAGCAAGGCCAGGGACAAGGCCGACGCCGAGCTCGTGCCGGCGCTGAAGGGCAAGGGCTGCACCTATTTCAGCCCGATCGTCACGATGCGCCAGCACTTCAACCTCGACATCTGCATCCGCCCCTGCATCGCCTTCCCTGGGAACCCCCTGAACTTCGTGCGCAAGACACCCACCGGCGGCTTCGAGGAGCCAAAGGTCAATTCGGTCGTGTTCCGCCAGAACACGGAAGGCCTCTACGCCGGCGTGGAATGGACCAACCCGCCGGAGGCGCTGCGCAGCGCGTTCGCCACGCACAAGAAATGGGGCGCGTTCAAGAGCGTCCCGCCCGCCGACGTCGCCGTGTCATTGCGGGTCATCACGCGCGAAGCCAGCCGGCGGATCGGACGCGCCGCGTTCGAGTATGCCAAGAAGTTCGGCTACAAGTCGGTCACGATCTGCGAAAAGCCCAACGTGCTGCGCGAGACCAGCGGCATGTTCACCGAGGAGGTGCGCAAGGTCGGCCGCGATTTCCCGGGCATCGCGGTCTGGGAGACCAACATCGACGCCCAGATGATGTGGCTGACCAAGAATCCCGAGGACTACGGCGTGATCGTCTGCTCGAACATGTTCGGCGACATCGCCTCGGACGCCTTCGCCGGCCTGGTCGGCGGGCTGGGGTTCGCGTGCAGCGCGAACATCGGCGAAGAGGTCGCGGTGTTCGAGCCCACCCACGGCTCGGCGCCGAAGTACGAGAAACTCAACCCGTCCATCGTCAACCCGATCGCGATGATCCTCTCCGCGTGCATGATGCTCGACCACCTCGGCGACACCGCCCGCAGCGCCCGGATCAAGCAGGCGATTGCCGCGGTCGTCGCGGAGGGCAAGGTCCGCACGTACGACATGCTGCGTCTGACCGGCGGGCCCGACGTGTTCAAGAAGGGCGCGGCCAGCACCGCGCAGATGACGGACGCAATCATCGCACGCCTGTAACCGGCGCACGACGCGGCCCCGCGGAACTGCTTCCCGGGGCCGCGCGCTCCGCCCGGCCCGCCGCGGGGAGTCTCACGGCCGCAGCACGAGCGTGATGGAGCCGTTGGTCGTGGCTGCGATCAGCTCGCCGGCCCCGCCGCCGTTCAGCTCCGCTTCGAGGTGCGTCTTTTCCTGCCGCAGGTGCTTGACCGCCGCCGGGCCGAACTCGGTCCGCAGGCTGCCGTTGCTCGTGCGGAGATCCACCCGGCCGGCCAGGCGCGGCGCGATCGTGCAGTCAATGCTGCCGTTGCGGGTGGCCAGGTGAACCTTGGCATCCGGCGGCGGGGCAGCCTCGACGCGGATGCTGCCGTTCGAGGTGTCCGCGGTGACGGCCCCCGCGCAGCCGCGCACCTCGACGGCGCCGTTGGAGGTATCGAGCAGGCACGGCCCGCCGACCTCGCGCACGACGATGCGTCCGTTGCTCGTATCGGCCTCGACGGCTCCCGTAATCCGCACGGCGGTGATGCTGCCGTTGGATGTGTCGAGCCGGGCGCTGGGCAGGTCCTGCACCTCGATCGCGCCGTTGTTCGTGTCGATGTCGACGGCACAGGCGACGGGCACCTTGATCTGGAGATCCGCGCCGGGCGACTTCTCGCGCAGGTCGTGGGGCACAACGAATTCCACACGGAAGGTCCGCGGCATGGACGGATCGGCGACCGCGACGATCTTCAGCTCATCGAGGTATTCCTGGGCCCGCTCATGCGTTTCACCGCGCACGCGCAGCGTGCCCGCCAGCTCGAGCTGGTTGACCTCGCCCGGCGCGACCTGCACGGAGCCGTTCCGCGACACGACGACCAGGCGGTCATAGTCGCCCCAGTCCGCCGTCAGGTTGAAATCACGCACGACAGTCGTCAGCCCGCCGCAGCCGCACAGGCCGGCGAGCACCAGGGACAGCACACCAACCGGGGCGCGCATGCTTCTCCTCCGCATGACCACTGGCATGGGGCAAACGATCGGCCAGGCAGGAATTCTGCCGCGAGGTCCCATTATTTGCCAGACTGCCCGGCGTGCCCGAACTTGTGCGGGAACCCGCGGAGGGGCGCTGCCGCCGCCGCGACCGGCGTCAGAGCGATTTCAAGAAAGGCGCCGTGTGTGCCAGCAGTGCGTTGGGGCCACGGCACGCTCAATGCAATCCGTGTCCTTCGTGGTCGCCCACGTTCGCTCCGCCGCGAACAGGGCACGATTCGACACTGGCAGAGCAGTAGCACGGTGCGAGTCAGTCCGACCAGTCGTCGCGATAGAGCGCGAGCTGGATTACGTCGCGGTACGCCCCACCCTTCCAGACCCGGGCCGGGATGCGCCCGACCTCGCGATAGCCGCACTTCAGCAGGGCCTTGTGAGAGCGCGCATTTTCCGCCATGACGTGCGTGAGCAAGAGCCGCAGGCCGAGGGTCACGAACGCATAGCGCGTGCGGACCCGGATCGCGTCGGACCCGTAGCCGCGGCCCCAGAGCTGCGCGCGGCCGATGACGGTTCCGGTCGAAGCGGTTCCGTGCCGGAACTGGATTTCGTGCAGTCCCGTGAACCCGATGTGCTCGTCCTCGCGCGTCTCAATCGCGAAGCTCACGTCGCTGACGTTCTGCTCGAGCGGGTTCTGCTTCATGATCCGGGCGAAATACTCCTCCTCGGCCATGCGCGTCAGCGGAAAGTCGCCCATGTGCATCCAGCGCGTGACGTCGGAGTCGTTCAGCCAGCGGACGGCGTTCTCGAAGTGCCGCTCGCGATCGAGCGGTACGAGCCGAACCTTTTCGCCTTCCCAACCGAATGACATGACGTCACCCTGAGAGCAGTCTGTCTTGCCAACCGGCCGCCACCACAACGGGCAGGCCGCAACAGCCCTGGAACGAGACGCCGCGCCCCGGAGTTGGCGCCCCTTCGCAAGTACCGTCGCCATCCAGAGCAGTCGGCCGGGCCGACGGTCGCAACCGTAGCACGCATCCGGCGGGTTGGCCAGCGCGGTTCGCAACGTGAGCCACTCGCCGGGCAGTCAGATTCGGCCTTGCCACCCACCGTCGGCAGGAGACACAAACGCGACCTGTCAGCGCCTGTGAGAATGTACGTTCGAGTTGCCGGGAAGTCGGCCGGAGAGCGCCGCCCCGATTCCTCGCGATCGCGGGCTCACAGCAGCGCCGGGTCCGTAGCGCTGCGAACACCCGGCCGGGTGCCGGGAACTGCCCGCGCGGTGGAAAGGATAGTCAGGCGTGTGCGGATATCGCCCCACTCGCGCCGCCGGCGTCGGCGGTCAAGCCGCATCTCTCTTCTGAATGGATTTGATGGCTTCTTCCACCGCGGCGCGCTCGTCACGTGTGTCCGGGTCAGCGGCATCATCCTTGAGTGCGTCGAGCCGACCCTGGAGGGCAGCGATCGCTTCCTTGTCGCCGGCCTTGAATGTGCGCGCCGAGAGATCGTAGAGCCAGAGACGGTAGCGCAGAGTGCGATCCCGATGTTGTGACGATTCCGGCGCTTTTAGTTGTTCGTCGACGGCACCAATGAACTCGATGAGCGCCGCCCGAAGCTGGTTGGCGGCAGCCGATTCAAAATTCGGGAGCGCCTTGTCGGCTTTTTCCTGGGCCGCAGGGCTGCCGGCCTCCCGGGCACTGGCGTCGACCATCTCACTCAGCAATCCAATGACGGCCCCACGGCACCAGCGTACGACCCGTGCCCGGTCTTCGCCTTCACACGCCTGCCCCTCAATTGCGCCCGGCCCATCACGATAGGTCTTGAGCAGGGACTCCACGAGTCGCGAGTCGTACAGACGACCCAAGTCATCAAAGCCACGCGCATCCTTCTTCAATTGATCGACCAGTTGCCTGGCATCCTCGTAATATTGCTTGCATGCAGGCGACGGTTCCTGGGCCAGCGCCGCGCCGGACAGGGCAAGCACGACGGCTGGCAGCAGGCCGCGCTGCCAAGGAACACGTTTCAACATCCCCATTTCTCCTTACCCTGCGCCGTGACGACGACGCAATCGAGAGGCTAAGGCTCGTGCGAAGCGGCGAGCGACTTTTCAAAGACTCGGGTGAACTCGGCGGCATTATGCCAGACCGGGTCGTCCGCATCCAAGCGCGCGCGCACCACGCCAGGATGTCCCAGGCGACAGGTGACACGATGGGCAAGAGCGGCAGCGCTCACACGAACGCCAGCGCAACAGCGCGGATGGTCGAGCAACCGCAGGAGCCCCTGTTCGAGCGCGGGCAGATTTGCCCGCACGGCCAGGTTGTCGCGAACGACGGCCGTGAGTCCCATCACCAGGACGGAATCGAGAGCGGTCGATAGGGTCGGTGACCGGTTCATGGCAGTCTCGAGCGCGGAGAGATATTCCATCGGGTAATCGACGGTTTGGCCTTCTTGGGCCAGAAAGTGCATGAGGTCGTTCGTGACAGTTTCGTTATCGGAACCACCACCTTCGGCGGTGGCGCGGCAAGCCCGAACCGCCTCGAAGAACGACTTGGCGAGAGCGCCCGAGCATTTCTGCATGCAGTCTTCCCAGTCATCAGACTCGGGAAAGGAATCCGAGCACTCCTCGAGACAATCGGGGCGCGGCGACGATTCGATCAGGATGTCAGCCACACGCTCGAGCAGCAACTCGTCCCATGCCCCCCAGCTCTCGGTCGCGGCAGCGCCGAGCAGCAAGGTGCAAATGAGGGCGACGCGAACGTAAGCTTTGATGCTTGCGAATGTTGCGCACACCGCCCCCGCCCGGGATCTGACGAGTCCCACGTTTCGTTTGAAATCGATCCCAGACATGCAACGACCAACGGCCATCGGTCACCTCCCCGAAACCGAAACCGGCCGACGCGTCAAAGATATACGTACCACAGAATCAGTACGAAATCAATCTCAAGCATCCGCATTCTAGGACTAGGCGTCAACCGTCATTCACGAGAAGGCAGCGTAGCAGGATCAGGCTCGCGCGGCCCGCACGGATCGGGCGCAGCAATGCCCGATGGCAAGCGTAACTCAGAACCACACGCAGCCCGCAGTTGTGACGATGTGAGGGTCGTTACGCCGTGGAACAACGCCCTGTCCAAGCAAGCTTTGCGGAGATCGACATCCTCCATGTCTGCAAAGCTCAGGTCGGCCCCCGTCAGATCACTACTCGCGAGCGAGGCTCCTGCCAGAAGTGCGTTGTTCAGGTGCGCCCCGGTCATGCGCGTTCGCGTGACGCCCTGCTTGTCCGCAGGCCCAGGATTGAAATGCGCCTTCCGCAGGTCGGCGTACCGCAGGTCAGCACCCTGGAGATCGGCCGGCGTCCCGGCCAGGTGGAAGTACGCCCCGCGTGCCACCGCGAGGAACAGGATTGCCCGCGCGAAGCTCGCGCCATTACAGGACGCGTGCGAAAGGTCGCACTCGGAAAAGTCGACCTCAGCAGCCTGAACTCGTGTAAGGTCGCTGTTCGAGAGATTCGCTTTCCGAAAACCGATCGAGCGCAGGTCTTTCCCGGCAAGTACCGCAAATCGCAAGTAGGCGCCCTGTAGGTCCAGCTGGGGGCGCTTCCAATTGGCCTGCGGCGGCGCACCCGTGACAAAGTCGAGGGCCACTCGTACGTCGTCATGCAACGCGCGATTCTCGTCCGTCGCTCCCTTCGTGGCCTGGGAACGCAAGACAACGAACGCCGCCAGCTGCACGACGATGCGATGGTAGTCGGCCTCGGAACGCCGGGCCCATTCCTGCATCTCGAAAACTGCCCCGAGCTCGTTGCGCCAGAGCCGCGCTTCGACCTCGGCCAACTCACGACGGCGGCTGCTGTCCGCCTCGCGCTGTTCCCTCTCCCAACTCAGTCGCAGATCATCCCACGCAAAATACAGGGTCGCGACGACGGCCAGACCTCCCAGAAACTGCATGACGGTACGTCGCGTCTCGTTCTCCAATTCCGCCGCGTCATCCTGTTTGACAAGCCCCTCCTCCGCGGCGCGCCTGCGAATATGCCCGGGTAACACAATAACCGTGAGACAGGCGAGGGCCGCCAGCGTCAAGACGATGCCATGCCGGAGGGTGAATCCGTCACACCCCATCTGGAGGCCAAAAACAAGGCAGGCAGTCAGTCCGATCGTCAGTGCGATCCAATGAGAGGTTGACATGCGTCACCCCTTGAATACGCTGACATGATAGTGACGCTGGCAGCGAGTGCAAGCTCCCTGGCACCCAGTTGCGCCTTGCATGTATCGCCGAGCGGCGGTGCCCGCAATCCACACTGCGCCCGGACAAACCGCGCCGCAGAACAGCGCCCCCGGGCGAGCGGCTTCTCAAATCGTTTCGGAAATCTGGTGACTCACGGCTCCGTGGCCCCGTGCGCTCGGTGATCGACCGTTGTCGGCAGCCACCCCACTTCGTCCGGGGAGTACCATGTGCGCATAACGCTGGCCATCCGGAGCCTCGGGCGGGACACGGTCCAGGCGAGTAGCCACCCAAGCGTCGGCGGATTGCAGTGCCTTTCGACAGCTACCGCGCCTGCTCCAGCTCGGCCAGCGCCGCCCGCATCCGCGCCAGCGTCTCCGGTTCGGTCGTGGACAAGTCCCGCTCTTCCCGCGCGTCGTCGGCCAGGTTGAAGAGACGCTCCTGCGTCTCGCCGTTAATGATGTATTTCCAGTCTCCCAGGTGCACGGCGCGCAGTGACGTGTCGTACGCCGACATGTCGAGCTGCGGGTAACGCGAGCGCCAGTACTGCGTGATCAGTCGCACCGGCTGCGCGTACTCCGAAAGCAGGGCCCGCGGCGGTGCTTGTCCATCGGTGCGTGCCAGGCTCCGGCCCGGTAACGGACGGCCCGGCTCGTCCAGGTTTGCCAGCTCGATGAGCGTCGGTAAGACGTCGATCAGGCTGACCGGCGCCACAACCCGCGCCCCGGGCGGGAACGCCTTCGGATAGCGCACGATCAACGGCACACGCAGCACCGGCTCATACAACGTGAACTCGTGCCCCATCAGGCCGTGCTCTGACAGGTGCTCGCCGTGATCCGCGGCGATCACCACGATCGTGTGGTCGAGCTGCTCTGCCGCGCGGAGGTGCTCCAGCACGCGCGCCACCTGCGTGTCCTGGTAGGCGATCTCCGCCGCGTACAGCCGCCGGGCGTCGTCGATCTCCTCCGGGGCCACGGGCCCCAGGCGCCCGATGACGCGCTCGGCGTCCTCGATGGTGTAGCGCGTTTTGCGCGGGGAACCCGGGCTGGGCGGGAGGCGCTCGAGCGTCCGGGCGTCCGGCTCGTACGGCAGGTGCGCCTCCAGGTAGTTGATGAAAAGCAGGAACGGACGGTCGCCCGCTGACGGCCCCCGCAGCCACTCGATCGCGAGCCGGCTCGCCTCCGCCGCGTCCTCTGCGGGCTTGGGCTCCCGGAACAACTCGGCGTACGTGTCGAACCCCTGCGCGAAGCCGAGGTTTTGCGTCAGCCACGGGTTGCACGTGATCCCCAGGCTCTGGTAGCCCTTCGCGCGGGTGAGCTCGGCCAGCGTCACGTAGCTCGGCGCCAGCACGAACTTCTCGTGCACCGCCTGGTGTACGTGCGGGTAAAGCCCGGTGAACAGGCTCGCGTGCGCGGGCACCGTCCAAGGCGCCGGCGCGAACGCGTTGACGAAGCGCGTGCCCTCCGCTGCCATGGCATCCACCGCCGGAGTCAGCGGTGTGCCCTGCCAGGCCGCCCCCACGTGGTCGTCGCGGACCGTGTCCAGGACCAGGATCACGATGTTCGGCGGCCGGCGGGAATGCCGCGCCCACAGGATCCCCGCACCCGCCGCGACGAGCGCAAACGCGGTGATCGCGACGATCACGATTACTCGAGTGCTGAGCTTCTTTGGTCGCAGCACGCCTGGCGACTCCTCGGCAACCGCCGCACGGCCCACGGTTGCGGCGGGGTATCTTACGGCACGCCCGCCGACGCCGCACGACGCGTCGCCGCCGGAATTGCCGCCGTGCCCACGGAACAGCGCCCCGTGCCACGTGCCACTGCTGTCTCAGCAGTGTCTTCTCTTCGGCCGAGGAGGGCCGGCACTGCTCACAGAGCAGTGGCACGACGGCCGCCGCCGGCTCCCGTACCCGTGCCACTGCTGACTCAGTAGTGTCTTCTCCGCCGCCGGTACCTGACCGGCACTGAGAGCAGTGGCACGACGGCCCCCACCGGCTCCCGTACCCGTGCCACTGCTGTCTCAGCAGTGTCTTCTCTTCGGTCGAGGCTGGCCGGCACCGCACCGGCACTGCTCGCAGAGTCTCACAGAGAAGTGGAGGCCTGCTGAAGCAGTCCGCCGGTGCGATTGCACCGCCGGCAGCGGCCAGTTGGTGAATCTCGGTGAAGCGGTGACGCGGCAACGCTGGCCGGATCGGAAAGTTCGGCAACGCAACGAACAGGCACTCGGTG
>CAZVRR010000107.1:0-11659 GCA_964629745.1 uncultured Planctomycetales bacterium | reverse complement strand
GTGCATCCACTTCGCCTGTCATGGACACTTTGCACCGGACGCGCCGGCCGCCGCCGGCCTGCGACTGGCTGACCGCTGGCTGACCGTCCGGGAAATCCGCGACCTGCGACTGCGGGCCCGCCTCGTCACGTTGAGCGGGTGCCAGACAGGTCGCAGCGCCGTCCAGGCCGGGGATGAGCTGCTCGGGCTGTCCAGCGCCTTCCTGGCCGCCGGCGCGGCGTCGCTCGTCGTGAGCCTCTGGGCGGTCCAAGATGACGCGACTTGTCGGCTCATGATCGACTTCTACAATCGCCTGTCGACCGGGAGATCGAGAAACCCGGCCCACGCCTTGCGCGCTGCACAGTTGGAACAGATGGAGCGGCATCCGCACCCGGCGTTGTGGGCCCCATTCGTGCTGGTGGGTGCATCATGAAGAACACGTTACGCGGTAGCCCGATCCTGCTGGCGGCGCTGGTTGCCCTGGCTGCGCCGGGCCGTGCACAAAGCTGGGATGCACTGGTGAATGGCGAAGCCCTGGTGCGGCTCACCGCGGGCAGCGAGATCGCTGTCTTCAATGAATTGCACGGGTCCACGCTGCTCGACTCGATTGCCGGCCGCAACATTCACCTCGTCCAGATTCCCGACGGGATGGATCCCCAGGCGTTCAAGACGCAGGCCGATGCGGATCCGAGCGTGGCGTGGTGCGAGTTGAACTATTACGGGCAGGTCGCCGAGGCCCGCGCCCGCTGCTTCTATTTCCTGACCGGCCCCGAGGCCCAGCCGTACATCGACCAGCCGGCGTGGGACCAGATCGGACTGCCGGCCGCACAGCAGGCCACGTCCGGCGCCGGCGTGACGATCGCGGTGCTGGATACCGGCATGGATCTCACGCATGTCGCGTTCGCCGGGCTGCCGGTGCTGGCGGGGTGGAACTTCGTCGACGGTACGCCCGCCACCGCGGACACCGGCGACGGCCTCGACAACGATGGCGATGGCGACATCGACGAGGCGGTGGGCCACGGCACCCACGTGACGGGCGTGCTCCAGATGATCGCCCCCGATGCGACGATCCTGCCGGTGAAGGTGCTTGACAGCGAAGGGGGCTCGGACAACTTCATCGTGGCAGCGGGCATGTTCTACGCGATCGACATGGGCGCCGACGTGATCAACGTCAGTGTCGGGTCGACGTACAACTCCGACGCGGTGCGCGACGCGACCGCGGAGGCCGTGACGGCCGGCGTCGTCGTGGTTGCCGCCGGCGGGAACATGAACACCCGCATCCCCGAAGAGTTCCCCGCCCTCAATAGTGGCGCGGTCGGAGTCGCCGGCGTCGACGCGGCGGACATCAAGGGCTACTTCAGTAACTACCACGAACTCCTCACGCTCAGCGCCCCGGGCGTGTCGATCTACAGCACGCTGCCCGGCAACCTCTACGGCGCCTGGGACGGGACGAGCATGGCGACGCCGATGGCCGCCGGCGCCAGCGCGCTCGTGCTTTCGCGGCATCCCGAATGGCCGGCCGATGCGGGCCGCGCCAACGGCGTGCGAATCGCGCTGATGTCCAGCGCGACGAGCATCGATGCACTGAACCCCGAGTTCGCGGGAATGCTGGGAGCCGGCCGCCTGAACGCGGCGGCGGCGATCGACCAGGTCAGCGCGTTCGCCGCGGCCGTCGAATATGCGGCGGGCGCCGCACCGGAGTCCGTCGTGGCGGCGGATCTCGACGGCGACGGACGCGACGACGTTGCCGTCGCCAACTCCGCATCCGGCAACGTGTCCGTCCTGCTCGCGCAGCCGGACGGCACGCTGGCCGCGGCGCAGGACTACCCCACCGGCGCTGGTCCCATGGCGATCGTGGCGGGTGATTATGACGGCGACACGCGCCTGGATCTCGCAACGGCCAACCCGGGGCCGAACAGCGTCACGGTTCTGCTCAACGACGGCAGCGGCGGCTTCCGGCCGGCGACGCAGTTCGGCACGGGGCCGGGGCCGAGGGGCCTCGCGGGAGGCGATCTGGACGGCGACCAGGATGTCGACCTCGTGACAGCGAACGACGACGGCAACTCGCTGACGTTCCTGCGCAATGACGGCGCGGGGAGCTTCAGTGTGCAGTCTACGATCCCCGTCGGGGATCGCCCGTACGACGTCCGTTGCCTCGACCTGGATGGCGACACGGATCTCGACCTGGTCTGCGTGAATCGCGGGTCCAGCACCATTTCCGTCGCGCGGAACAGCGGCGCCGGCAGCTTTCCCTCGGTGCTTCACTATGGGACCGGCGCCGAGCCGCGCGCGTTCTGCGTTGCCGACCTGGACGGTGACCTGGACCCGGACGTGGCAACGGCGAATCACGACTCGAACGATGTGACCATCCTGGCGAACAACGGGTCGGCGGCGTTCGCGATCGTTGCGACCGTCCAGCTCGGCGACGGCCGCCGGCCGGAGCGGCTCGCCGCAGCGGACGTGGATTGTGACGGGGACTGCGAGCTGATCGCCACCAGCGGCGACGAGCTGTTGAACACGGTTTCGATTTTGCTCGGCCGCGGCGACGGCACGTTCCTGCCCGCCGTCGACTACCCGGTGCCGGCGGATCCCGCGGGGGTCGCGTGCGGGCGGCTCGACAGCGACGCCGACCTTGACCTCGTCGTCGCGGGTCGCGCCGCGGGGCGCGTCGCCGCACTGCTCAACCGCGGCTGCCTGGTCACGGTGACGATCGGCGATCTGAACTGCGACGGGGCCGTCAACGCGTTCGACATCGATCCCTTCGTGCTGGCCCTGACCGATCCGGCCGGCTACGCGGCGGGGCTGCCGGAATGCGACCGTGCGGCCGCGGATGTCAACGGCGATGGCGAAGTGAACGCGTTCGACATCGACCCATTCGTCGCGCTGCTGTCGGGCTGAGTGCGGCGGCCTGGACGCGCGGCATGGACCCGTGACGAGTCCGCCTGTAACCTGGAAAGACGGGCTGCAGGTTTTCGCCGCGAGCGCCCCGGGGCGCCGTGCCGGACCTGATTCTTGTTTCTCTTGTGGAGAGGAATTGCGATGAAGAAGCTGGGCTTGCTCGCCGTGTGGGTCGTTCCGCTGGCCTGGGCCGCGCAACCGTCGGCGAGCGGTACGTACCAGGTCGATCCGGTGCACTCGTCCGTGGTGTTTCGCGTACACCACGCCGGAGCGGCGTACTTCTGGGGTCGGTTCAATGAAGTCTCCGGCACGTTCACGCTCGATCCGGCGGACCCGACCAAGTGCAGCTTCACCGGCGAAATCCAGGCCGGCAGCGTCGACACGAACAATGAGAAGCGCGATGCGCACCTGAAGAGTCCCGACTTCCTGAATGCCAAGCAGTACCCCACGATCACCTTCCAGAGCACGTCGGTGAAGAAAGGCAGCGGCAACGTGCTGGAGGTGACCGGCAATCTCCAGCTGCACGGCGTGACGAAGGAAGTCACCGTGCCCATCGAGCTGACCGGGGCCGGCGAGTTCCCGCCCGGCACGCAGCGCGCCGGGATCGAGGCCGTTTTCGAGGTGAAGATGAGCGACTTCGAGATCAAGAGCATGCCGGGGGCACTCTCTGACGAAGTCCGCATCATCGTCGCGTTCGAAGGCGTGAAGCAGTAGCCACGGACATCCGGGCGACACGGACGTGCTCAGCGGGCGCGAGATCCTGTTCCTGCTCGTAATCCCCGCGTGCGTCGGGGCGGCGGCGGGGGCTGCCGGCCGGTGGCGGCGCTGGGGCTGGACTCTGCCTGCCGGCACGGGGGCCGGTTTCCTGCTCGGTTGCCTCGCCACCGTCGGACTTCCCCGGCTGCCGCCGCGGGACGGTACCGACTGGCTCATCTGGGCCGCGCTGCCGCTCACCCTGGTCGCCACGGCGGACGCACTCAGCCGTTTCAAGCTCGGCTGGCTGTTCGGTGCGGTTGCCGGAGGTGCGGCCTGGCTGATCGTCGCACCCCTCGCGCCCGCCGCCGTGACGAGCGCTGCGCTCTGGGTGACCACGCTGGGCTGTGCGGTGGGCGGCGCGGTGCTTTGCGCGGTCGTTCAATGGGCCGAGCGGCGGCTGGGCACGCCGACGGTGCTCGCCGGTCTGGCGATCATCGTCGGCGGCGCCGGCGTGCTCGTGTTCTCGTCCAACTTGCGCATCGTCGGGTTATACGGACTGGCGGCGGCGGCGGCACTCGCACCCACGGCCCTGCTATCCGCGCGCAGCGGCGCGGGACGGAGTGTCGCGGTGCTCGCCGTCTCGCTGCTGGCCGGCCTGCTCGTGGGCGGGTTGTACTATCCCGAGCCGGGTATCTCGCCTACCGCATTGATCCTGCTGATGAGCGCGCCGCTCCTGATGCTGCCGGCCGCGCTGCTGCCGGCCCGCCGGCGCCGGGCTCGCGGTGTGGCGGCGCTTATTTCGATCGCGGTCCTCGTCGCGGCGATCGTCGGGCCGGCGGCGCTGGCGGCCAAGCGCGCGGCGGAGAACGATCCCTATCAAGCGTACGGCGGCTGACGCGGACTGATCGCCCTCCCCTCAACACGGTTGACGCCACCGCTCGCGCGAGGTATCCGTGCGCACTGTGGCTGGACTTGGGACCGCGGAGCGCGCCAGGGGCAGCGCATGAGCTTCGAAATCACATCGGTCGAGCTGTGGGAAGGCGATAGCGAAGACCGTCCGGGCATGCTCTCGGAGCAGCTCGCGGAGATCATGCGCACGGGGACGAACCTGGACGTGATCGTCTCGCGTCCGGGCTCAAACGCGGGTGATCCCTGCAAGGTGCTGCTCGGGCCGCTGCACGGAGCCGCCGCGTCGGGGGCAGCCCGGGAATCGGGGCTCAAACGAAACCTCGAGCACTGGTTGCGGCTGGAGGGGCCGGATCGGCCCTGGTTGGCGGCAGGCATCGCGCGGACCGTCGCGGACGTGGGAATTAACATCCGCTCGTTCACCGGCACGGTCATCGGTGATCGTTGCGTGATCTACATCTCGTTCGCGACGGCCGAGGAGGCCCGTCGCGCGGCACAGGTGCTGACGCCGGTGCTGGGATAGTCCTCCGCGGCGGCGACTCAGGGCGTCGGCGTCGGCACGGGATCCAGCCGCTCTTCCTGCACGTCATACCCCCGCGGCGGTTCGAGCTCGAACACGCCGCCGCTGAATCCGCTGTTGAGCTTCGCTTCCGAGAACGTGATCGTGAGGGTCGAGTTCACTGTCCCGGTTCCATCCAGCTTGGCGGTCTCGACCTGGATCGGCAGCCCCGCGTGACGGCCTTCCTGCGCGATCCAGACATCCACCACCTTGTACGAATCGGCGCTGGGTGAGCCGGGGCGCGGCGTAAGACGAAGGTGGTCGGTGTTCTCCGGGTCGCGCTCCGCCGGCGGAACGAGCGCCACGTCGAACTCGCGCAGGATATCCGCTTTCTTCTGGCCGAACGGTACGGGGAAGGGACCTTCGCCGATGCGGTACGGATCGCTGGTATCGCCTTCGCGGCGCACCTCGCGCCGGACGAACGAACGTGTCTCGGAGTTCATTTCGATATACCAGCGGCCGTCGAACATGTGCCGCTCGTCAAGCTTGTGCTGGCGTTTCGAGACGACCTTGCGCTGGAAGTGAATCAGGAAGCGCGGCACGGGCTGCACGCGCTGATACCAGATCTCGCCGTGCTTGGTCAGCGCATCCTCGTCCGAATCGATGATGTGCTTGAGCTTCCAGCTCACCTTCGCATGCAGGTCATTGATGTCGCGGGTCTCGAGGCGCGTCAGGATCTTGTCGATCGTGGGGTCCAGCGACGGGGTGGGCGCGGCAGTTTCGGCGGGGGCGGTGGTGGAAGCCGCCGGCTCCGGCGCCGCCGCGCCCAAGACGGTTGCCAGGAGAATCGCTATCATGCCCGCAATCGGTGCGGTTCTTGATGACGCGTACATACGGTGCCTCCGCTGCCTGCGGAGGATTGTAAAGCTCACGACCCGGCCCGGCCATTCCGACGCAGGCCGGCCGCCGGTCGAGACCTCCACGGCGGAGCGATGTCGCGACTGCTGGATCTGCTGTACCTGGTCGCCCTGGCGACGGTCGGCTGGCCCTACCTGCTGTACCGGCGGCGCACGCGCGGACCCCAGAACGTGTCCTGGCGCGAGCTGCTGGGACGGGTCCCGTCGCGTCCGGTCTCGGCCCGCTGTGTCTGGATCCACGGCGTATCGCTGGGAGAGATCAACGCCACGCGGACGATCGTCGACGAGCTGCGCCGCCGGGCTCCCGATACCGTGGTCGTTGTGAGCAGCACGACGCAGACCGGGCTGGCGCGCGCCCGCACGCTCTACCCGAAGCTGGTGACCTTCCGTTTTCCGGCGGACCTGTCCTTCGCGATCCGCGCCGCCCTCGACCGCATCCGCCCGTCCGCCATCGTGCTCATGGAGCTGGAGGTCTGGCCCAACCTGATCGAGGTCACGCGGCAATACGACATTCCCGTGCTGATCGCGAACGGCCGCATCACCGAGCAGCGCAGCCTGCGGCGCTTCCAATGGCCGATCGTACGTTACTTCGCGCGCCGCATGTTCTCGCAACTGCGCTGGGTGGGCGTCCAGGATGCGACCTACGCGTCGCGGTTCCTCGAACTGGGGGTCCCGGCCGAGCGCGTCGAGGTCACCGGCTCGGTCAAGTACGACGCCGCCGACCTGTCGGATTACATCGAGGGCCAGTCCGAGCTCGCGGAGGCGATGGGCATCGCGGCCGACAAGCCGCTCTGGACCTGCGGCAGCACGGGGCCCGGCGAAGAGGCCATGGTCCTGGAAGCCTACACGCGCCTGCTGGGCGAGCACCCCGATCTGCAGCTTGCGATCATCCCGCGCAAGCCCGAGCGCTTCGACGAGGTTGCCGAACTGATCGTGCGGAGCGGCTACGCGTGCCTGCGTCGCAGCACCGGTTCCCCGAGCGTGCCGGAGGGCAAGGACGAGCCGCGGCCGGTCTTTCTCGGCGACACGATGGGAGAACTGCGACGGTTTTACTCGCTGGCCCAGGTGGTCTTCGTCGGCCGCAGCCTGGTTCCAATGGGCGGTTCCGACGTGATGGAAGCCGCCGGCCTGGCCAAGCCCGTGATCGTGGGGCCATATACCGATAACTTCGCCGAAGCCGTAAACCTGCTGCTGTCAGAGGGAGCCCTGCGCCAGGTCAGTGCACCGGGAGCGCTTGCGACCGTGGTCAGCGACCTGCTGCGACACGCCGAGCGGCGGGCGCAGATGGGTCAGGCCGGCCGGGCGGCGATCGCCTCGCGCGCGGGCGCTACGCGGCTGACGGTCGACCGCATTCTCGAATTCATCGCGTAAAGGCCGGCCGTGCAACCCGTTACTTTCGAGCGGGTATGATGTACCGGATGAGGCAATCACCAGAACACCTCCGACGCCTGCGCGGCAGCGGTAGGCTGCTGGCGCTGCTCATCTGCGGGTTTGTGCTCCTGGCGGGGTGCAACAACCCGGACGTGAAGCGGGCGCAGCGCCATCGCAGCGAGAGCCTGGCCTTTGCGGCCAACGCTCTGACCTGGCGCGAGGGAACCACCGAGCGGCTGGAGCGCGACGTGGCCTGGATCGGTGACGATTTCCAGCAGCACAACGAGTGGTTCGCACGCGACGTGCGGGGTGGCGTCCGGCGGCTGGAGTTTGATATTCAACGGTTCCGCGAGCAGCAGGACGAGTACCGGCGTTACCTGGCCGACACGCTCGACGGCAAGCCGGAAAACCTGTCACGCACGGGGATCGTGCTGCTCTATTGATGAGGGGCCGGTGGTTCTGCGGCGTCGAGGTAAGACGCCGGGACTGCCGAGGCGACAGGGGGGTCTTCCTGCTGAACCATCGCCACCTGGCGCAGACCCGCCGTCGCCCGGCGGCCCGGATCGAGCAGAAAGCCCGGTGCGAAGCCGAACACCAGCAGCAGGAAGCCACACAACAGCGCGCCGACCTGCGGGATCTCGTCCGGCGTGGCTTCCGCCGGCTCGTCGTTCTCGTACAGCAACACGGCGGCCACGACGCGCAGGTAGTACGCCGCTGCCAGGGCGGAATTCAGCAATGCGATGATGACCAGCCCGACCAGCCAGGGGTCGCGCGGCGAAGGCGCGCCGCCCACCGTGCTCGCCAGCGCGCTGCCGAACAGGCTGAGTTTGCCCCAGAAGCCTGCCGTCGGTGGTAATCCCATGAGGGTCAGCATCGCGAGGGCCAGCAGCAGGGCCAGGCCCGGATGGCGGCGCAGCAGGCCGGCCACGTCGCGAAGCGTCTCCGCCGGCCGCCCGCGCACGCGGAGCAGGCCGAGCACGGCGAAGGCGCCGAGATTCGCCAGGCCGTATACCACCGCGTAGAACAGGACGGCCGCCGTGCCGTCACCCAGCAGGCCGCGATCGCCGGTCGGGCCGATCAGCAGGCCGACGAGCATATAGCCGGCGTGCGCAATGCCGGAGTACGCCAGCAGCCGCTTCAGGTTCGTCTGGAGCAGGGCCAGCGTGTTGCCCACGATCATGCTGGCGGCGGCGATCCACCAGAGCAGCCAGAAGAGCGCCGCGGACGGGGTGTGCCAGAATCCGCTCAGTTCCAGCACCCGCATGAGTGCCAGCAGGCCCGCGAACTTCGGCACGAAACCCAGCAACCCGGCCACTGGACTGGAAGCGCCCTGGTAAACGTCGGCGATGTAGAAATGCAGCGGGACGGCGGCGATCTTGAACAGCAGGCCCGCCAGCGACAGGACCAGTCCGACCGACGCCAGGCCGTGCCGCAGCGTACCGGGATCCGCCAGCGCGGCGGTCACCGCGTCCACCACGGACGGCAGCCAGCGCTGGCCCTGCGCGTCGAAGGTGCCCGTCAGCAGCGTTGTGCCGGCGACGCCGTAGAGCAGCGCGAACCCATATGCCATCAGGGCGGCGGAGACGGCGCCAAGATAGAAGTATTTTGTCGATGCTTCGATGGCCGCCAGGTGACGCCGGCTCAGCGCGACGAGCACGTACCCGGAGATGCTGACCAACTCGACGGCCAGGAACAACAGCAGCAGATCGTTCGCCGCCCCCGTGAGCATGAGCCCGGCGAGGCCGAACAGGACCATCGACCAGAATTCGCCGCGCTCTTGCGGCTGAGGTTCGCGCCAGGCCACGAAGGTGATGATGAACCCCAGCACGAGCGTGCTGTTGCGGGCGAAGATGGCCAGGGGGCCATACGACAGGCCACTGCCGGACCAGGCCTGCAATCCGCCCAGCAGAGCCTGCACGACGATCGTCCCGATCGCAACGAGCAGCGTGCCGAGGACCACGCGCGGCGTCCAGCGGACCAGCGCCGGCTGCGGCCACTGCGCCAGCAGCAGCACGAGGCAGCCGCCCGCCAGGAGGATGATCTCCGGCAGCAGCGCGGTCAGTTCGATGGCGGGGTAGATCACCGGCGGCATGGCGGAATGCTCCACGTCGCGATCAGCGGGAACGAGCGGACGGTGGCCATGACAGCCGCACGGGGTTCCTGCGCCGCTTCCGGGTCGACGGCCGGTTCGCCCTCGGGCCGTTCGGCCGTTGCGGGCGGGTGCGGATAGCGCGGCGACGACTCGAGCCGGGCCATGATCTGCTGGTCGAGCGCCGGGTCGAGCGGCTCGGTCACCAGCCGCGGATAGACGCCCAGCAGCACGACCAGCACCGCGAGCGGCGTCAGGATGGCGATCTCGCGCCGGTTGAGGTCGCGCGTCAGGCCGGCGGACAGGTCGGGTGTTCCCGCCGGCTCGACCAGCGGGCCGAACAGCACGCGTCCGGCCATGTAGAGCATGTAGATGGCGCCGAGCAGAATGCCGGTCGCGCCCAGGGCGCCGTACCACGGGCCCAGCACGGGGGAGTGGAAGGCCGCCAGCAGCACCGTGAACTCGCTGACGAAGCCGTTCAGCCCGGGCAGGCCGATGCTCGAGAGCGTGAACAGGATCAGGAAGAAGGCCAGGATGGGCATGCGTGTCGCGAGGCCGCCGAGCTCGTCCAGGTTGCGCGTGTGGTAGCGTTCGTAGAGCATGCCCACCACGAGGAACAGGGCGCCGGTGCTGATGCCGTGGTTGATCATGTAGAGCACGGAGCCCGACAGCCCCAGCGGGACCAGGCTGAACAGGCCCAGCATGCAGAAGCCCAGGTGCGATACGGACGAGTAGGCGACCAGCTTCTTCACGTCGCGCTGCACCCAGCAGCACAGGGCGCCGTAGATGATGCCGGCGATGGCCAGGACGGCCATGACGCGGGCCCAGTCGAGCGTGCCGTCGGGGACCATCGGCAGCGCGAAGCGCAGGAAGCCGTACGTGCCCAGCTTCAGGAGGATCCCGGCCAGCAGCACGCTGCCGGCGGTCGGAGCCTCGGTGTGCGCCAGCGGCAGCCACGTGTGCAGCGGCCAGAACGGGACCTTTATCGCGAAGCCGCAGAAGAAGGCCAGGAACAGCAGCGACTGCTCGGCACCGCTCAGGTCGACGGCCGACAGGCGCAGCAGGTCGAAATCGACGATCCCGCTGTCGGGATCCGCGGCCCGCAGGGCGAGGTACAGGATGCCGGCGAACGTGATGACGCTGCCGACGAACGTGTACAGGAAGAACTTGTTCGCGGCGTAGCGCCGTTCGGGCCCGCCCCAGATGCCGATCAGGAAGTACAGCGGGACCAGCGTGAATTCGAAGAAGATGTAGAACAGCAGCACGTCACGGGCGGCAAACACGCCGACCATCCCGCCCGTCAGGGCCAGGAGCCAGGCGTAGTACTCGCGCTGCCGGTGCCGGATCGAAGCGAAGCCGCAGGCGATCGATAGGGGGACGAGAATGCCGGTGAGGAGCACGAGCGGGGCACTGATCGCGTCGAGGCCGACGTGGTAGCGGATAACGAGTCCGTCCTCGGTCTCGCCATAGCTCCGATCACCCGCCGCAATCCACTGGGCGCGGAACTCGCCGACCAGGCTGCCTGGCGCCGTTTCGGGGTTCACCCGCAGCCACAGGGCCAGTGCGAGTGCCAGCGTGACGAGTCCGGTCCCCAGCGCGATCCGCGGTGCGAGGTCGGCGCGGCGCGCCGGCAGGACCCAGACCACCAGGCCCGCGATGAGCGGCAGGAAGATCAGGAGTGTCAGGCCCAGCGACTCCAAGCGATCCGCTCTCCCAAAGTCCGGCCGGCCCCGCATGGCGGAGCCCGCCGCCTAGCGCACCTCGAGCCAGCGCCAGATCAGGAACAGCACCACGACCCCGAGCACCATGCCCAGGGCATACCCCTGCACGGCCCCGCGCTGCGCCAGCCGCAGCGTCAGGCCCAACCCGCGCGGCACCGCCGCAACGAACCACACCAGTCCGTCGATGCCGTTGCGGTCGGTGGCGTAGAAGAAGCGGCCGGCGGCGCGCAGGGGTTTCACGAAGATGCGATCGTATAGCTCGTCCACGTACCACTTGGCGTGGAAGAACTGGAACACGCGGCCCAGCCCGAGCGCCGCCGGGTCGCGCTGCGGCGCCGTTCCGTACCACAGCCAGGCCAGCGCGATGCCGGCCAGCGCGACCGCGCCTGAGACGATGTACAGCACGATCCCGCCGGCGTCGCCGCCATGGGCGGCGCTGACCAGCGTGCTCTGTTGCAGGTAGTGCTTCAGGAAATCGCCGGCATTCAGGTAGCCGGCGAGCACCGCGCCCGCGGCCAGGAACACGAGTGGTGCGAGCATGACCGGCGCGGCCTCGTGCGGGTGTTCGCCCGCCTCGGGCGGC
>CAZVRR010000106.1:4485-11678 GCA_964629745.1 uncultured Planctomycetales bacterium | reverse complement strand
ACGGTTGCAGCGCCGCGTGAGCGGCCCAGGCCAGGCGCGACCAGCCGCGCGCGGCGCGTGCGTGGGGCATGCAAAGCACGCCCGGCTCGTTGGTGCGCTGTCGCCCGACGGCCAGCCAGGCGTCATGGCCGCGCCGGCGGTATTCACGCAGCAATTCCCAGGAAATGCGCTCGGCCCCGCCCGCTTGGTCGAACGTGTTGACTTGCAGGATGCGCATCTCGGGCGCTACCGCGAAAGCCAGTCTTCCAGGCGCCGGCGAAACGTCGGCCCGTCCCAGTCACGCACGAGGTAGCGCGGCAATTGCAGCGGGTCCGTACTGGGCGAGAGGCGCTGCTCGAAATTCGCGCATGCCTGCGTAAAGCCGGCCCGGCGCACCGCGGCGAACACGGCGGGGTTGCAGTCGCGCTGCCCGCCGAACGGATACGAAAACGCGGTAACCGGTTTGGCGGTCCAGGCCTCCAGCGCCGCGCGGCTGCCGGCGATCTCCGCATCGAGATCGGCGTCGGAAAGGCGGGCCAGCACCGGGTGGGTGACGGTGTGTGCGCCGATGGTGACCAGGGAATGTCGGGCCAGCTCGCGGACCTGCGCGATTTCCAGGCCGCGGTGGCTGGGCCTCAGGGCGGTCGGGCGTCCGCGCAGGTGCGCCAGCGCGTCGAGGGCCGTGTTGCGCTCGGCCGCGCTAACCCCGCGCAGGCGGCCGTGCAGTTGCAGGTAAGCGCTGTGCCGCGCGGTGGGCGGTGGCTGCGTGACGTTCCACGTGCGGAACCGCGCGCAATCGCTGGGCGTGAAGACCTGCCAGCGGCCGAGGTCGCACGCAACGGGTCCGCCGGCGACCGTGAGCTCGAGCTGCTCGGGCAGCGCGCCGGGCGTGAGCAACAACTGTTCCAGCTCGTCCCACCAGAACTCGCGTTTGCGGCCGGCATCGCCGGTCACGACGAAGATGGTCGCCGGCACGCGAGCCTGTTCGAGGATCGGCCAGGCCTGCTCGTAATTGTCGGCGTAGCCATCGTCGAACGTGACGGCAATGCGCGTCGGAGCATCCAGCGTCGCCGGCCGCACCTGCTCGAGCGGCAGCACGAAGCCGCAGTCGCGCAGCACGCGCAGTTGGGCCGCGAAGTTGGCGGGCCGCACGCACAGGAGTTGCGGGTCGCTGGACAGTTCCGTCACGCGGTGATAGGCGAGGATCAGGCTGCGCGCCGTCGCCGATCCCGACGAAACGAATCCCGTCTGCGCCGTCTGCACAGTGTTCATGAGTCATCTCCCCGCACCGCGCGAACCGTGATCACGACCTGGTAGTCGGGATCGCAGGCTTCCAGCTCGGCGGGCGTGAGTTGGGCGGCCGGGCGCTGGAGGAGCGTGGCCGCCGCCGTCAGGACATTTCCGAGACTCTCCACCTGCACCTGTGCGGGCGGGAAGATCTCGCACACGAGGCGCCGCACCGATTGGCTGGTGAAGCGCCAGTAGTCGTCAAACCCGCGCGCGGGTGCGATTCCGGGCAGCGTCGCCAGCAACAGGCCGCCCGGTTGCAGCAGGGCGTGAAAGTGGCGCAGGGCGTCGGCCGGGTCGGCTGTCGCCGCCAGGGCCTGCGTGCAGACCACGCAGTCGAAGATGCCGCGCTCGGTCCGCTGCTGCGCCATGCGCACCCCCGCGGCATCCACGAGGCGCCACGTCCGCGCCGCGTGCGCGTGGGCGTGCCGGTCGAGGAATTGCCGAATGTAGTAGTCCTCCACCGAGCCGCGCGCCACGGGCGGGTGCAGCGCGCGGTGTCCGGCTTGGCGCAGGCGGCCCCACGCCGGCGGGGCGGCGGCGGTCTGCACTTGCGTGTGTGGGTTCATGAGTGCCCCCGCGCAGGGGCGGAGCGTTTCACGATCCGGGTCGCCACCACGATGGCGAAGCGCGGGTCGTGTGCCTCCAGGTCCGCCGGGTCCAGCTCGTGCGCCGCCAGGCCGAAGAGAAACGCAGTCGCCGCCGGCGCATTTCCATACGTCCACACCGGCACCTCCGCGGGCGCCACGAGCGGCGCGAGGAGTTCGCGCAGTCCCGCAGCGGTGAAACGCCAGAAGTCGCCCCAGCGGTCCGCGTCGTAGCGGCTGATGTGACCCAGGCAGCCCGAAGTCAGGAGCAGTACGCCGCCCTCGGCCAGGCTGCGGAACACGTGGCGCAGGGCGGCGTGGCCGTCGTACAGGCATTCGAGCGTCTGGGTCATGAGAATGCAGTCGAACGCCTCGTCGGGCAGGCCCGCGCCGGTCGCCAGGTCGCCGACGAACGTGGCGTGACGGTCGCCGGGCGGGTGCTGGAGCACGTCAGCCAGGCGCACCTGCGCGCCGCCGAAGCGCCGCGTGTAGGTCGAATCACCGAACTCCAGGACGCGGCCGCGGATGTCCGCGGCGTGCAGCGCCAGGAACTGCTCGATGTAGTAGCGATCCACCGGCTGGCCGCGCGTGAAGCCAAACTTGTCGCAGAAGGGGCGCGTGCGGCGAAAGTCGCCCCACCAGGCATCGCGGATGGCGGTGGTCGCGGCTTCGTTCATGGTGCGCTCGCGTCGGGTTGCTTCTTTGTGATCAGCCAATCCTCGAGCGCCAGCCGGCGCAGGCCGGAGTGCCGCAGGACGTGCAGTGCGTCGGCGGGCGCTTGCACGAGCGGCTCGCCGTGCAGGTTCAGCGACGTGTTGAGCACGCCGCCTACGCCCGTCAGTCGCTTGAATTCGCGCAGCAGGCGGTGGTAGCGCGGGTTCCAGTCCTCGAGCACCGCCTGCGGCCGCAGCGTGAAGTCGTAGGGGTGCATGGCCGCCGGCAGGTGGGCCTGCCCCGCGGGCGTCGAATCGAAGCAGATGATCATGTAGGGGGCGAAGACCTGCCGCGGATTCCGGACGTACTGGTCCAGGTCTTCCGCCAGGATGCTGGGGGTGAACGGCATCCAGAAGTCCCGGCCCTTGATCATCTCGTTGATCACGCGCACGGTCTCGCGGTTGCGCGGGTCGGCCAGCAGGGAACGGTTGCCCAGGGCGCGGGCGCCGAACTCGGCCCGGCCGGCGAAGCGCGCCACGACCTCGCCGCGCGCCAGCAGGCCGGCGACGCAGGCATCGATGTCGCTTTCGCGGCGGATCTCCCAGTCGCCGCGCTCCGGGCACGCGGCGAGCGCGCGCTCGACGTCGGCGGGGGTGTACTCCGGTCCCAGGTACAGTTCGCGCAGCGGGCGGGCCGTCTGCCCGAGGGCTGCGGCGCCGTGCCGGCAGCAGCCGAACACGAGCGACTCGTCGCCGGCGCTGGGCACGATGTAGACCTCTTCCACCTCGTCGCACTGGCTCAGCCGCTGGTTGAGCTTGACGTTCAGGAACACGCCGCCCGCCAGGGCGATGCGGCGAATGCCGCTCTGCGCGATCCAGTGGCGGACCCACTCCGTGACGCGGGTCTCCAGCAGGAGCTGGGCGGCGCCCGCCACGCTGTCGAAGCGGTCATAGACGCACTCGCGCAGCAGGTAGTATTTCATCCACTCCAGCGGGAAGGCGCTCTCGAACTCGCCGCACGCGTTGACGCCCACGAGCGGCGCGAACTTGCGGAACACGCGCCGCACGTCGTGCTCCTTCGCGTACGGCGCCAGGCCCATGACCTTGAATTCGTGCTCGTCGGGCTTCATGCCCAGGAACGCGGTGACCTCGCGATAGAACGTGCCCAGCGCGGCGTAGCGCGGCACGCGCGCGAGCTCGGTGCGCGTCTGCCCGTCGTAGCGGCTGACGGTGGCGCATACGTTGTCGCCGCTGGCGTCCAGCGTGAAGACCAGCCATTCGCGCCCCGGCGGCAGGCTGAGACAGGCCGATTCCGCGTGGGCGGCGTGGTGGTCCAGGAATGTGAGGCGGTCGGCGTTAACGCCCAGTTCCTGGCGGAAAAAGCCGCGCATGCGCCGGGTGAGGTCGGCGTCGGCGTTGAGCCGGGCCACGTGGGCCTGGTCGCGCGCGATGTACTCGCGCGCCGCGGCCTCGTCCGGGTAACGGAAGAAGTCGGGGATTTCGTTCTTCTCGGTTTCGTGATAGCAGCCGAAGTAGCGCCCGTCAGCGAAGCGGTCCTGGTGCGTGTAGAAGTGGTAGTCGATGTTCGTCGCCATCGGAATGACGGCGCGGTCAATTCGTCCGGCGTCGCCGGCGAGGTACGTATCGACGGCCCAGCGGATCGCCTGCGCAGGGAACCCGGTGTAGTTCTTGATGCGACGGAGCCGCTCCTCCGCGAGGGCGGCGACGATCAGCCCGTTACGGGCCAGCGCCATGGACGCGTTGTGCCCGAAATGGACCCCCAGTACGTATTGATCGTTCATCCGCGCTTCTCCGGGAAACCGCCTCTGTCGCGCATGCCGCTGATGTTCAACGCGGCCCGGCGGTCGAGACGCCCATCACGCAGGCCACCGGCCGGCGCGCTGCAGCCGGTCATCCGATCCGCCCGTTCATCACTGCCCTCGCGCACTCGCATGAGCTTCCTGCGGCGCCACGGCCGCTCCACGGCGGCCGCCGCCCTGTGACCGTGGCATTCGCCGAAAACGTGCTGCGCGCCTGCCACGATCGGTCAATCCGGTGCGTGCCCGGGCGCGACCATGTCCAGAAACGGCCGACCATCGAGCATGCGCGCGGTCAGTTCGTCCACGACGCTGCCGCTGCCGGGACGCAGCGCGTCGAGGTCGTCGATGCGATACCGCTTTCGCGAAACCGGGTCCACCCACGGCAGCCGCACGAGATGCCGGTACAGCCACAGCCACATGTAGCGTCGGGCCCGCTCGCGCCGCTGCGGCGACGTCGCCGGTCGCGCGCGCGTCCGGGCCAGGTATTCGTGCAACTGGGCTGGCGACTCGATATCGACGGTGAAGCCCTTGCCGCGGTAATGCACGTCGCCCAGGACCGCGACCTCGCGCCCGTCCAGTGCCAGCTCGAGCCCGATGGTCGACGTATACACAAGCAGCAGATCGGCCAGTCGCGCCAGCCGGTAGCTGTTGAGTTCAACGTCACCTGAGATCAGGCGCACGTTCGCCGGCAGCGGCCCGAGTGGGCGCAGGTGCTCTTCGAGCCGGACGACGGTGCGCTCCTCGACCGGCAGCTTGTATTCCGCCGGGTGGGGTCGGATGACCAAATACAGGTCGGACTGCGCGGCCGCCTGCCCGACGAGGTGCTGCACCGCCGTGACCAGATGGTCAAAGCCGATGTTGCGGTCCAGGTGGGCCGTGTCCCAGGTCACGTTGCTGAAGACTGCAACGATCCTCCGGCCGGCGGCCGCGTGCTCGATTTTCGCCAGCACACCTGCATCGGCGGCCTGCTCGTCGTTATAGACGAAGGTCGGCGTGCGGCCTTCACGCCAGTCGCGCAGGTACTCGTCGAGCACGCGCTCCTGGCGGCTCGTGAGCGGGACCTCCGCGTAGCGCGGCCAGACGTCCTCCAGGTGCACCTCCGGCGCAAAGACGTTGCGGTTGAACGTGAACGCGTTGCGGAACATGGGCGATTCGTCCCACGTGAACACGTCGACCGGCGCCCGCCGGAAGTAGCTGTAGATGGATGAGTACGAGACCGCCTTTCCGTTGGAAACCACGACGCCGCGCGGCGCGAAGCGCTCGTGTACGCGCCGGGCCAGGTCCGCACTCAGCATGCTGCTGACCAGGAACTGCCGGGCGGCGGCTTCCTCGGCGGCGGTGATGTCGCGGACCGCGTAGTGGTAGTGCTGGCTCAGGTCGCGCAGCGTGTTGCGTCCCACGGGCAGACCGGCGTACGTGAATGTCGCGAGCCGGGCGCGCGGCAGTTCTGCCACCAGGCGCTCGGTGCGCGCGCGGTCCTCCGCCGTGAGAAAGTCGTGGCTGGTCCAGCACTCCAGCTCGAACGTGCGCGCGTAGCGTCGGGCCCGCGCCAGGCAAGCGTCGCACGCGGGCCGCGGGCAGATCGCGTTTCCGTTGCTGCAAGCCGGAAAACCGCCGCCGCAGACAATCGTCGGGGTGTGCACGTGCTTGAGCCGCAGGCTGGTGGCCAGGAGGTGCTCGAAAACCGAGTGCCACCAGGGGACGACGGAGAAGAAGACGACGCACGGGGCATCGGAGGGCGGCGGGGCCAGGGCGCGCAGCGGCGCAAAGTCGGCCAGTTGCGTACCCAGGCGTTCCAGCCAGTCGCGCGGGAACGGCTCGCCAGTAGCGTGCGGGCTCCGCGTGCCGCCCACGTCAGTCTGACACGCTGCGTCCATGCGCCGGCGGTTCCTTTTCCGGGGGGCGTGGTCGGCGGCCGGGCCAGACCGCCCGCCCGTCTTATCGGCCGATCCGTCGGGCGCGACTGAACGCCGGCAGACGGACTCGGACGCCGGGCGGCCCGCTCAGCCGGCGGGCAGGCTGGTCCGCAGGAAGGCGAGCAGGTCGCGCACCAGGGCGTCGTACGAGAAGCGCTCGATGACCGCGTTCCGCATGCGTTCCGCGGTCTCCGCCCGCGCGCGCGCATCGGACAGGAAGCGTTCCGCTTTGCACACGAGTTCGTCGGCCGACGCGAATGCCACCTGACCGTAGTCGTCGAAGAGTTGCCCGGCACAGCGCCGGAAGGCGAGGTCTGCCTGGTCGCGCAGGTCGTCGAGCTGGACGGCTGTCAGCATCAGCGTATCGCCGGGCGGCGGTTCGCCCCGCAAGGCGCTCAACTCGCGCAAGGCCTGCGCCAGGGCGGGGGCCTCGCCGGCCGGTACCGGCGCGCCGGGTGCGAGGCCGAGCCGCTCGACCGCTTCCAGCACGCGCTGCGCGGGGCCGTGGAGCACGTCCTGCGCGCAGTAGCGGAGCAGGAAGAACCCGCCCGCGGCCAGCCCGTCGAGCAGGCGCGGGTGGATGCAGCCGAAGGGCATGATCTGGAGGTTGATGCGGCTGGCCTGGTAGATGGCGCGCAGCTCGTGACCGTTGCGGGCCACGCCGCGCGCATAGCGCGCGAAGCGCGGATGCGCCTCCCAGCCCCGGCCGTACAAGTGCAGCGTGCGGCCGGTGCGCTCGCAGTATTCGGCAAGCCATGCGAGCGTCGCCTGGCGAAACAGCAAATCGGCCAGCGGGTGCAGGTAGCCGCGGGCCAGCTCGTCGGCGGCTTGCGGGCCGGCCGGCGCGACGCCGGCTTCGCGCTGTGCCTGCTGAAACGCAAAACAGGCGGCGCCCTGGAGCGCCTCGCGCGGGCGCGCCAGGACATGGTCGACGTCCTAGACGGCCAATCG
>CAZVRR010000106.1:0-4475 GCA_964629745.1 uncultured Planctomycetales bacterium | reverse complement strand
CTGGAGCGCCTCGCGCGGGCGCTGGGCGATGTCCTGCTCAAAGTGGGCAAAGAGCCAGTCGAGCAGCCGGCGGGCCGCGTCCCCCCGGAACCGGCCACAAGCCTCGGCGTGAAAGTCGCGCGGATCGCGCGAGTGGTTACTGACATACGAAAAGTCACATCGGTATGGCCCCAACTCCTCCTCGCCCAGCGGCTCGCTTGCGTACTGGACCGGGTCGGTCGCCGCGGTCCAGACCAGGCCCCGCTCGACCGGGTAGCCGTAATGCTGGAGGTGCCGGCGGGCAAAGGTGACGTAGAAGTCCAGCGGCCCCAGCCGGGTGCCGGCGGCACGCGTGTACAGGTTCGGCAACTGGTCCTGGATCCAGCAGACGAACGGCACGTGCGCCGGGATGGCCCCTTCGTACTCGTGCCGGTGGTGGTCGAGCACCACGACGAGGTCCGGGCGGAACTGCTCGATTTCCGCGGTAATCCGCGGCGGCGGCATCTGCTCGTGGTCGTTGCGCTCGAGCACGACCCGGCAGTCGTGGCCCGCCCGCCGGAACGCTTCCGCCAGGTCCCGCATGCTGTATTGCAGCACGGTGGTGTAGCGGCACGTGAGGCCGAGCACGCGCAACGGTTCGCCCGCGGCGAAGCGGTCGCGCCAGGGCGACGCCGGCCGGGCTACATACGCTGCATCCACGCGCGCGCTGCACTGGCGGGCGTCCTCGATGCGCCGCTGCGCCACGGCATCCAGCGCCGCGTTGAGCGCGTGCTCAAATTCCCGGCGCGCCGGCGGGAGCGTCAGCAGGTGCACCGGGAACGGCAGCCACGGGTCGGCGGCGAGCAGCGCGACGAGCTGGTTCAAGCAGTCCGGGCCCAGCAGCACGGTAACCCGCTCGTCCGCGGTCCAGTCCGCGCAATCATCGGTGTACAGCGCCAGGCCCAGCGCCAGCGGATCGGGCTCGAGTACGTAGATCCGCGGCGTGAACGACAGGAACATCCGCGCTGTACCCTGATATACCCGTGTCAGCAGCGCTGCGCAGCGATCGCCGGTCACGAGATAGGCGCCACACGTCAACTGCTTGGGGTCGTGCGGCAGCGTGGCGCGCGCGAGCAGGCCGCGAACGTCATACAAGTCGGGCCACCAGCCGCCGGGGCCGCCGGCACGGCGCAGGCGCGGGTGCCAGTTGCCATCACTGCTGCGGTACAGCTCGAACTGCTGCGGAATCGCGCGCCACGGGGCTTCGTGCGCCGCCAGGGCCGGACAGCGCGCCGTGAGCCGCGCGAAGTTGGCGTCGAAGGTCGTCGCCAGTTTCGACCACGCCACGCGCCCGGAGGGCAGGCCGGCAAGACATGTGCGCAGGGCGGCCAGTTCAGCGGCCGCATCGCCCGCGTCGTGCAAGGCGGACAGCAGGCCGCGTGCCGGTTCGACGAGCCCCAGAGCCAGGTAGGCCCGGCCGAGTTCGATTGCAGCGCCCGGATCGCGCGGCGCCACGGCCAGTCGCTCCAGTGCCGCGCCGGCCGCCGCGTACGCATCTCTCGCGTTGCGCTGCGTAACGGGGACGGATGCTTGCGCGGCCAGGGGCGGCTCCGTTGCGGGCGTCAGGCCTGCTATGCGCGCAGGCGTGCCCGTTGCGCGCCTTTATCGGGTCGCCGGCGGTCCGTCCTTGATAATGCGGCCGTCACGCATGTGCAGTACGCGGCCGGCGTGCCGCGCCACGTCGGCGTCGTGTGTCACGACGACCAGCGTGGTCCCCAGGTCCGCCTGCACCGCCGCCAGCAGTTCGAGCAGCCGCTCGCCGTTCGCGGAATCCAGCGCACCGGTTGGTTCGTCGGCCAGCAGCAGACGCGGCTCATTGGCCAGGGCGCGGGCAATGGCGATCCGCTGACGCTCGCCGCCGGACAACGCCCTGGGCCGTGCGTGCGCGCGGTCCGTGAGCCCGACGCGCGCGAGCAGGTCCTGCGTACGGGCGAGTCGTGCGCGACGCGGGCGCGCGGTGGGCAGCATGGCGGCGATGACGTTCTCGGCCGCGGTCAGGTTCGGCAGCAGGTTGTGGAACTGGAAGACCAGGCCGACGGTTGTCAGCCGGTATTCGTCCAGCGCGCGCGGGCCAAGACCGTTGAGCAGCTGACCGGCGATCTCGAGCGTCCCCGCGTCCGGCCGGTCAATGCTGGCCAGCAGGTTCAGCAGGGTGCTCTTGCCGCAGCCGGAGGGGCCGCAGATCGCCACGAACGCGCCGGGCGCGATATCCAGATCGATGCCGTCGACCGCCACCACGCGGCCGTCTTCGTAGCGCTTGACCAGGCCGCGCGCCACGACCGCCGCCCCGCCCCGGCTACTCATAGCGCAACGCCTCCGCGGGGGAGACGCGAGCCGCGCGCCAGGCCGGCATCAGCGCCCCGATCACGCTTAGCACGACTGCCACGGTCAGGGCCAGCAGGAACGGACGCGCCGTGTAGCCCGGTTGGATGAAGCGGCCGGCGGTGGGCAGCCAGGTCGCGGATTCGGCCAGTCCCGCCCCGGCCAGCGATCCCACCGCGCAGGCGATGATCCCGACGCCGGTCGCTTCGAGCACGATGCCGCCGACGATCCGCCGGCGCGACCAGCCGATGGCCCGCAGCACGCCGATGTCGCGCGTGCGCTCCAGGACCGACATCCACATCGTGTTGGCGACGACGATGCCGCCGATCAGCGTCGCGACGATCGAGATGGCCCAGACCAGTCCGTGGGCCATCTCCAGCCCCTGGTCCACCTTCGAGTATTCGCTCGCATCGGAGATCGCGACGAGCCCCGGCTGCTCGCGCTCGATCCGCTCGGCCACCGCCGCCGGCGTGGCGCCCGGCCGGAGGCGCACCTGGAAGGCGGTCACCTGCCCCACACGTCCGGAGAGCTCCTGGAGCTCCTCCAGCGTCATCGCGACGGCGCCGTCCAGGAACACGACCCCCCTGTCGAAGACGCCGACGACGCGATAGGCGGCGCCGCGGATGTGGATTTCGCTTCCCACGTCGCGCCGCAAGATGTGGGCCGCGACCTTGCCCAGCGCCACCTCGTTTCGTGCAGCCGGGTTCCGGCCACGCACCAGGTAATTGCGCCGGCTCGTCAGCTCGTCGTAGCGCGCGCCGAGCACCACGCAGAACGGCTGCTCATCGACGGGCAGAACGAACCAGAGCACGCCGTCGGCGTCCTGCACCTCGGGGATCTCTCGCAGCGCCGCCCGGGTCTCCTGCTCGTTGAGCATGCTGAACAGGTCGGCCGCCGCATGCCGCTGGAAGACCAGCAGGTCGGCATCGTCGAGCCGGATGGCGGCATTGGTGGCCTGCCACCAGCCGCCCACGATCAGGCCGAACGCGACGATCGCGCTCACGCCGACGGACACGCCCAGCGCCGTCAGCGTCGTCCGCATCGGGCGGCGCGTCACGTTACGTAGAATTAAACCGGTCCAGGTCAAAGCAGCCGCGCCCAGTCAATTTCTCGTGGTATGGTAGTGCTGCCGGGGGTTTTTTGCGCCCGGCGCTCCAGCAGCGGGTCGCGCCCGTCAGCTCGCGTGTATCACGGCTGGCATCCGGCGCCTCCTGTCCTGAGTGTCGGCTCCAATCGGGCCAGAGCCGGGATCGCGTGCTGAAGACCGCCCAGAGGGCCGCGAGCGGATCGACACATTTCTTGCCGTGACGTTCTCCACCGTCGGTGTTGGTTCCTGCACGGCGGACGTGCGCACCGTCTGCGGTGGGAGACGTCCGGTCCAACCGGAGAATGGAATGAAACAACTCAGCTGGGCCTGCGGGATCGCTGCGGTGCTCGGTATGGCGAGCTTCGTCGGCTGCATGTCCGAACCTGCGGACGGGCTGCTCGACCAGGTCCGCCAGGCGGAGGCCGCAGATCTCGTCCTGAACCCGAAGTCCGCAGACCTCGCCGCCGCGGTCTTCGGCAACTTCAATGACAACCTCAATGGCGGCAACGGGAACCTGAACGGGGGAAATGGCAACCTGAACGGCGGGAACGGCAACGTCAATGGCGGACTCCTGGTCGGCGACCTGAACTGCGACGGGCTGGTGAACGCCTTTGACATCGACCCGTTCATCCTCGCGCTGACCGCGCCGGCGGAGTACGCCGCCCTCTACCCGGGTTGCGACCGCCTGCTGGCCGACATCAACGGCGACGGGGTGGTCAACGCCTTTGACATCGATCCCTTCGTCGCGCTGCTGACCGGCGGCGGCAACGCCAACGGCAACGTGAACGGCAACCTCAACGGCAACGGGAACGAGAATCTCAACGGCGGCAACGGCAACCTGAACGGCGGAAACGAAAACGTCAATGCCGGCAACGAAAACATGAACGCCGGCAACGAAAACATGAACGGCGGCAATGAGAACATGAACGCCGGCAATGAGAACATGAACGCCGGCAACGAGAACATGAACGGGGGCAACGGCAACATGAATGGCGGCAACGGGAACATGAACGGCGGCGAGGGGACGTGCCCCGACGGGTCCGTTCAG
>CAZVRR010000105.1:0-11788 GCA_964629745.1 uncultured Planctomycetales bacterium | reverse complement strand
TGGACCGCGACCGGCCGGGCACAAACATCCTGCCGCTGTTCGAAACGATCCTCAAGCACGTTCCGCCGCCGCAGGTCGACGCGAACCGGCCCCTGCAGATGCTGGTCACGACGCTGGACTACAGCGACTACGTCGGCCGGATCGGGATCGGGCGCGTGTTCGCCGGCCGGCTGGCGGCCGGGCAGCGCGTCATGGTCATCCGGCGCGACGGCACCCGCGCCGCCGAGCAGATCGGCGAATTGCACACGTTCGACGGGCTGGGTCGGCGGAAGACCGACGTCGTGGAGGCCGGCGACATCTGCGCCGTGATCGGGCTCGATCCGATCGACATCGGCGACACGATCGCTGACCTGGAGCAGCCGGAGCCCCTGCCGCTGCTCGCGATCGACGAGCCGACGCTGCACATGACGTTTCGCGTGAACGATTCCCCGTTCGCCGGCCGCGCGGGGCGCTACCTCACGAGCCGGCACCTGCGCGACCGGCTCGAAAAAGAGCTGCAGCGCAACGTGGCCCTGCGCGTCGAAGCGGGCGCGACGCCCGACGAGTTCCTCGTGTCCGGCCGCGGCGTGCTGCACCTGTCGGTGCTGATCGAGAACATGCGGCGCGAGGGCTACGAACTGGCCGTCGGCAAGCCGAAAGTGATCTTCCGGCAGCTCGACGGCAAGAAGACCGAGCCAATCGAGCTGTGCGTGGTGGATGTACCCACCGAGCACGTGGGCCCGGTGATGGAGGTGATGGGCGCCCGCCGCGGCATCTGCACGCGGATGGAGACGCACGACGCGCGGACCTTTCTCGAGTTCACCGTGCCGGCGCGGGGGCTGATCGGCGTGCGGAACCGGCTGCTCACGGCGACCTACGGCACCGTGATCATGCACCACAATTTCTACGATTACGAGCTCTTCCGCGGCAGCCTGCCCGGGCGCGGCGCCGGCGTGCTGATCGCGAGCGAGCCGGGGCCGGTGACCCCGTATGCGCTGGAGGGGCTCTCCGACCGCGGCGTGTTCTTCGTCGGTCCGACCGATCCGGTCTACGCGGGCCAGATCGTCGGCGAGCATTGCCGCGACAACGACATCCTCGTGAACGTGTGCCGCGCAAAGAAGCTGACGAACATCCGGGCGGCCTCCGCGGACAAGACGGTCGTGCTCAAGCCGCCCCGCGTGCTCACGCTGGAACTGGCCCTGGAATTCATCGAGGACGACGAGCTGGTCGAGGTGACGCCCGACGCGATCCGCATCCGCAAGCGCCTGCTCGACGAGCACGCCCGCAAGCGCGCCAGCCGGGCCCGGTAGGTTCCCGCGGGGGCCGCTCAGCGACCGCGGGCGCGCAGCAGCATCAGCGCCTCGGCCCGCGTGCTCTGGCTCGACTGCATGATGCCGCGCAGGGCCGACGTGACCATCACGCTGCCGGCCTTCTTCACCCCGCGCCCGGTCATGCAGGTGTGGACCGCCTCCAGCACGACGGCGCAGCCGCGCACCTTGAGCTTGTGCGCCAGCAGGTCCGCAATCTGCGACGTCAGCCGCTCCTGCACCTGCGGGCGGTGCGCGAAGGCATCGACGATCCGCGCCAGCTTCGACAACCCGAGCACCTTTCCGCCGGGGATGTAGGCGATGTGCGCCCGGCCCTCGAACGGCATGAAGTGGTGCTCGCAGACGCTGTTGAAGGGAATGTCGCGCAGCACCACCATCTCGTGGTGATCCTCGTCGAACATCGCCGCCAGGTGGCGCTCGGGATCCTCGCGCAGGCCGGCGAACAGCTCGGCATACATCCGCGCGACCCGCGCCGGCGTCTGGCGCAGCCCCTCGCGCTCGGGGTCTTCGCCGATGGCCAGAATGATCTCGCGCACGGCGCGCTCGATGCGCTCCTTGTCGACCGCCGCGCCCACCGGCCCGCCGCGCGGCTTTTCGCGCGGGTTGGCCCGGTCGGCCGCCTGGCGCGCTTCACTTCGGGTTTTCATGATGATCCCAGCCGGCGGAAGTATTCGACCAGCAACTGGATGCCGAAGCCGGTCGCGCCCTTGCCCGTCGGCGTGTTCGATTCCTCCGTCGTGGCCACCGCGGCGATGTCCAGGTGCGCCCACGCGGTGCCCGCGCGGATGAATTCCTTCAGGAACATGCCCCCGACGATCGAGTGCGCGTCGCGCTTGCCCGACGCGTTCTTCAGGTCCGAGTCGGTGCCTTTCACCAGCTCGCGGTAGTCGTCCCACAGCGGCAGGCGCCACAGCCGCTCGTGCGTCGCCCGGCCGCATTCCCCCAGCACGCCCGCCAGTTCGTCGTCGTTGCTCATCAGCCCGGCCGCCGCCTTGCCCAGCGCGACATTCACGCCGCCCGTCAGCGTCGCCAGGTCGATGATCTCCGTCGGCTTGAGCTTCTCCTGCGCGTACCACAGCGCGTCGGCCAGCACCAGCCGCCCCTCGGCGTCCGTGCTGATCACCTCCACCGTCTTGCCGCTCATCGTCTTGATGATGTCCGCCGGCCGGTACGCCTGCTCCGAGATCGCGTTCTCCGCGACGGCGATGATGCCCGTCACGTTGCACGGCAGCTTCAACGCGGCAACCGCCCGCAGGATCCCCAGTACGGTCATGCCCCCGCACTTGTCGAACTTCATCGCCTCCAGGCCGGCGGACGGCTTGATCGAGTAGCCACCCGTGTCGAACGTGATCGCCTTGCCGACGAGCACGACGCGCCGCCGCGAACGCGGCAGCGGGCGGTAGTCGAGCTGGACCAGGCACGGCGGGTGCGCCGCACCGCCGCCCACCGCCAGCAGCCCGCCCATGCCCAGGCGTTTCGCCTGTGCGGCCTCCACCAGCGTGAACTTCAGCCCGGTCGCTGATGCCAGGGCGCGGGCCTCGTCCGCCACCTTCGCCGGGTGCATCACGTTGGGCGGCAGGTGTGCCAGGCGCCGGGCATAATTGATCGCGTGCGCCACCTCCGCCGCCTCGCGCAACTCCGGCATCACGCGCCGCACGGTCCCCGCCTCCGCCGAGCGCACCTGCACGCGGACCTTCTTCGGGGCGGCGTCCGCCGGCGTGCGATATTCCAGGAAGCGGTAGCCGCCCAGCAGCATGCCGGTGACCCATTCACCCGCCGCCCGCGCGACGGACGTGCCGGCCAGGCCGTCCAGCCACAACGCCGCACTCGCCACTTTTTCCTGTGCAATCCAGCGCGCCGCTGCGGCGCCCGCCAGCCGGATTGCGTGCGGCGTGATTTTTTCCGCGTCGCCCAGGCTGACGGCCAGGACACGCCGGTAGGCGCCGCTGCGCGTCGTATGCGCCAACTGGCCCGCCTCGGCGCCGAGGGCCTTGACGGCGATCAACTCGGAGACGGCGTCCGCGCACTGCGCATCGACGGGTGCGACGAGCTGCAGCGGCGGCTGGGGCTTGCTCAGCAGTGGTACGAGCAGCACGTCGGCGGCCGCACCGGCCTTCTCCGGAACGAACTCGAAACTCGCAGCCTTGGGCATGACTCCATCCATCTGGCACAGTCTCTTTGAATTCACCGCGAACCGGCAGCGTACCGGGCCCGCCAGCGGCCCGCAACAAAACGCCGGCACGACGCCGCGGACGTCACCTTCGCGCGCTGTAAATTCCGTGCGCGCCGCCCGCCCCGGGGAGTACACTGAATGCATCTCTCGAACGGCCGCGCGGACGTGCCATGCATGTCACGCGTTGCCGGCCGTCGCCGCCGTTCGGATGAGAGGAGGCACCTCATGTCAGCGCTTCGCACCAGCCTCGGCTGTGCGGTCGTGCTCCTGGCTCTCGAAAGCCCCGCGCAGCCCGTGAACTACGACGGCCACCAGCTCGTGCGCGTCGATGTCCGCAGCGCCGCGGAGCTCGAGACCCTGCTGGCTTTCAGCGGCGATGTCTGGACGGAGCAGACCGGCATCGGGCCGCTGGACGTCCGCATCCCACCTGAAAGCAGCGCGGCCCTCGCGCAGTCCGGCCTGTCGTACGTCGTGCTGAGCCGCGACATCGGCCCGGCGACGCGGGCACACCTGGCGGCGCCGCCCGCGCGCGGCACGTTCGACCAGTACATGGACCTCGATGCGATGATGGCGTGGCTCAACAACGCCGGCGCCACCGACCCGAACTTGTGCGACCTGGTCGACGTCGGCGACACGAGCCAGGGGCGCGATATCTGGGCCTTGCATATCACGGGTGCCGGCGAGGGCCCCAAGCCGGCCGTCCTCTACCACGGGCTGCAACACTGCCGGGAATGGATCACCGCCCCCGTCGTGCTCTACCTGGCTGACTTCCTGCTAAGCCAGTACGACGCGGACCCCTGCATCACCGACCTGGTCGACCGGGCCGAGTTCTACCTCATCCCCTGCATGAACCCCGACGGCTACGTCTATACCTGGACCACCGATCGCCTCTGGCGCAAGAACCGGCGCCTCAACCCGGACGGCTCCTACGGCGTCGACCTGAACCGCAACTGGGGCTTCCAGTGGGCCTACGACGACATCGGCTCGAGCGGCACACCGTCCTCAACCACGTACCGCGGCACCGCGCCCTTCAGCGAGCCCGAAACCGCCGGAATCAGCGGCTTCATCACTGCACACCCCGAGATCCGGGCGCACATGGACTATCACTCCTACGGACAGCTCGTGCTCTGGCCGTTCGGCTACACGCCCGTCCTCCCGCCCGAGCCGGATGCCTCAACGTTCGCGCTGGTCGGCGGCTACATGCGCGACCTGATCGCGTCCGTGTATGGCGTGACGTACACCGCCGGCCCGACCTATACGACGATCTATCCCGTGAACGGCAGCTCGGTCGACTGGTGCTACGGGGCCGCCGACCGGCTCTCGGTGAGCATCGAGCTGCGCGACACCGGATCCTACGGTTTCCTGCTGCCACCGGAGCAGATCCTGCCGACCTGCACGGAAAACCTGCCGGCGATCCTGTACCTGTCGCAGTGGGCCACCTCGGCCCTGAACATCGTGCTGCCCGACGGTGTGCCGGCGATCGCCGCGCCGGACGAACCGACCACGTTCGACGTGCGCATCCTGGCGGGACAGGAGTCCTACGTCCCCGACAGCGCGCAGCTCTTCTACCGCGTCGACGGAGCGGGCCCGTTCACGGCGGTGCCGCTGACGCCGCTCGGCGGCGACGTGTTCCGCGCCGAGATTCCCGCCGGCGCTCCGTGCGGCCACACCATCAATTTCTACATCGCAGCCACGGGCTCGGGGGGCACAACCGTCCTGGCGCCCTGCGCCGCGCCGGAGAACCTCTACCACGTGCCGGTCCGGATCTTGACCGCGAGCTTCGACGACGATTTCGAGTCCGACCTCGGCTGGACCGTCGAGAATTCTCCCGACCTGACGAGTGGTGCGTGGGAGCGCGGCGTGCCCGCGGGCGGCGGCGACCGCGGCGATCCGCCGACCGATGCCGACGGCTCCGGCCGGTGCTATGTGACGGGTCTGCCCGACGGCGATTTCGACATCGACGGCGGCTACACGCTGCTTATCTCGCCGGCGATGGACGCGACGCACCCCGATTCCGTGCTCTCCTTCTCCTTCTGGTACAGCAACGTGTTCGGCGCCGACCCCGGCAACGACCTGCTCTACATTGACGCCTCCGGCGACGACGGCGCTACCTGGATTGCGCTGGATGCCATCGGTCCCTCCGGCCCCGAAGCCGGCGGCGGCTGGTACTCGCGCCAGTTCGTGCTTGCGGAAGTCGGGCTGTGGAACGCAGACACCGTGCGGGTCCGCTTCAACGCTGGCGACCTGAACGATCCGTCCGTCGTGGAAGCGGGCATCGATGCGGTGCGGATCTTTGTCCTCTCCTGCCCGTTCGCGGCCGGTGACCTGAACTGCGACGGCTCGATCAACGTGTTCGATATTGACCCATTCGTCCTGGCCCTGACCGATCCCGTGGGCTACGGGCAGGCGCAGCCCGACTGCGATGCGCTGCTGGCCGACATCACGGGTGACGGCGTGGTGAACGCCTTCGACATTGATCCTTTCGTGGAGCTGCTGGCTCGCTAGAACAGACGCACGCCCACCGAGGTCTGGTTTCCGACCGGTGGAGAAGGCACTGCTGACACAGCAGTGGCACCGGCACGGGAGTTGGTCATCGTGCCACTGCGCTGTGAGCAGTGCCGTCCGGTGTGCGACGACGGAGAAGACACTGCTGACACAGCAGTGGCACGGGAAGACACTGCTGGAACAGCCGTGGCACCGGAACGGCGGTCAGTTGGGGCTGTCCTCGGGCGTTTCCGGCGCCGCCGGGTCCGGCACCGGCTCCTGGAGGCCCGGCGTGCCCGCGAGGCCGCAGGCCACGGCCAAGGCGCGTACCTGCGCCCGGCGCAGGGCCGATCCGGCCAGCCCGCAAAGCTTGCCGAGCACGTAGGCGCGGCAGACGCGCACGTGGTACAGCGGCTGGCCGCCCGGCCCGCAGACACGCAGCAGGTCCGTCTGCTGGCGCAGCCACGCGGGCGAGCGGCGGAACCAGCGGGCCGCCTCGTGGGGGGTCATCAGTTCCTGGGGTACATCGGTCATGACACACTCTCCGGCTGGGCCACCGGGGAGTGTATTCGGTATTTGTTAGGGTGTCAAGTCTTTCTAGAAATTCTTTCCCGACGGGCCCTACTCGACCGTCCAGATGTCGCCCGTCGCCAGCAGCCGGTTCAGGTCGCCCGCCCCGAGCTTCCGGGTGGTGGCGGCGATCTGCTCGCGCATCAGGTCCTCCAGCGCCGGCTTCTCGACATCGCGGAAAATCCCCAGCGGCGTCGGGAAATGCGGATGGTGCATGCGCGAGAGCAGGAACGCCAGCGTCGACGATTCGCAGTGCTCGTCATGCACGAGCAGGTCCTTTTCCGTGATGCCCTGGCCGAGCTTGACGATCTCGGGGTCCATGCCGCGCAGGCGGATGCCCTTGTCGCGGCCCTTGCCGAAGATCATCGGCTTGCCGTGCTCGAGGAACAGGATGTTGTCGTCGCGCGTGGCCCGGTCGGTCAGGTAGCTGAACGTCTCGTGGTTGTACACCGCGCAGTCCTGGTACACCTCGACGAACGCGGTCCCGCGGTGCTGCCCGGCGCGCTCCAGGATCTCCTGGAGCATCTTGGGATCGTTGTAGATCGCCCGCGCCGCGAACGTGATTTCCGCACCCAGGGCCACGCAGATCGCGTGCACCGGGTTCTCGATCGAGCCGTACGGCGTCGACTTGGTCTTCTTGCCCAGCTCGCTGGTCGGCGACACCTGGCCCTTGGTCAGGCCGTAGATCTGGTTGTTGAACAGGACGATCTTCAGCCCGATGTTGCGCCGGATCGAGTGCAGGAAGTGGTTGCCGCCGATCGACAGCGCATCGCCGTCGCCCGTGATCACCCACACTTCCAGGTCGGGGTTGGCCAGCTTCACGCCGGTCGCCACCGCCGGGGCGCGCCCGTGAATGCTGTGGATCCCGTAGGTCTCCATGTAATACGGAAAGCGGCTCGAGCACCCGATGCCGGACACGACGACGATGTTCTCGCGCTGCACCTGCCGGACCGCCAGCGATTTCTGGATCGCCGTCAGGATCGAAAAGTCACCGCAGCCCGGGCACCAGCGCACGTCCTGGTTGCTCTTGTAATGCTTGAACGTCAGCGGAGCTTCAACCTGGAGGGACACGTCAGCGACCTCCCAGCAGTTCATTAATCTTCGCGCGAATCTCGCCGACCATGAATGGCCGGCCCTTTACCTTGTGCAGGCCCTGGGCGTCGACCAGGTACGTGGCCCGCAGGAGCAGTTCGAGCTGTCCCATGTTCAGCTCGCACACGACGACCTTCTTGAAACGCCGCAGGATCTCACCCGTATTCCGCGGCATCGGGTTCAGCCAGCGCATGTGCATGTGCGACACGTTCTGGCCGGCCTCGCGGGCCCCCTCGACCGCGGAGCGCACCGCGCCAAACGTGCCGCCCCACGACACGACCAGCAGCTCGCCGCTCGAATCGCCGAACACTTCCTGGTCCGGCAGGTCGGCCACCACGTTCTGCACCTTTTTGGCGCGCTGGTCCGTCATCCGCTGGTGATTGTCGGGGTCGTAGCTCACGCTGCCGGCGCTTTCCAGCTTCTCCAGGCCGCCGACCCGGTGTTGCAGGCCGGGTGTGCCCGGAATGGCCCACGGACGCCCGCCATGCGCGTTCCGCAAGTATGGCTGGAACTGAACCGGATCGCTGGCATGCTCGATCCGGATCGGCTCCAGCTCCGCCAGCGGCGGAATGCGCCAGGGCTCGGAACCCTGCGCCAGGTACCCGTCGCTCAGCAGCATGACCGGGGTCATGTACTTCACCGCAATGCGTACCGCTTCCAGGGCGGCCCAGAAACAGTCGCTCGGGGACCGTGCGGCCAGCACCGGCAGCGGGCAATCGCCATGTCGCCCGAGCAGCGCCTGCCACAGGTCGGATTGCTCGGTCTTGGTCGGCAGGCCGGTACTCGGTCCGCCGCGCTGCACGTTGATGATGACGGACGGCAGTTCCGTGATGACCGCCAGGCCGATGGCCTCCTGCTTGAGGGCCACGCCGGGGCCACTCGTGCCGGTCACGGCGAGGCAGCCGGCGTAGGAAGCGCCGATCACGGCGCAGTACGCTGCGATCTCGTCTTCCGCCTGGAACGTGCGCACGTCGTAATTCTTGTAGACCGTCAGCTCGTGCAGGATTTCGCTGGCGGGCGTGATCGGGTAGCTGCCGTAGAACAGCGGCTTGCCGGCGAGCTTGGCCGCCGTCACAAGACCGAGCGCCGCCGCCTGGTTGCCGGTCACGTTGCGATAGCGGCCGGGCTGCAGGTGCGCCTTGCCGATGCGGTAGCGCACCGAGAACATCTCGGCCGTTTCGGCGTAGTAGTACCCGGCTTTCAAGGCCGCGACGTTGGCCTGCGCGACCGCCGGCAGCTTGGCGAACTTGGTGTTGATCCAGCGGAGCGTGACATCCAGCGGCCGGTCGAACAGCCAATACACGACGCCCAGCGCGTAGAAATTCTTGCAGCGCTCCGCATCCTTGGCGCTGAGTCCCGTCGTCTTGACGGCCTCGAGTGTCTGGCTCGTGGCGGGCACCTTGTAGACGCGATAGCGCTCAAGTTCCCCCGTTTCCAGCGGGTTCGCGTCGTACCGGGCCTTGGCCAGGTTGGGGGCGGTGAACTCGTCGGCGTTGACGATCAGCGCGCCGCCCGGCGCCAGGTCCTTCAGGCAGACCTTCAGGGCCGCCGGGTTCATCGCCACCAGAGCGTCCAGCATGTCGCCCGGCGTGTAGACCGTGCGGCTGCCGAAATTGATCTGGAACCCGGAGACGCCGCCCAGCGTGCCGGCAGGTGCGCGAATTTCCGCCGGAAAATCCGGAAACGTACTCACGTCGTTGCCGAGGACGGCGCTGGCGGTGGTAAACTGCGTTCCCGCCAACTGCATACCGTCGCCCGAATCACCGGCGAAGCGGATGACCGCGCGGACCAGCGTTTCCACGGGCTTGTTGCCGCGTTCCTGACCATCACCGACGGCGGGAGATGCTGTCGTACTCATACGCCTTGACTCTCGTTATGCCGCTCGCAGCGGCGTAAGGACAGGCCCGCTGAAGGAGAGCTCGCCGGCTGCGGGGTCGGTCATGCGCGGGCACGGCCGCCGTCCGCATGTAACTCGAACAGGATACCCCACTTGACGCATTCGCGCCAAGCCGGGGGCGGGTGCGGCACGGCGCGCTTCGCGCACGGCGTGCCCATGACGCAAGTCACTTCCATCAGGCGGCCACGATTTCACCCCGGGCATACGGGGCAACCGGCGTTCCAATCCGCGCGCCTTGTGGCAAGCTCCTGGCTCACTTAGACTTGCTGAACAGGAGCTGGAAGCGAATCCCGCGGGAAACAAGCATGCCATTCGTGCAGACGGAACGGCTCGACCAACTGCCCCCCTACCTATTCGTGGACATCGACCGCCGCCGACGTGCCGCCCTTGCCGCCGGCCGCGATGTCATCAATTTCGGTGTCGGCGACCCGGATCAGCCGACCCCCGCATTCATCGTCGACGCCATGACGCGGGCCGTCAATGACCCGGCCAATCACCGCTACCCGCACGATTTGGGCACGCCAGCCTTCCGGGAGGCGGCGGCCGCCTTCATGGATGAGCGCTACGGCGTGCGGGTCGACCCCCAGCGCGAGATCCTGGCCGTCATCGGCACGAAAGAAGGGCTCGGCCACCTGCCCCTGGCGGTCGTCGACCCCGGGCGCACGGTCCTGATTCCTGATCCGGGATATCCGGTTTACCGGTCGGCGACGCTGTTCGCCGGTGGCGTGCCTTGGCCGATGCGGCTCAGCGAGGATCATGCGTGGCTGCCGGACCTAGACGGGATCCCGGTGGAAGCGGCCGGCGCCGCAACGCTCATGTTCCTCAACTACCCGAACAACCCGACCGGGGCGGTAGCCAGCTTCGAGTTTTACGGGCGCGTGGTCGAATTTGCCCAGCGGCGTGACCTGGTGGTGGCGCACGACGCCGCGTATGCAGAGATGTACCTGGGCGATACGCCCCCGCCGAGCATCTTGCAGGTCCCGGGCGGCAAGGACGTCGCGATCGAATTTCACTCGCTCTCCAAGACGTTCAACATGACGGGCTGGCGCCTCGGGTTTGCCGTCGGCAATGCCGGCGTAATCGCCGCCCTCGCACGGGTCAAGTCCAACCTCGACAGCGGCGCATTTACGGCGATCCAGGAGGCCGGCATCGCGGCGTTGCAGGGAATCGGGCGGCCGGAAGTCACGCAGTTGCGCGCGATGTACCGGCAGCGGGCGGAGATCCTCTGTCGCGGATTGCGCGCCGGGGGCTTCCGCGTCCCGGATCCGCAGGCGACGTTTTACATCTGGGCGCGCGTGCCCGCCGGCTACGACTCGCTGCGTGCCGCAACCCGCCTGCTCGACGAGGCCGACGTCGTGTGCGTCCCCGGCATCGGCTTCGGGCCGGCCGGCGAGGGCTACGTACGGTTCGCACTCACGGTCGATGCCGACCGCATCGAAGCCGCCGTTGCACGCATCCAAGGACTCCGGTGGTAGTCGCGTGCCCGCCGGCGGCATTTACATCGGACTGGGCTCGAACCTCGGCGACCGCGCCGCACACATCACCGGCGGGTTGCGTAACCTGGCGGAGCGCGGCGACATCCGTGTGCTCCGCGTGTCCACGCTGCACGAGACGCAGCCCGTGGGCGGACCGCCGCAGGGTGCCTTCCTCAACGGAGTGGCGGAACTGGAGACCGCGCTCCCGGCACGCGAGCTGCTGCACCGCCTCCAGGAAGTCGAGGCCCGACACGGACGTGTGCGAAGCGTGCCCAACGCGCCGCGTACGCTCGACCTGGATCTGCTGCTGTACGGGGACGAACGGATCCACGAAGCGGGGCTGATCGTGCCGCACCCGCGGATGTGGGAACGCGAGTTCGTATTGCGCCCGCTGGCCGAGCTGCGCCCGGATCTGCGGCGACCGTAAACAGAGTCAACAACACCTCGTTCTCTGTTGTTGTGCTTCCCATCGGCGCGCCGAGCCACGCCGTCCCATCGGAACAACGCGATGCCGTCCCATCGGGACGGCGCGAAGAAAGCCCAGCACTTCAGTGCTGGGTTCGTGCCACGGCGGTCACCCCTACCCTCTCCTTCATGCCGTCCCGTCGGGACGGCGCGCGGGATCCGTCATGCGTGTTCCCCGCCACGATGTGGCGGGCTTTCATCACACCGTCCCCTCGGGACGGTGTCGCGCAACACGCCATGCCCACGCCCGCTCCGATCCGGCCGGCCTTCACCACACACACTGCAGCGCCGCGATGCCGTCCCATCGGGACGGCGCGAAGAGAGC
>CAZVRR010000104.1:0-11823 GCA_964629745.1 uncultured Planctomycetales bacterium | reverse complement strand
CGGGCCCAGGCGCCCGTCTCGGCGCCGGTGCGCTGGGATGAGGTGAACGAATCGCTGCGGCCCGACACGTATACGGTCTCGAACCTGCCCGGGCGGCTCGCGGCGCTGAAGGCGGATCCGTGGGCCGGATACTTCCAGACGCGGCAGTCGATCACCGCGGCTATGCTCAAGGCCGTCGGCCTGAAGCGCTAACCGGGGCGCGCCCGCCAGCCGGCCGTCCGCGGGGGCGGCCATATTCGTATCCTTCGCCGGGGGCCTTCCCGCCGCGCCTGTTGGTTGCTCCGCGCCGGCCCCCCCGGTACGCTGTGTGGCTTGGCGCGGGGCCGGTGCACGGGCCCGCAGGTGGCACCCGCGGGGTGCGGAACGAGCCGTACGGAGTGAGCGGAATGGCGAAAAAGCGTTGCGACGTGGCGGACCTGAAGCTGGCCGCCCAGGGGAAGAAGAAGATCGTGTGGGCCGACCGCGACATGCCGGTCCTGCGTTTGATCCGCGAGCGATTCGAGAAGAGCAAGCCGCTGCGCGGCATCCGCATGGGCTGCTGCATGCACGTGACCTCCGAGACGGCCAACCTGATGCGCACGCTGAAGGCCGGCGGGGCGGAAGTCGCCCTGTGCGCGTCCAATCCGCTCAGCACGCAGGACGCCACCGCGGCGAGCCTGGTCAAGGACTTCGGCGTGCCGGTCTACGCGCGACGCGGCGAGGACGTGCCGGAGTTCTACGACCACCTGAACGCCGTGATCGACACCCGCCCGCAGATCACGATGGACGACGGGGCCGACCTGGTGAACACGCTTCACCTGAAGCGGCAGGCCGAGGCGCAGAACATCGTCGCCAGCATGGAGGAGACGACCACCGGCGTCATCCGGCTGCGGGCCATGGCCGCCAAGGGCGCTCTGAAGTTCCCGGTCATCGCCGTGAACGATGCCGACACCAAGCACCTGTTCGACAACCGCTACGGGACGGGGCAGAGCACGCTCGACGGTGTCGTGCGGGCCACCGACCTGCTGCTGGCCGGCAAGCGCGTAATCGTCGCGGGCTACGGCTGGTGCGGGCGCGGCGTGGCCTCGCGGGCCCGCGGCGCCGGCGCGATTGTCACCGTGACGGAAATCAACCCGCTCAAGGCGCTCGAAGCGATCATGGATGGCTTCGAGGTGCGCCCGATGAGCGAGGCCGCCGCCTATGGCGAAGTGTTCATCACGGTCACCGGCAACAAGCACGTGCTGCGCGAGGAGCACTTCAAGAAGATGCCCGACGGCGCGATCGTCTGCAACAGCGGACACTTCGACGTCGAGATCGACATCCCCGCGCTGCGCCGCATGGCCAAGCGCGTGAACACCGGCGTGCGGCCCAACGTGGACGAATTCGAGCTGGCCAACGGCAAGGCCGCCAGGAGCATCTTCCTGCTCGCCGACGGGCGCCTCGTGAACCTCAGCGCCGCCACGGGGCATCCGGCCAGCGTGATGGACATGAGCTTCGCCACCCAGGCGCTGGCCGCCGAGTGGTGTGCCCGCAAGGGTGTCAAGCTCGACGTGCGGGTGCACGACGTACCGCACGAAATCGAGGAGCTGGTCGCCGCCCTCAAGCTCCGCGCGATGAACGCCCGGATCGACAAGCTCACGAACGAGCAGACGGAATACCTGGCCAGTTCCGGCGAGGGCACATGAGGCCGGCGGCGCCGGCGCGCCCCGTCCGCCCCGCGCAGATCCGGGGCGGCCCGGGCGCAGCCGGACGGGGGCTTGTCCGATAAGGTTCGTATGCGCACCAAAAGCCCGATTGTGGTGGCCCTGGGTGGAAATGCCATTTCCCGCCCGGATGAAGAGGGCAATATCCCGCAGCAGTTTGCGAACACGCGCCGCACCGCGATCCTGCTGGCCAACCTGATCGAGGCCGGCTGCCAGACGATCGTCACGCATGGCAACGGACCCCAGGTCGGCAACGTGATGCGCCGCGTGGAACTGGCGGCCAAGGAGGTCTACCGGCTGCCGATCGACATCTGCGGCGCCCATACCCAGGGCGGCATGGGCTACATGATCGCGCAGTGCCTGATGAACGAACTGCGCGGCCGCGGCGTCGACCGGCGCGTCACGGCCATCGTCACGAGCGTCGAGGTCGATCCTGATGATCCCGACTTCCAGAACCCCACCAAGCCGGTGGGGGGGCACTACCGGGCCGAGCGCGCCGCCGAGCTCCAGCGCGAGTTCGGCTGGAAGATGGTGCAGGTTCCCAAGCGCGGCTGGCGGCGGGTCGTCCCCTCGCCGGCGCCGCGTGCCATCGTGGAGATCGACCTGATCCGGCGCCTCGCGCAGCAGGGCGAGCTGCTCGTCGTCGCGGGCGGGGGCGGCATCCCGGTGCGCCGGACGCCGACCGGTGCGCTCGAGGGCATCGAGGCGGTGATCGACAAGGACCGCACGTCCGGACTCCTGGCCCGCGAGATCGGGGCCGCGACGTTCATCATCGGGACGAACATCGAACGCGTCGTCATCAACTACCATCGGCCCGACGAATACCCGCTCGAGCGCGTCCCGCTCTCCGAGATCCGCTGGTTCTATGAGCAGGGACAGTTTCCGCCGGGATCGATGGGACCCAAGATCGAAGCCGCCATTGATTTCCTCGCGGGTTCCGAGCGCGCCGACGCCTGCGTCATCATCTGCGACGTCGAGAAGATGGCCGACGCCCTGGACGGCCGCAGCGGCACCTGGCTCGTAAAGGATTGACATTCCCGCCACAGGCGCTGTACTCACTGTAGCGGCATGGACGAACGACCCTGCCGAGCGCGGAGGTGCGTCATGTTCACGGGTCCGCGGAACGTCCTCTGGCCGACGGATTTCTCCGATCTGGCGCTCAAGGGCGGCCACTATGCCCGCGCGCTGAGCCTCCACTTCGGCGCGGTCCTCCATGTCGTCCACGTGGTGCCCCCCGTCCTCACGCCCGATTTCTCCGTGCTCGTGCCGGCCGGCATGCCCGTGACGGCCTCCGAGCCCGAGGTCCTCGACGCCTGTCGCACCACGCTCGATCGCATCGTGCGCGACGAGTTCGGCGACGATCCGGCGATCGTTCGTGCGGCCCTGCTCGGCAATCCGTGGTCGGGGGTATGCGAGTATGCGCAACGCTCGGCGATCGACCTGGTCGTCGTCACCACGCATGGACGGACGGGGCTGCGCCATGCGCTGATCGGCAGCACCGCCGAAAAGATCGTGCAGCACGCTCCCTGCCCGGTCCTGGCGATCAAGAGCACGGGACGGGATTTCCTTGACGCACCCAGCGCGACAGGCTGAGCCGACCGGACGTGGCCGGCGTCGCCAGCGCGGCCGCGGGAGCGCATGACGTGCTCGCTGCCTTCTGGTGGGAAAATCCCGGCTGGCTGATTGCGCTCTTGGCGCTGGCGACTGCGGCGGCCGGCTACCTGTATCGTCGGCCGGCGTCGGCGTCCGGCGAATCATCGGCGGGATTCGTTGGCATCACGTCGCGCCGCTGGCAGGTCGTGCGGACGGCTGTGGGCGGCGCGACCGGGGTGGCCCTCGGCGCGTCGCTGCTGCGGCTCGGCACACCCGCCGCCCTGGTCCTGCTCGGTGCGCTGCCGCTGGGGGCCACGGTGTGGGTAGTTGCCGCCCTTTACCGGCGGCAGGCGGCGGGGCTTTCGGAGCTGGCCCGGCTGGGCGTGCTGGGGCTCCGTGTCCTCGCCGCCGTGCTGCTGGTACTCATCATCGGCCGACCGGTGTGGGACTGGGCTGTCGTGGAGTGGCGCAAGCCGCTGCTGGTCGCCTTGCTCGACCAGTCCGAATCGATGGGGATCGTGGACGAGAACCTGCGCGCCGGCGGACGGCCGCGCGCCGTGGTCCTGAACGACGAGCTGCACGCCGCCCGGCGCAACCTGCGCAAGCTGGCCGAGACCCATGAAGTGCGGATGCTGGGTTTTGGCGGTGGCGTGGAGCCGCTCGACGAATGGCGCATTCTCGCGCAGGCGGGCGTGACCGGCCTGGCCGCCGCGCTGCGCGAGGCGGGTGAGATGCGCTCCGCGGATGGGGCGCGTCCCGGCGGCGTGCTCATCCTGAGTGACGGAGCGGAGAATGTCGAAACCGCGGCCGACGTGCGCAAGGCCGCCGAACGTCTCGGGCAGCAGGGCACCGGGCTGTACGCGGTGGGCGTCGGACCGGGACCGGGCGAAGCGCCGCTGGTTGAATTCGAGCCCTTGGTCCTGCCGGCGACACTCGCACCGCGCGATCGCGTTCGCGTGCCGATTGTTGCACGCGTCCAGGGTTGCGCGGGCGACGCACTGCGGCTCGAACTGCTGTGGGATGCGCAGCGCGCCGCAAGCGAGCAGGTCCAGATGCGCAGCGACATCGACCGCATCGCGACGGAATTCGAGGTCGTTCCGCCGGGTCCGGGCGTGCATCGCCTGGGGGTGCGCGTCGCCCTGCCCGCCGCACGCGGTAGCGCCGTCTTCGAGACGCATACGATCGTCGATGTGCGCGACGAGCGCATCCGCGTGGTGCAACTGGAGGACGCGCCGCGCGCCGAAGCCGCATTCCTGTCGCGCGCGCTGGAGTCGGATCCGAACTTCGAGGTGACGCGTCGGTTCCTCTATGGCGAACCGGGACGTGGGGCGGGCGGCTCCGGATCGGTGGACTGGTCGTCGTTCGACGTCCTGATCGTTGGTCAGCTTCGACCCGGTGCGCTGGCCGGGGCATGGCGCGAGGTGGCCGCGGCCGTCACCGATGCCGGGGTGGGCTTGCTGCTGGCTGGCGGCCGTAGCCTGTTCAACGATGCCGGGCACCAGCACTCGGAACTGGCCACCGTCAGTCCGACGCGCTTCGTGCGCGATGAGTTCGGACTGGCCGGTCCGCTCAGCGTGGTGCCGACGTTCGAGGGACTGCACCACCCGGTGCTTCGCACGCTGCTGCCCGGCGCGGCGGGCGTGGCCGCCGATCCGACCGCCGCGCTCCAGGCCTGGCGCGCCTTGCCCCCACTGGGCGGCGCAGCCCGGCTTGGCGATGCCAAGGACCTGGCCACCGTCCTCCTGGCCGATGCGCAGGGGCATCCGCTCCTGGCCGTCCACGAAGCCGGACGCGGACGGGCCGCGGCGGCGGGCTGGGAGAGCACCTGGTCCTGGGCGCTGGCCTCCGACGAGGGAGCCGAACTGCATCGACGCTTCTGGCGTCAGCTCACGACCTGGCTGGCAAACCGGCGTCCGCGGGCGTGGGTGCTGACCGATGCGCCTACCTATCCCCACGCCTCGCTGGCCAGCGGGCAACGGCGCATCCGCGTGCGGGCCGGGGTGCGCGGCAGCCAGGACACGGCGCCGGCCGAGGCGGACCTCGCGACGGCGACGGCGCAGTTGGACCTCGTGACGCCGTCAGAGCGGGTTCCCATCCGGCTCACGCGTGGACGGGACGAATGGCTGGCCGAAGTGCCGGGACCGGGCTTGCCGCCACTGCCGGCGGGCAATTACACGCTCGAATTCGCGGTTTCACCCGCCGCCGACGACAAGCAGCCGGCGGACGCTGACTCTGATCCCGAGCGACTCACCGCCCGGACCGCGTTCGAAGTGGTGCCGGTGCAGATTGAGCACACCGCGCCTACGGCCAACCTGGCCCTCCTGCGGGCCGCGGCGGAGCGGACCGCCCCGCATGGCGGGGGCATGTGGACTGCCGCCGAGCTGCCCGAACTGATCGAGCGGCTCGCCGCTGCCGACCGGCGCGAGGAAGTGCGCCGCCGGCTCCGCTACAGCACCGTGGATCACGAGCCCGGGGCGCTGCTGCTGGCGCTGGCCGGCGTGCTGGCGCTGGAGTGGGCCGTGCGGCGGCGCTGCAGCCTGCCGTGAGGTTTCCCGCCGGGCGGCGGACCGCTACTCTGTGGGCGCCGCCGCCGATAGAAGCCTTGTCGCAAGGGCAATCAGAATGCAAGCACAACGAATCGTCGCTTCCGGGATCGTGGGTTTCGTTGCCGTGGTGATTTCACTGGCGTGTGGGCCGGGCTGCGAGCGCAAGCCGGACTCCACAACATCGGCCACCCAGCCTGCACCCTCCGCGGCGGGTGCGCCGCGCGCCGCGTCCGAAGCGGGGGCACCGGCGGCGGGTGGCCTTGAAATCCCGCAGGCGCCCCCGGCCGAACTGGCCAAGCTTGGCATGTCGCTCGAGATGAAGTTCACCGACGCGTACCACCGCGCACAGGCCGCGCCCGACGACGCCTATGCCTTGGGCGAGCTCGCTCCCCTCTACTTCGTCCACGGGTTCCCGGCCCAGGCCGCACCGATCTTCCGCCGGATGGCTGAACTCAAGCCGGACGAAATCAGCCTGTGGTACTTCACGGGGATGTCGCTTGACCGCGCCGGGAAGCGCGAGGAAGCCATCGCGCTGTATGAAAAAGTCCTGGGGATGAGCCAAACATACCTGCCCCCGTTCCACCGTCTGGCGGACCTGCTGCTCGAGAGCAACCCGGCCCGGGCGGCGGAGTTGTACGCCGCCGCGCTCAAGCTCAACCCGTTGGACGGGCGGGCGGCTTACGGGGTGGGACGGGCGTTGGCGGCGCAGGGCCGGCACGACGAGGCGCTGACCTACTACCAGAAGGCCGTCGGCTTGGCGCCGCGCTCGGCGGACGCACACCGTGCGCTGGCGGCTGCGTTGCAGGCGGCGGGTCACAAGGAGGAAGCAGGGGCCCACGAAAGCCTGGCGCAACGTGGCGTCGCCTTTCCCGAGCTGGAAGACCCGGTCATGGTGCCGATGCTGCGCAAGGGCGAAGACACGGCCACGCTGTGCCAGGACGCCGTGGCCGCCGCGCGGGCCGGCAACATGGAGGCCGCCGAGGGGCTGCTGGAAAAAGTGCAGCAGAGCGGGCGCGTGCCGGCCAAGGCCGCCGAAGCGCTCGGGCTGGTCCGCCTGGTTCAGAAACGCTGGGACGAGGCGGCGCAGGCACTGCGCCAGGCGATTGAGCTGGACCCGCAGGGCTATTCGGCCAAGTCGGCCCTGGCGGAAGTGATGGCGGAAACCGGCGAGCTGGGGGAAGCCGAACGGCTCCTGCGCGAAGTGCTCAGCGTCATTCCGGAGGACGCGTCCTCGCTCCAGCGATTCCGCGTCGTCATGAATCGCCAGGAGCGACCGGATGAGCCCGTGCGCGTCGTGGAAGAGGCCATGGCGGCCAACCCGGACAACATGATGCTGCGCTTCCAGTTCGCACAACTGCTGAGCCTGGCCCAGCGGATGGACGAGGCGCTCGAGCAACTGGACTGGCTGAGCCGGAACTGGCCCGATTACTTTCCCGCGCGTCACATGAAAGGGCTCATCCTGCGGAACCGGGGCGATTTCGCGGCGGCCCGCGCGGAGTGGCTCGAGGTCCTGCGAGTCAACCCCCGTAGCGAGGAGAGCTACTTTGAACTGCTCGCGCTCGCCCGCCGCGCCGGCGACCTCGCCGAGATGGAACGCCTGTCCCGCGAGGGTGTCAAACACCTGCCGGAATCCCACGCGCTGACGAATTCCCTGGCCTGGATTCTCGCGACCTCGCCGGACGACCAGCAGCGCAGCGGTGATGAGGCCCTCGAGCTGGCGAAGAAGGCCTGCGGCATGACGAGCAACCGGGTGCCGGGATACCTCGACACGCTCGCCGCCGCGTTCGCGGAGACCGGCAACTTCAGCCGCGCCGGCGAAATCCAGGGCAAGACGGTCGAGATGGCCCGGCAGGCGAAGGACCCCGATGCCGAGGTGTATGCGCAACGGCTTGAACTCTACAAGAACAAGCAGCCCTATCGGGATGTGCCCGCCGCGCCCGCGGCGAACCCGGCGCAGCCGTGAGGGCCGTGAAGGCCGCGCAAGAGAAAGGCGGGAAGTTTCCAGGAGAAGCTTCCCGCCTTGAGTTTGGCTTGTCAGCCCGTGGAAGCGCTTAGCGCCGCCGCAGGAACAGGCCGGCCAGAGCGATCAGCGCCAGCGACGCCGGCTCCGGGATGTAGTTGCCGCGGAACACGACGTCGTCGATGTTCCAGCCGTGATAGGTGACCGAGCCGTCGGTCGTGCCCATCGCAAACCGGATCTGGACATCCGACTGCCCGTCGGCCCAGCTCGAGATGTCGTAGTTCTGGAGGCTCCACGCTGTTTCGTTCAGCGTGCTGCCCGCGTGCTCCCACACCGACGCCCAGGTGGCGCCGCCATCAGTGGAGATCTCGATGCCGGCATGGTCCCAGCTCGCCGACTCAACGCCCAGCCAACGCTGGAACTCCAACTGGATGTCCGTGTAATTGCTGAAGTCCAGCGACGGACTGGTCGCGTTGTAGCGCGGCATGCTGTTCACGTAGTCGCCGGCGAGGTTATAGCCGAGGACGTTGTTGCCGGTGTACCCGGCAGCGGGGTCGCCGCTGAGACCCTGCGGTTGCCCGTAGGCCCAGTCACCACCGTCGTACGTGAAGCCGGGATCCGTCTCCATGTCCCAGGTCAGGAAGACCGGAGGCGGCGGCACATACTCGGTGGCCGTGACCGTCAGGTTGTTCCAGGTCGAGTCCGCGCCGGCACCGTCGTCGTAGCTCTCATAGAACTCGAACGTCCAGTTGCCGATCGGCGAGATCGCCCCGAACGGGTTGGCGTAGGTGGTCGGCCCGATGTGGATCGTGCCGGTGAAGCCGCCCGTGCCGGTCAACTGCGGAACGAGCCACTCGGTTCCCGTCGGCGCCACCACCCGGATCCGTGCCTCGCTGGCATACGTGGCCGTGAGGACCTCCGTCAGGTCGCCTTCAAAGATGAAGTCGTCGAGGACGAAGTCCGGCCCGGCATAATTGAAATTGACAATTGTGTTGTCGGGGCTTCCGACAGCACCGCCGGAGCTTCCCGTAAACGGGCCGGCGACAAACCCCGCCAGGGCGGGCGCAGCCAGCAGAACGGCCGCAAAAAAAGTGACCTTCTTCATTAGTTCCTCCTCCAACATGGAACCTCAACGAACGAAAAATCTTGGCGGATGGGCAGGGGTATTGGTCAGCGACCCTGCCCCGAACCCTGAATACCCCTGGCCCTCCTTTCTACAGATGAGTGCACTCTTCTAAACACACCGTGGTCCAGACGGTTCCGCGCAGAACGGCGCGGTTGTAGAAGCCCAACTGGTGTACGATCGCTTCCTCTTTCCTCTACTTGCCGGCGTTGTCCCAAGAACGAGCGCCGTCAGCGAAACGTGCAGGTGTACTGAACGATACCGCGCACGGTCAGCAGGGGCAACACTTTCTGTGAGCGGTCCCTCGGGCGCCAACGGGGGTTACAGGGCGTAGTGCGCCGGCGTTCGATCCAGCATCACATCAGTCGCGTTTGCGACCTTTTTATTGGCCGCGGCCGCCACATCCAGCCGCACGCGCGGTTCCGATAACGGAAATTCCGGCCACAGTCCGCTATCGACTACCATTCCCGACGAATCAACAGCCAGCCAGCCGGCGGCGCTCGCCGCGAATACCAACATCCGATTCTCCGCCGCGCGTGTCCGGATCCAGTGCACGTCGCAGTGTTCGCCGCAGGCCACCAGTAGGTGCGTGCCGCGCATCGCCAAGGTGCGGATCCCCGCGAAGCGCTCCAGCTCGGAGGAATTCACCACCGCGATCTGGACGCCCGCGACGGCCGAGAGGGCGCCGCAGTCGCCGCGGAACGCGATGGCCCCGCTGCCTTCGTACACGACGGGACCGGCGCCGCGCTCCGGTGCGGCAATCCCCAGCGCCGGCGTGGAGGGTGGGTGCTGGGCGAAGCGCTGCAACGCCGCGTCGCTGCACGAGCGCGGAAGCGGATAGACGTCCAGGGGTGGTACATCAGCACGCGGCAGGCAGACACGACCGGTTGTCGTGAGTGCGCTGCGCTCGTCGGGACTCATGCGGGGAGGAACCGCGTCGCAGGGCACGATCTCGCCAAGGTGGACCCCCGGCCGCTCGACCGGGGCCTGGACGATCACGCGACCGTCGGGCCGGCAGATCAGGCTCGAACCCACGAAACGAGTTCCACCCTCTATGCCGCTCTTGCTGGCCGAGGCGATCGGCAACCCGAACTCCCGCGCCCGCGCCGCGATGAGGAACTCCGGCTGCGGATTCCACGGCGCGTCGGGCGCCCCGGCATTCACCCAGGCCGTGGGTTGCAGCAGCCAGCGCGCCCCCCGCTGCGCCAGCGTGGCGGGAATCTCCGGCAGACGCGCATCTGCGCAGATCAGCACGCCCACCGGCCCCCACTCCGTCTCGATCGGCCGCAACTCGGTCCCGCGGTCGAACCAGGCGTGGTCGAAATCCCAGAGAAAGCTCTTGCGGCAGATCCCGCACAGGCTGCCCGCCGCATCCACCACGCCGGCGGCGTTGAACAGGCGCTCGCCACACTCCTGCACGAACCCGGCACAGATGAGCAGGCGCCGTCCGCGGGCCTGCCGACCGAGCCAGTCCAGGAACTCGTCGCTGCCCGGCATGCCGCCGCGGCGCTGCGCCCAGTAGTGCTCGCGCGACTCGAGGTAGTAGGCCGGCCAGGCACATTCCGGCAGCAGGGCGGCGTCCGCCCCGCCCGCGGCCGCCGTGTCGAGGGCGTCCTCCATTTCACGAAGCGTCTTGCGCCAATCTTCCTGGCGCGTCCCCGCGAGTTGCACAACGGCGATTCGCATCTCCGCATCATACTGCTGGTGGCAGGCGTCCAACGCGCGCAGCGTGCGCACTTCGAATTCCGCCTGCGTGGCGCACGAGATAGAATGGCGCCCGATGCACGTCATGGCGGCTTGTTCTGCGAGCAGCCGGTGCGCGCGCGGAGGACACGTACTTCAGGAGAGGAGCTTCACATGAGGATTCTTGCAGTCCTGTTTATGAGTCTGAGTGCAACGGCGTTTGCGGTGGCGGGTCCGACCGTCGATGCGGACGGTCACCGGGTCGCGGGTCTCGCGCGACAGGTCGACGGCATGGCGGTCGGCGGCCGGGTCGCACCCGGTCCCCAATGGGTTGCCCTGGGCCCCTATGGTGGTGACGTCGACGACGTCAATGCGTCACCGACGTCTCCGAACATCGTGCTGGCCGGCATCGCCCCGGACGGCAGCAGCGGCGGCACCCTGTATCGCTCGACCGACGGTGGGGCGACATGGACCCCGCACGCGACCTTCAGCGGCCGCAGCGTCTATGACATCGAGTTCGCTCCCGACGGGCGGGCCTATCTCGGCACCGACGACGGGGTCTGGCGGAGCACGGACGGCGGCGTCAACTGGACCCAGCTTCCCACCGGGCTGGGCGCGAACGACTCCATCTACGAGGTCGCCATCGATCCGCACAATCCCAACTACGTCTGGGCGGGCGTCGGCGACGCAATGGGCTTTCAGAGCATCAACGTCATCCGTTCGCTCGACGGCGGCACGAGCTGGACCGACGTCACGCCGCCCATGTCGCCGCAGACGTGCGAGGGCATCGCCTTCCATCCGGCCGATGTGAACAAGGTGTATGCGTGCTTCGGCGGCGCGTTCGGCGGCAGCGACTTCTGGGTCTCCGACGACTACGGCGCCTCGTGGGAAGAGCGCCACGCGGGGTTGCCCGGCTATCCACTGAACGATGTCGCGCACGACGGGACGCGCGTGCTCGTCACCGGCGGGCAGCTCTTCGGCAGCCAGGACGTCGGGTTGTACGCGTCCAGCGACGACGGCGTGACTTGGGAACCGCTGCACGACGGCACGTGGGCGATCATGGCGTTCAGCGACCTCGAACTCCATCCGCTTGCGCCGCAGAAGATCTACCTGGCCAGTCGCGGCGAAGGACTCTACTACTCCGACGACGGCGGCGCGACCTGGGCCTTCGGCGCCGGCGGCACCGGAATCCTGTCTCTTAACTCGGTGCGCTTCGCGCCGGCTGACCCGATGGTC
>CAZVRR010000103.1:0-11928 GCA_964629745.1 uncultured Planctomycetales bacterium | reverse complement strand
GGCGGACGCGGCGCGCGCGGCACGGACTGGCGTCCAGGCGGGCGCGGCACGTCGCTGCGACGTTGCCACTCCGGCTGCCCCGAGCGCCCCGGTCGCGAGCCAGCTTCGCGGACCGCCCCGCCGGCGGAGCCCGGCGCCGCCGCATCACCCTCGGCTTCGACCGGTACCGGGCGCGGCAGATTGAATTCCTGGATCTCGCTGACAGGCACGACGAATTCGTGCAGCTCGTCCGTGCGCAACAGGACGAGCTGCGTCAGCACCTGGAAATCCACGACGGTGGCCTCCCGGTTCTGAACGCGGACGCGCGTGCCGCGCCGCGGCAGCCGGGCCGCCAGCTCGGTGTAGCCCTCGTTCTCGTAGCGCAGGCAGCAGCGCAGCCGGCCGCAGCGACCGGAGACCTTCGAGGGGTCGAGCGTGGACTTCTGCAGCTTCGCCATCTTCATGTTCACGGGCCGCAGCTTCTTCAGGAAATGCCGGCAGCAACACTCACGCCCGCAGACTTCGTAGTCGGCGACCAGCCGCGCCTCGTCGCGCGCCCCCACCTGCCGCATCTCGATGCGCGTGTGATACCGATGCGCCAGCTCGCGGACCAGCTCGCGAAAATCGACGCGCCCCTCGGAACAGAAATAGAACACGATGCGCTCGCCACCCAGCAGATGCTCCGCGGTGACCAGGCGCATGTCGAGCTCAAGCTGCGCGGCCAGCGCGGCACACACCTGCAAGTCCTCCTGGAGGTGACCGTTCAGGCGCTCGTGCTCGTCAATATCCTGCGGCGTCGCCGCACGGAGAATGCGCCCTGCGCCGAACTTGCAGAATTCCGGCCCGCTGGTCCGCACGTACTGCGCGATCGTCTCCGCCTGAATGCCGCCCGGCCAGCCCTCGTGACACTGCCCCAACTGCACCCCCAGCTCGATGCCACGCTCCGTCTGGAGCACCACCTGCTGTGTGCAGTGGGTGATCACGCCGGGCCGGTACGTGAATTCGCCGACCCAGTGCATCGCGCCATACCGAACAAGCGTGGAGGGATACCGGCGGCGTTCGCCCGTCGCCCCCGTCGGCCGACCCACGGCGCCGGTCGAGTTCGACGCCGCATCGACGACGTCGGCGCTGTCCTCGCCTGGCTGGCCGGGTGAATCACTCATGCGGAACTCAACGGCTGTGCCCAAGGTCGCGCCGGCCATTCTCGCCTCAGCGCGGTAACTCCACAAGCTGATCCAAGGCGCGCCGGCCGCGAATCTCGCGAACACTGACCTGCGCGGCGGCCCCCGCCAACCCGCGCGCCCCGGGGAAACAGTAGACCTGCGGCCGCATCTCGCCGGGGGCGACGTCCAGGAACGCGGCTTCCAGCGGCGGACGTTGCGGTACCCGGCAGACGCCGGTGAAACTCACGGGCGCCTCGGAGAGATTGCGAACGGTCTGCTCGATCACGAGGTCCCCCGACTCCCAATGCGCTGCGGCCTGCACGTCAATCTCGCGCAGCCCGACCGTGATCGGCACGTCGAACCGCAGCACGCTCACCGTCGGCGCGTGCAGAACCAGCTCGATGGCCACCGGGTGCGCGAGTGCCGGGACGTTCGGCGGAAGCGTCAACCGGAGCGGACATTCCAGATCCTGCCCGGGCTGAAGCTGAAACGGCAGGCCCACCGGCGCGACACGCCAGTCCTCGGGCACGCCAACCCGGATCTCGCCGATGAGCAATTGCTCGTACGGATTCCGCAGCCGCAACGTGGGGCCCTGCTCGGGCGCGTGGGCTTCAACAAACGTGGGGCCCAACGTGAAGCTCGCCTGCAACAGCGCCAGTCCCGCGTCGACCTGCTGAAGCACAACCGGCGTGGGCGTCAGGGAAAGCCAGGCCCGGCCGTCTGATGCCTCCACGGGCGTGCTGCCGCCGTTGAGCTCGGTGAGGATCGCCTGCGTACCGACATAGAGCGGTACGGGGGCAGAGGGTTCGTTGCGCCAGGTCCACAGCACAATGCGCGCGAGGTCCTCGCCGGCCGACAGAAAAATGATCCCAAGACCGTCCGCATCCGGCAGCGGAATCACCCCCGCGGCTTCGCCATTGGCCAGGGTGTGAAACAGCGTGCGCAGCGGGATGAAGTCTTCGGTCGGGAACCAGCCCGGCGCACCTCCGGAAGCCTGGGCCATCGGCGCCCGAACGTACACCTGGTCGACTCCTGCCGCACGGGCGAGCACGATGCGCCGCGCGAGATCCGCAATCCGCATCTCCCGCCCGATGTCTGGCGGAGCACTCGACAGCGACACCCAGACCGGCCGGTACGGTGTCCACTGCGCGCCGGTGTTCAGAATCGGTCCCAGGTGCGCCACCAGGTTCTGCGTGGGCACTTCGGGCGTCAGCCACAGCGCGTCGACGTTCCACGCGGTGAAGCCCGCGCCCACGGGTCCGCCCGCGCCCACGGCGAGAATGGGCCGCGGCAACACGACCTGCGGGCCGGCGACGAATTCCGCGAGTTGCCGGCGTGCCTCGATCACCGCCGCACTGCGGTCCGCTTCCTGAACCTGGTGGTCCAGGCCAAGCTGCCAGCGCGACACGACATTGCCGAGCAGGGCCAGGGCCGGACCGAATGACGTTTTCAGCTCCGGACCGGCTTCGCCCGCCAGTCCCGGCACACTCTCCGCCGGCAGGATCCCCGTCATCTGGAGCCCGCGCCCCAGCCACGACCGAGCTACCCGTCCCACCTCGGCCAGCCGGGCGATGCCGTCGTTGCCGGCGGCGTGCGGGTCGGGCAGGCCGAATTTCACGCAGCCGCAGCCGAGTTCCGAGACGAGTTCACAGAGCCCCGCGTCGTCGCCGGGCTCCCATGCCGGGATCGTGATTCCGAAGTGCGTGCGCGCCGCGGGAGGAGCCAGCACAGGACCAAGAATCGCGAACGTCGTCGTGCGCTGCAACAACTCCTCGCCGGCGCTGCGGATCACCAGGTCTGCGACGTAAAGCCCAGGCGCCAAACCGCTTACAGTCGTCTCCATCGGACCACCCGGGTCCGGAAGCTCGCAGGACGTCTCGTGCAGCAGGCGGCCCGAAACGTCCGTCACGCTCAGTTCAGCGTGCACCGACTGGCCCGGGGCAATGACCTCCGCCTGGAGCCGCACCGGCGTATCGGGCTTGAGCAACCCGCCGACGGCCGCTACGCGCAGCCGCGCGCCGGGGAGGCGGTGAATTTCGAGATCGTCGAACCAGACCGTCGCCCGCACGTCCTGCCAGTCGATCGGATCTACCGCGCCGACGTCCGCCCAGCCCGCAGGCTGGAGCACCCACAGCCGCAATCGCGGCTGTGCACCGGGGCGCTCGCAGGCCGGCAGCCGGAGCGTAACACGGCGCCAGTCGTTCGCATCGGCGGCCGTCGGGGCTCCGACCAGTTCGCTGATGCAGTCCGTGCCGGGGACGGCTGCGCCGAGCGCATCCACGTAGAAACCATGAATGAACGCGCGGGCATGGCGCAACCCGCTCGCACGAACGTAGCCTGAGACTACGTGCTCGGCGCGCGGGTCGAGATTCAGCTCGCCCTGGTACTCCTGAACGATGCTCCCGCCCTGCACCTGGAAGCGGACCGACGGGGCAGCGTCGTGCCCCACCTCGTCATCAAATGTCGCAGCGGAGTAACGCGGCAGACCGTCACCTTCGAGCCGCACCCAGTACATGGGGACGTCCTCGAAGTTCCCCCGCGGCCGCTCGTCAAAGTCGAAGCGACACGACACCTCGTATGAGCTCGCACCGGCGCCGGCGGGCGCAGACTCCTGCGCCCGCGCATCGGAATGCGCAAGACCGGCCAGCAGCACTGCCGGCAGCACAGCGGTGCGGAGTCGATCCATAACACCAGTCCTTATCGGTCATTAGCGGGCGCTCCTAAACATGCACACCCCACGCACGCGACCCGACCAAAGCCCGAGGGCCGCACGACCGATGCGCCAACAGCCGTGCGCGCCCTCGGGTGCGCATCTGCGGCGGACGACTATTCCGCGCCGACTCGGCCGCAACACGTATCCGGGCCCTGGAATGGCTTCACGCGTCAATCAGCTTTACGACTGGCTGAAACACCTGCCGAGTCCCGCGGCGGAACAGATCCTGTCGGCCGCGATGGAACACGCCGAGCCAGAGTACGCGGCGCTGCTCAGTGCCCAGTTGCTGGCGCGTAAGACGGAAACGGCCTGGGCCGGCCTGCTGGTCCATTATCCGCAGTTGCCGCCCGCAACCCGAAACAAGCTCGCCGCCGACGCCGGCCTGCTGCGAAACGGACTCTCGCTCGCGATGCATGCCCCATCCCCCAAGGCACGCGGAAACGCGCTCGTGGCCCTGGGCGCGCACATGTGCCCGGAACTGGCGTTTCTGCTGCCGGACGCCCTGCGGGATTCCACGGAGGACGTGCGACGCGAAGCCGCGCGAACGCTGCGCCAGATGGCCGAACTCGTACTTGACGCGCGACCCGCGCCGGCGGCCGACCCCGCCGAGCGCCGCGCCTACGAGGCCCGGCGCGCCGAAGTGGCACGGGCCGCACGCGAAGCGGCGCGCACGTACGACCTGCATTACCGGCTGGAGGCGATCGAGGTCGCCCTGTGGTTTGCGGCGGAGCTGGGCGACGTTTTGTGGGAGTGGCTGGCGAACCCGCGCTCGTCCGCCAGCTTCATCATTCGCGCGAACCTCGCCGCATGGAACAGTCCGCGGCTGGCGCGCTTTCTGCTCCAGGGAATCGCGCAGGCGTCATGGCGGCATTCGGTCGTGCCGATTCTCCAGAGCTGGCATACGCCCGAGGAAATCGCGGAAGTCCTCCGCCACACGGACATCCTGGCCGACAACGAGATCGCGCGGCGCCTGGTGGCCGTGCGCGATCCGTGCTGGTTCGACGGACTGGGCCCGCACCTCGAGGCGCTGCCCGCCGAGCTGCGACCCTGGGCGGTGCGCTGGCTGCTGCTGCTGGGCTACTCCGCAACCGACAAGCTCGACTTTCTGCGGACTTGGTGTCGCAGCAGTTGCGAGCCGCTGCGCCAGGCCGCCGCGCGGGGACTGGAAGCCGTGGTCCTTCCGGACCAGCGGGCCGCGCCCCGCGCCGCGTTTCCGACCATTCGCGAGGAGCCAACCGTCCCGCGCGAGGCGCCGCCGCCGGCGCGCCATGCGCCGCGGGCGCTCCCGGCTCCGCCATCACGGCCGGCAATCGCTCCACCAAGGCGTGCGGTGGAGGTGAGCCAGGAAAAGCAGAAGCTCCGCCGCATGCTGGAAGAGCTGCTCGCGCAGGACGACGCGTTGCCGATCGTGCAACAGCAGCTACAGCAGGTCCAGGCCTTGATGCGGCAAGTCGATGAGGCCGCACGGTCCCCGGCGGAGCCGTCTGAGCGAGGTGAGTAGCGTGCAGCCCGAGTTGTTCCAGCGCCTGCGGAGCGGCTTCCATACCGAGCTGGCCAGCAATGACCTGATTCTCTACGTGCTTCTATTCCTGGGCCTGCTGCTGCTCGGGCTGATGATTGCGCGACTGGTCCTCCGGCCGGCGCAGCCCGCGCGCGTGAAGCGCCGCGACTACTTGATCGAGGCGCTGCGCCGCCTCGGCCTGCCGCGCGACGAGCGCCAGCTCCTGAAGAGCCTGGCCGCGCGCGCGGCGCTGCCGCAACCGGCCGCCATGCTCCTGTCGCCCGCCAACCTCGCTTACGCGTTTCGCCGGCTGCCGCCCGAGCACCGCAATGCGGCGCTGTACCAGCGCTTGAACGAAATCGCGCGCGGACTGTACGACAAGTCCCTGCCCGAACCCCCGCCCTGACGCTACAGCCCCCGCCCCCCGGTCTCGCTCAGTCGAATACCTCCGCGCGCAGGCCCAGCTCGCGCACGCGCCGGCCGATGTCCTCGAGTTCCGCGCCCGTCAGCGCCGACACATACGGCTCAGCCGGCCGGCGCGCAACCGTGTAGATCTGCACCAGCGCGATCTGCGCGCCAGCCGCACGCAGCTCGCGCAGCCGCGCGACGTACGCCGCGATCTCCGCCTCCGGCGGCGGCGCGTCCTGCAGGCGCATGAACAGGGACTGAATCACGAGCGGCCTGGCCTGCCCCGCGGCCAGGATGTTCTCCAGCACGTGCGCCAGGGTGTGCCGAGCGCGGTTGACCTGCGCAAAGTACTCCTCGGTCCCCGCGTCCAGCTTGGCCCAGATTTCGCCGTTGTGCTGGTCGAGCAGCGCGAGTGCGTCCGCGACGGCCGGCCGCGCCAGGAAGCATGCGTCGGTGATCAGGACGATCTTTGCCTCGTGCAGGCCGAGTTCCTCGCGCACCTGCACTACAAGCTGAACGGCCTCGGGGAAGGTGGGCGCGGCAGTCGGTTCGCCATCGCCTGAAAACGCAAAATCGTTCAGGCGGCGAAAAGATGGAGGAACCTGTTGAAACTCCGGTTCGTTGAACAGCTTGTCCACGGACCCGGCGAGTGCGCGCAGCTCGCCAGCCAACACCGCGAGGTCGACCCGGCGGACCGTCGGTGTCCGGCTGCGGTCGACCTGGCAGTAAACGCAGTCGAAGTTGCAGGCCATGTCCGGGTTCAGGTTAATTCCCAGGCTGAGCCCCCGCGCACGCCGCGAAATCACCGGATAGACGTAGCGGAACTCGCGCCACTGGCGCGGATGAGCAGCAAAGACGGATCGCAGCGGGAGATTCATGGGTGTTTATTCACGAGTGTAGCGGCAAAAAAATTCCGCGCTGCGGCGGAATAGGACCAAGCTGATCCTGGTTCTCTCCGGTGAAACACAAACTTCCCCACATCGTGTGGGGTAGAGTTGGCGAGATGCTGTTCGGCTCGCCCTTCTCGTCAGCTTGGACCGGGCCCGTTCTCAGGTCGGAGAGGACGGGCCCACCTTTTTGCCCCCGCATCCTCAGCCTGCCAGTCGGCGGACGTGATCGGTTACGCAGCGTTTGAGAACGGCGAGGTTGTACCCGCCTTCGAGCACGCTCAGCACGCGGCCCGCGGCATGCGTGTCGGCCAGCTCCAGGGCCTTGTCCGTCATCCACGCAAACGCGTCGTCCGATAATGCGATGTTGCCCAGCGGATCGTCGCGGTGGGCGTCGAAGCCGACCGACAACAACACGAACTGCGGCGCGAAACGCCCGACCGCCGGGACGATACGCTCCCGAAATGCCCGCTGGTAGTCCTCGTCGTTGCTGCCGGGCATCATGGGGATGTTCATGGTATAGCCGTGCCCACGGTCCAGGCCCGTCTCCTCTTCGAACCCCGTACCGGGATAGAGGTAGTTTGGATGCCCGTGCAGGCTGATGACCAGCACGGAAGGGTCGGCGTCGAACGTGTGCTGCGTGCCGTTGCAGTGGTGCACATCCCAATCCAGGATCAGAATGCGGTCGACCTGGAACTCGTCCTTCAACGTGAACGCGGCCAGCGCGATGTTGTTGAAGAGGCAGAAACCCATCGAACGGTCGCGTTCGGCGTGGTGTCCCGGCGGGCGGACAGCGCAAAAGGCCCGTTGCAGCTCGCCGCCCGCGATCATCCGCGCGGCCTTCACCGTTCCGCCGGCGGCGAGTCGGGCGATGTCATAGCTTTCCGGCCCGATCGCGCTGTCCGGCACATCGATGTACGGGTAGGCCTGCCGACAGGCCGCATCGAGGCGAATCAGGTAGTCGCGCGAGTGGACACGTTGCAGGTGTGCCTCGGCGATCGGAGTGGGCTCGATGCGCGTGCAACGGGTCAGGAGGCCGGCCTCCTCGAGGCCTTCGCGGATCGCGTCCAGCCGCTCGGGCCGTTCGGGATGGCCATGCCCGGTGGAATGTCGCTTGAAGCGTTCGTCGAGCAGGATTCCAATGGCTGCCATGCGGCCATTTTAGCGGCACGTTGCGAGGGGGTCACGTCGGGCGGGCGCGCGGTCCGGCGAGTATGCCGGGCAGGATCGGATTCGGTCAGGGGGCGGTGCCGTTGATCGCGTAGGAGTACTCGACCGCGCGCCGTGGTCCCTCGCCGTCCAGGTAAGTTCGAACGTAGTCGACGCTGACGCCCGTGGGGGCCACGGTGACCCGCAGGTGCCCGGAGTTGTCGACGAGGTCGCCGTACTGGTAGAGAAACAGGCCATGCCCGTACATGCGGTCAGAAGGTTGCGGGCACTCCTGGTAGATCACGCCGTCCAGCTCCTGGCGGACAAAGACATGATCGTGGCCATGGAAGAAGACGGTCACGCCGTTCTGCACCATCAGGTCGTGGATGGGCACGCCCCACCCGGGTCGCATCAGCTCGAAGCAGTACGTGCCGGTGATGTCCTCGCCACCCCACTCATAGGAACCGGCGCCGCCCAGCTCGTGGCGGGCCGCCTCAATGCCTCCGCGGCCGTACAGGTCTGCGCCGCCCGTGACGTGGTGCGTGAACACGAACTTGAAGGGCGCCGTGCTGTTCTGAAGTATCTGCCGGAACCAGTCATACTGTGCGAAGCCAAGCGTCCAGTCCCAGTTGTCGCCGCTGCCGGGGGTCCCCCCGGCGCCATGCGGCTTCGTCGTCGTGTACCAGAACGGGTCGATCATCACAAACAGGGCGTCGCCCCACTCAAAGGCGTAGTAGCTCTCCCGCGGACCGACAAACGGCACGTCCTCGGTATCTCCGCTGTAGAACTCATCCGGTGCGGGATTGGGATAGATGTTCTTGCGGGCCTGGGCCGCCCAGACGGCCACGTTGTCCGCCGTCCCATCCAGGTACCAGCCGGATTCGCCCTCGTGGTTACCCAGGACGAGAAACAGCGGAGCGGAATGACAGGCGGTGTCGAAATACGGCCTGTGCACCAGGTGCCGGTATTCCGCCTCGGCGAGGTCGCGCACGTTCGTGCCGGAGTAGTCCTGGCACATGAAGGTGTCGCCCAGGTCGATGTGAAAGTCGGGGGCATCGAGCACGACGTTAGCAAGGGCCTGGCGATAGAGCTCGGGCGTGGCACCCTGGCGCAGCGCCTCCCAGACGTGCGAGTCGCTCTGGATCGTGAAGCAGAAGGATTCGCCCGGCAACCGCTGCGTGTGGAAGTCCCGCAACTCGCCAAACTCGAACTCCTCCTCGCCGGGCAGGCGATAGGCGAGTCGGTAGTAGAAGCGCGCGCTGGGATCCAGCGCGTCAACCAGGATTTCGCACGGTTGCCCACCCGTGCCGCTCATGACCGGCGTCCACTTGTCAAGGCTGGCCGGGTCGGCGCCGTAGTGCACGGCGAGTTCCAGGTCGAGCAGGGAAACGACGTTGACGAGGACGGAGTGATCGGTCGGCCGTCCCAGCAACTCCCGCCCGACGAACGTGGAGCGCAGCGTGCGGTACAACTCCAGACGCGGCAACGGTCCCGCGGTCAGTTCCGCGCCCACGAAATCGGCACTGACCAGGTAACTCTGCGCGCTCGAGCCGTCTTCCTCGACCACGATACCCAGCGAGCCGCCGGCTATGCCCTGGCCCCAACCCGGCCGCGCCAGGATCTCGTTGATGACCGGGGCCAGGTTCGGACTGTAGCGAACGAGCGGTGTGCCCGGCCAGTTGGCGGCCCCGGCGTCCGGCCAATCCTGCGTGAGCACCCAGGCAACCTGGGCGTCAGTCTTGGGAAGGCGCGAAGGCCGGCTGATACTGTACGAGTCGACGCCGTCGCGATCGATGCCCACGATCCGAAGCTGCGCAACATCGTCCACCTGTCCCAGCCCCGTGCCGGATAGCGCGAGCCGCGCATAAATGACGGTCTCGCCCTGCACCAGCTCGGGAGCCAGGAACCGCAGGCCCAGATCGTACTGCTCGCTGTCCAGCCGCCCCATGCGGTTGGTGCCGCTGCCGGCGTACCCGTGGGGATTCCAGAATGTGTCATTCACCTCGGTGCCGTCATCGGCGTCCGCGGCAATGACCATGAGAACCTGCTCGCGGCCGGAGAACGTGCGCTGGAACGCCGCCATGTCCGCGAGGTCCACCGCACCGTCGGGCACCAGGTCAAAGCCGACACAGGAATCTGTCGTGGAGATGCTGGGGCCACAGAGGCACGCGGCGAGTTGCAGAAAATCGGCCTGGTCGACTTGCCAATCCAAGTTGCCGTCGCCCGGATACGTCGGAGCTGAAGCCCGCGCACCGGCCGCGACAACAGCCCATCCCAGCACGATGCTCGCCCTTGCGAGTCGTGACATCGTGCACCCTCGTCGCCCGAGCAGGCGACATCTTCAGATTCGCTCTACCTCCGGAGCCGGAAATGCATGACTTACCTGTAAAATACAACAAACTACAGTCAAAGGCAACCGGAAATTATCCCCCACTCGCGGAACTCCAGAAAAGATCACGCAGGATCTTGTCGGCGATCCTGCCGACGTCCGTCAGTGCCTCGCCCGCGACGAGCCCCGCACATACCGCAACGAGATAGTGTTGACTCCAACCCGGTACCCAACGTCGCAGACCCGCCGCGACCAGGCTGCCCAGAAACAGCGTGGCCGCCAGCCACGCCGGGATGAGCATCGCCAGCCCCAGACTTGCGCCGCTGGGAATGAACCGGGCCGCTTTCGCGGGAACGCGCTCCTCGGCGAGCGCCAGGCCCAGCCCGAGGATCCCGGCCAGCACCATCGCCGTCCCCGCGCCCGGCGGTAACGTCCTGAACCCCTGGGCAAACAGGTCGGCAACCACCTTCAGCCCCACCACTCCCGGCGCGGGCCACTCGGCGGGCTGCCGTAGGATTTCCGGCAGCAGCAGCAGGTAAATCGCCGCCCCCGCCGCCGCTCCCGCCAGGACGCCGCACACCTGGGCCGCGGTCTGCACGCGCGGCGGCGTCCCCACGAGCGAACCGCACTTGAGGTCATCCAGCAGGTCGGCCGACTGGCTTGCCGCGCCGCCCGCCACGTTCGCGGCCATCAGATTCGCAGCGGCGGCGGTCGGCGACAGCGCACCGATGCCGACCTGGGCGATCTTTCCCATCTGCGCGACGGGGGTGACCCCGACCTCGCCCGAAACCCGACTGGCCACCACCGCCAATACGAAAGCCAGACCGACGCCCACGGTGGAGATCCACCACGGAATGTTGAACACCTGCCATTGCAGCGTCACCAGAGTTGCCGCGATGATGAATAGCGCGGACAGGACAATTGCCGTGGTTCGACGTGGAGTCGCCAGGACCGGCACAGCCGGCTTTGTCAGTGGCTTTCCGGCGAGCACACGCCAGCGCAACAGAAACGAAGCGAGCGCCGATACCACCATCAGTGTCACGCCGGGCCAGACCAGCCATTGCAGCAAATCGCGTGCGCTCGGTTCGGTGCGGCGTGCGTGCGGGTCGGCCCCCGGCGGGAGCGCCGTGCCCGCCGGATGCGAACGCCAGTACAGATTCTCCACCGCGGCCTGAAATTGTGACCGCACGGCGCTGTCCGGGTCAGCGCCGGCTCGCGCCAGCAGTGCGTCGCGGGTGCCGGCGGACATGATGCCCTTCCATTCCAACCGTCCCGCCTGGAATCGCAGCATGCCCCCGTCGTGTGGTCCCGGAACGATGCCCGCCGGCAGCCGTTCCAGCGGCTCGGCGACCGTGAGCCACAGATGACCACTCCGGATAACCGCCGGGGCAAGCAGACCATAGGTGAGGAGCGCGCCGAACAGCAGCGAAGTCCCTGCGCGCAATCCGATCAGCCCCCCGACGCCGAGCATCGCGGGACTCGCCTCCAGGCCAATCGTCAGTGAACCCGCCGGAATCCGTTGAACGGTTAACGGAAGCAGCAGTCGTGACCAGCCGCACTTGCCAGCCACAAGGACCCACGCGCCGGCTCCGACACCCGCTGCGAGCAGGGCATAGACTCGCGCCAACGCTCCGCGTCCGTGCGCGTGCACGTCGCGCAGAAGCTCAGCGCACGCCGTCCCCATCGGAAACGGGAGCGAACGTCGCACGAGCAGCGGGCCGCGCAACACCACAGCGCACAAGAGTGCCAGGAGGCAGAGGGCGGAGCGCCGCGGGGGGCGGAGGGGGCGGTGCGGTGCG
>CAZVRR010000102.1:0-11929 GCA_964629745.1 uncultured Planctomycetales bacterium | reverse complement strand
CGGCGGCGAGCGCCGAGTTCATCCCCTCCGTGCAGGGGCTCGAGCGTGAACTGCAGGAGCTGGCGGCGGTCCTGGAATGCACGCAGCTCAGCTTCCTGCCGCCGGCGTGGCGCGAGCGCGTGGCACAGGACGGCGGGCGCGCGGCGCTGCAGGAACGGCTGGTGGCGATTCGGCGGCTGATCGAGGAGTGAGCCGCCCGCGACGTACCCCTGCGGGCGGCGGAGAGTCGAGGATTTGAACGTGGCCAAGCGCAAGACGAGCGTGAAGAGGGCCGTGCGGCGGCCGGCGGCCAGAGCCCGTGCGGGCGCTGGGCGTGCGGCCCGCGGCGGGCGGCGGAGCTGGCTGAAAGGCGACGCGCCGCAGATCGAGACCTACGCCCGGAAGCTGCGGTCGTTCCTGGCGGCCCTGGCCGACGGCGTGGTCGACGCGTCGGAAGTCGATGCGCAGGAAAAGCGGCTGGTCGCACTGATGAAGCAGATCGAGCCGCAGCTCGATGCGGCGCTGCACGCACAGGTGACCGAGCTGCTCTGCGAGCTGACCGCCTACGACATCATGCGACTGGCGCAGGCGATGCACGCGACGCGGCCGAAAACCGTGTTCCGCGGATGAGCCGGCGGCAGGAGCACGCGATGGTCCGCGCACGCAGAACAAAGGCGGGCTCGCGCTGGGCCGGGCTGGCCATGGAGGTGTTTTGCGCGCTGCTGGTATTCAGCGATTGCGAGCGCGAGTCGTCCCAGGCATCGCGAAAGGCAAATCAGCAAAGCGGCGCGGCGACGCCCGCCACCCCGAAGATCGAATTGCCCACGGCGGACCAGCGCTTGTGTACGGCGGTCGTGCTGCTGGTCGACGGATCCGGCAGCATGGCCCAGGAAGTGCGGGCTCGGGATGGCGCCCTGCTGCCCAAGCACGTGATTGCCCGGCAGGCCGTCGATCGGATCGTCGAATACACGACGCGCTGGCGGCTGGCACACAAGGACCGCGTGCTGCAACTGGGCATCTATCGTTTCAGCAGCGGTGTGCACGAGCTGCTGCCGATTAGCGAGTTTGACCCGTCGACGGCGCGCGCAGCGGTCGCCGAGCTCGGCCGCGTCGGCGGCGGAACGGCGATTGGAGAGGCCCTGAAGGCGGGCTTCCGGGCGCTCTACGCCTCGGGCTGCGTGCGGAAGTACCTGATCTGTATCACGGACGGGGAGAACACGGTCGGACCGCGGCCGGACCGGATCGCCCGTCAGCTATACCGCCAGACCGGCGGCGACGTGGAGATCCACTTCGTCGCATTCGACACGGCGGCCGCCCGCTTCGCCTTCCTGCGGGAGGCAAACGGGATGGTCGTGGAGGCGGCGGACGGGAAGCAGCTCGAGGCCCGCCTCTCGGCGATCTACGAGAAGCGGATCCTGGCGGAAGCCATGGCGGAGTCGGACGAGCCGTAGCGGCCCGGAGTCGCGCACCGTCCCGCCGGGGAACAGAAGCGGCCGGACGCGTGCAGGAGGCATTCCGAGGGTAGACTGGCAGAAACCACTGCGGGAGGAAAAGCAGATGGCAGGACAGCCAAAGGCTCCGTTTTATGTCGTGCTCGGCCTGGTCGTGCTCGGGCTGGTCGCGTTCGCGGTGTACCGCAGCGCGTACTTCACACCACGAGATGGGACGGAAGCACCGCCGGCCACCCCGGCGCCGGCGGCACAGCCCGCCGAATCCGGCGCTCCCGTCGCCGGCGGACCGGAGGCTCCGGATACGGCGAGCGTCACGACGGTTAAGGAGTACAAGTTCCGGCCCGCCGAGCGGCTGCCCGAAGTGAAGGGCATCTCGGCGTACAAGCCGCTCGCGGACAACACCGTGCGTTTCGCACTGAATGTCTGGGCCGGCTGGGCGCCGATCATCCTGGCGAACAACGGGTTCCGCGCGGGCCAGAACTGGAAGACGCCGGACGGCAAGACCTTCAAGGTCGAGCTCGTGCTGATCGACAACCCGGTGGCGATGCGCGACGCGTACGCCTCGGGCGACGTGCACATCGGCTGGGCCACGCTCGACATGGTGCCGCTGTTCCTGGAGGGGTTTGTCGACTCGGCCGGCAAGCCGCGCGACAGCCGCGTGATGCCGCGCATCTACCAGCAGGTCGACTGGTCCAACGGCGGCGACGGAATCGTGGTGCGCGAAGCCGTCAAGACGGTTTCCGACCTGCGCGGCAAGCGGATCGCGCTGGCCCAGAATTCGCCGTCGCACTACTTCGCGCTGAACATGCTGGTCGCCGGCGGCGTGCAGCCGAGCGAAGTGAACATGATCTTCACGGAAGACGCGTTCCAGGCGGCGGCGGCGTTCAATGCACAGAAGGACATCGCCGCCGCGGTTTCCTGGGCGCCCGACATCTACAACCTCGAAAAGATCCGCGGCAACCGCATGCTGGTGACGACGGCGACGGCGAACAAGCTGATCGCCGACGTGTGGTTCGCCCGGGCGGATTTTGCGAAGGATCACGCGCCGATCATCGAAGGCCTGGTGCGCGGGATCTTCGACGCCATGGTCGCGCTGGGCGACGAGGCCACGCGCAAGCATGCCGCCGAACTGATGGCGCAGGGCTACAACATCCCGGCCAGCGATGCCCTGAACATGTTCGGCGATGCGCACGGTACGAACTGGGCCGAGAACTACCAGTTCTTCATGAACCAGAACAACCCGACGAATTTCGAGCGCGTCTGGAACCAGGCGTATTACCTGTACCGGCGCGTCGGGGCCATCACGCACCAGCCGGTGCCGTTCGACCGGGTGATGGATTTCTCGCTGATCGAGAAGCTGGGGCGCGAGGAGAAGTATGCCTCGCAGAAGGACGAATACCAGATCCAGTTCGCGCCCAAGACGGTGAGCGAGATCCGGGCGGAGGACGAGATCCTCACCAACACGGTCGTCATTCACTTCTATCCCAACAGTTGGGACCTGGGCAAGACCGTGACACGGCAGCGCGACGGCAAGAACGTCGAGGAGCTGTACGATCCGACGGTGGACCTGGTGCTGGAAGATGTGGCCCGGCTGGTCGGGCAGTTCGGCGCCGCCCGCATCGTCATCGAGGGCCATACCGACAGCTCCATGAAGGGACAGGTCACGGCGGGACTGGTGAAGGAACTCTCGCTCAACCGTGCGAACGCCGTGAAGGAAGCGCTGGTCAAGAAGTATAAGCTCAACCCCAACCAGTTCGGCGTGGAGGGGCTGGGCTGGGACCGGCCCGCCGATTCACAGGACCCGACGAACCATGCCAAGAATCGTCGCGTGGAGGTGAAGGTTTTTCCGGCGGAACGAGAGTAGGACTTGGAGAGGCTGATTTGGGTCGGGGAGTGCCGGTGCCACTGCTGTTTCAGCAGTGTCTTTGGAGTTGTGGGAGAGGTGAAGACACTGCTCAGAGAGCAGTGGCACGATGAGTGGAAGACACTGCTCGCAGAGCAGTGGCACGTGTACGGGCACGGTTACGTTTGTGCCACTGCTGTTTCAGCAGTGTCTTCGTGGGTGTAGATGGGAGTAGGAAAGACACTGCTCGCAGAGCAGTGGCACGGACACGGACACGGACACGGGCAGCAGCGAAGGGAGGAGGATGGCACAGCAACCAGCAGCGGATGAGAACCGGCCGCCGAGCGCGACACCGGCTGCCGGGGCGACCCCGGCCGGGCCGGCGGTTCCGAACCCGACGTTGCCGCCGGCACGCACGCGCCGCTACCGGGCGCTGCGCAGCGCCGTGCCGCGCTGGCAGGCCGTGTTGTTCGGCGCGCTGTGCGTGCTCCTGTGCGGCGGCCTGTGGTGGTTCGTGACGCGCGGGGAGGCCGAGAGCCGCATCCTGGGACCCACCGTTCTGCCCAGTCCCGCTGAGACATTCACCACGCTGCCCGGCCTGTGGCTGGATCGCGCCCTGCTCCGCAATGCGCTCGTCACGCTCAAACGCGTGGCCCTGGGCTTCGCGCTGGCCGCCGCGATCGGTGTGCCGCTGGGCGTGCTGGGCGGCTGCTTCAGCCGCGTGGCAGCGTTCCTCGCGCCGCTGACGATCGTCGGTCGCAACATCCCCGTGGCCGCCCTGATCCCACTCACGTTTTCGCTGTTCGGCATCGGCGAGTTGCAGAAAGTGATGTTCATTTTCATCGCCTGCGTGGCGTTCGTGATCTCCGATACCGCGGGTGCGATCGCCGACATCGGCAGCCAGTACGTGGATACCGCGCTGACGCTGGGGGCGCGCCGCCGCCAGGTCGTACTGAAAGTGCTGGTCCCGCTCGCGCTGCCCAGCGTGTTCAATTCGCTGCGCGTGCTGTTCGGGCTGGCCTTCGGATACATCATGCTGGCGGAACTCGTGAAGTTCGGCGGCGAGGCCGGCGGGCTCGGCGACATCATCATCACCTCGCAGCGCCGCGGGCAGCGCGAGCATATCCTGCTCGTGCTGATGATCATCCCGCTCGTGGCACTCGCGCTGGACCGGCTGCTGTTCGCCATCCAGCGCAGCCTGTTCCCGTTTCGCTACGGCGGCCACGGTCTGCTGGGCCGACTGGTCGGGGTGGGCCTGCACGGCTGGGAAAGCCTGAAGGCGGTGTTCTGGCGCAGCGGGACCGGCATGCCGGTGCCGCTCACGACGAAGAACGCGGAGGAACCACGTACATGAGCGCCGCACCTGCCGATCCCGGGCGAGCGGCCCCCGCGCCGGCCGCCGAACCCGTCGGCGTGGGGCAGGTGCTCGAGCGCCCGCGCCAGCCGGCCGAGGTGGCCCGGCCGACCGTCGTCGAGTTCCGCAGCGTGACGAAGACCTACGGCGCCGGAGGGCCGAAGCCCTACACGGCCATCCGCGACGTGACCTTTGTCGTCGAAGACCGGCCGGACAAGGGCGAATTCGTGTGCGTGCTGGGCCCCAGCGGGTGCGGCAAGAGCACGATCCTGCGGCTGATCGCCGGGCTGCCGCCGCAGCATCCCGCCACCAGCGGCACGGTGACGGTGCAGGGGCGGCCGGTCGAGGCGCCCGGCGCCGACCGCGGGATGGTCTTCCAGGATTACACGAGCTTCGACCATCGCACGGTGCTGGACAACGTGACCTTCGGGCTGGAATGCCAGGGCGTGCCGCGGCGCGAGCGGTACGAGTTGGGCCGCTGGTGGATCCGGCGGGTCGGGCTGAAGGAGGGCGACGAGAGCAAGTATCCGCACGAGCTGTCGGGCGGCATGCGCCAGCGCGTCGCCATTGCGCGGACGCTCGTGCTGCGGCCGCGGATCATCCTGATGGACGAGCCGTTCGGGGCACTCGACCCGCAGACGCGCATGCACATGCAGGACCTGCTCGTGGCATTGTGGCGCGAGGTGCAGGCGACGGTCTTCTTCGTCACCCACTCGATCGAGGAAGCCGTATTTCTGGGCGACCGGGCCTACGTGATGAGCAATTCGCCGGGTAGGATTCTGCGCGAGCTCGTGATCGAACCGGCCGACCGGCCCGCCAAGGAGATGCGCCGGCAGGCGCGCTTCCAGGAGACGGTCGGTTTCCTCCAGGATCTGATCAGCGAGTTGGAAGAAGGACACTGACAGCGCAGGTGTGAGGAAGGTCCCCGGTGGAGCGCGGCGGTCCGGTGCAGTTCGGGCAGTCGGTCAAGGCGGCGTTCGCCAACCGCTGGAACCTGCTCGCGCTGTGCGGGGCGCTGGGCTTCGCGTTCCTCAGTGGGCGGCCGGACGTGTGGATGCCGCTGGCCCTGGCGGGCGAATTCGCGTTCCTGGGGGCGCTCGCATCGCATCCACGCTTCCAGGCTTACGTGATGGCCCAGGCGGCCAAGGCTGCGCGCCAGCAGGGGTCGGCGACGACGCAGCAGCTCCTGGACCGGATCCTGGCCACGCTGCCGCCGGAGTCGCTGCGCCGCTTCGAGACGCTGCGGGCACGCTGCCTGGAACTGCGGCAGCTCGCGATCGAGATCAAGGACCCCCGGCGCGCGGGCGAGCCGCTGCCGCTCGAGGAGTTGCAGATCGCGGGCCTGGACCGGCTGCTGTGGATCTACCTGCGTCTGCTGTTTACGGCCTACTCGCTCGAGCGTTTCCAGCAGCACACGAGCCGGTTGCAGATCGAGCGCGACATCGCTGACCTGGAAGAGCGGCTGAAGAAGAGCGAGCGCGTGCCCGAGGGGGAGCAGCGGCAGAAGGTGCGCAAGGCCATCGAGGACAACCTGCAAACCTGCCGCGACCGGCTGGTGAACTTCCAGAAGGCGCTGGATAACCACGAGCTGGTCAAGCTGGAGCTCGAGCGTCTGGAGAACAAGATCCGCGCGCTGAGCGAGCTGGCCGTGAACCGCCAGGAGCCCGACTTCATCTCGACGCAGGTCGATGCGGTCGCCTCGAGCATGGTGCAGACGGAGCGGACGATGAACGAGCTGCAATTCGCGACCGGGCTCGATGCGGGGGAGGACGTGGTGCCGGAGCTGGTCCGGCGGCAGACGGTCACGGCCCGGCGGCTGGGGTAGCGGCGCGGCAACCGTCGGGGCCGAAGTGTCACCATCAAGTGTGCGATGCACGCGACGTAAGGTCTATTGAGCTGCCTGGTGGAGCCTGGGGATGGATGAGCGGAGCGGTGGTATGGGGGCGGACGTGCCGGAGGCGGGGGACTTGCGCGTGTTCTTTGCCGCCGAGCGGACCATGCTGGCGTGGATCCGCACGGGCGTGACGCTGATGGGGCTGGGGTTCGTGGTGGCGCGGTTCGGGCTGTTTCTCCGCGAGCTGGCGATGGCGCGCCAGGTTGTCGAGCCGCCCTCGACCGGGTTTTCGGTGTGGGTGGGAGCGGCGCTGCTGATGGTCGGCGTCGGCGCGAACATTGTCGGAGCGCTGCGCTTCGCGGCGTTTTCCGCGGATTTCAAGCGGGCCGCGGCACCGCGACCGACGAGGATCGGCCCCGAATTGGCGCTGGCCGGCCTTCTCGCCCTCGTGGGGCTGATCCTCGCCGTGTACCTCCTGCTGATGCGCTGACGATCGGCCGGTGCGACATGTGCTGAAGGGCTGGCGGCGCCGCGCACCGCGAATGTCGCGAAGAGCGCGAAGGGCTTGCAGTGCGGGGCTTGCACGAGCAAGGTCTCATGAAGGGTGGCACGGCCGCGCTCCCGCGAAGCCCGATTGCAGGAGGTGCCTTATGAAGCAATCGGACACAATCGCCGTTCGGGTATCCGTGCGGCCGTGGTCTGCGGCGGCGAGGTGGCCTTAGTGCAGGGCAAGCACTGCCTTACACAAAACCTCCGCGCGGCTGCTGGCGGCACGCGCGAGCGGTCAGTCTGATTTCTCTCCGGACGCGTGGGCGACGCGAACCCGCGCGCGTGCCTCCGCGCGCAGTTCATCGATCGCCCTCTCGCGCTGGAGCTCGTGAATACTGTCCATCAGTCGGCGGTAGGCAGGTGCGATCAGCGCTTTGATCCCAACGATTACGCATAGGCAGGCAACCGCCGGGACAACGAAATTCCAGATGCGCATTCCGCGCCCGGTGGGGTCCCACAACACTCCGGCCGGGATGATGATCCCGAGACTCAGCACAGCGGCGCCGATGCCGAGCACGTGGTAGCGGACCAGCAGGCTGAGCCAGCCAACCTTGCCGCGGCACGACCCGCGGAACTCGCCGGCCGCGACACACCACCACAACACGGCGATGCCTCCGGCACTCAGGCAGCACGGCATTTCGTCCCAGCTGCCTGTCGGCGGTAGTGACAAGACGATTGCCATGACCATGCAGGGCAGCCCGAAGAGGATCGCGGCCACGCACATGAGCAACGGCCGTTCCATGCTGCGGAGGCGCCGACGCACCAGGGGTTCGGGGAGGCCGTGCACCCCGACGGGGTTCAGGTGCCCGCACTCCGGGCAGCACAGAGGGTCGCCGGCGAGGCCGCGCAGGTTATAGGCACACTTCACGCAGGGAAGGTCATAGTCAATCGTGCGCGAAGTGGGCGCGGGATCGGCAGCCTCAAGCCATTCGCCATTCACTCTGCTGGCCCCCCGGGCACTTCGGATGCGGCACCGGGCGCGTGGCATAGGAGGCGCCGATCCTCGTGAACGTCCATTCGCCGGCGATCCCAGTCAACAGCAAATCACCTCGACCACACCTCGCGCAATCGAAGTCCGCGTGCGGGACTCCGCGCGCCGGCCGCAGGGATCCAGAGCTTACGATGCCACTCGACCCGGGTCCAGGGGCACAGGGGGGACACGACCGCACTTCCGGAAAGCCGGGCCGCTCCGCGCTCGTGCGATCATGGCTTGCTGGGATCCCAGTCCGGATCGTACGGGGTTGCCAGTCAGCAGCCGGGCCTGGCATCCGACAGCGGCCGTATCGGCTCAGCCGCCGGTGAGCAGCAGGATGAACGGATCGATGTCGAAGGCATCGACCGCACCATCTCCCGTGATGTCCGCCAGCAGGGCGTCGCAGTCGGGGTAGGTGGTCGCATGGCCGTCCGGGTCCGTCAGCGCCATCACGAATGGATCGACATCGAAGGCGTTGATGACGCCGTCGCAGTTCAGGTCGCCGGGGACGCCGGCCGACGAAATCAGCCGCACCGGGCGGAGGCCGAGAAAGCTCTCCTCGACGGTGGGCGGCTCGCTGCTGCGCGTGGAGGCGTGCAGGAGCTCGACGCCGTAATGATAGAACGACGCGCCGCGCATGCCGCGCGAGCTGTGGTAGAGCAGGTCGGCTTCGTTCCATTCCCAGACGTTGCCGCCCTGGTCGAACGTGCCGTAGGAGCCGGCGCTGTTCTCGAACTCACCGACGTCGGTGCGCCAGTAGGGAGCGGCGATCGTGTAGTCGCCCTCGTAATAGTTGGCGCTGTTTCCCGGGTCCGGCGTGAGCACGTCATTGATGGGCGGGCTGTCGCTGGCGGTCGGATAGTCCCAGTAGTGGTTCGTAACGCCGTCATTCTTGTGATACGCGGCCTTGTGCCACTCGTCTTCCGTCGGGATCGCCCAGACCGCGCCGGGCTGGCGGTCGATCTCCATGAGCACGTCAGCGCTGACCGCGCCGTCGAGGAAGTACGCGCCATCTTCGGTCGTGCCAAACCCCTCCGGGCCCTCCGGCTGACCATGGTGCAGCCAGTTGCAGAAGCGTGCGGCGTCACCCCAACTGATGAAGTTCACCGGGCGCGCCGCCCATTCCGGGGCCACGCTGTAGGTGAAGCTTCCCGACGAGCCGCTGCGCTCGATCCGGCAGCCGTACGCGCTGGACCACATGAATGTGTTGTAGAGCCCGTAGGGGTCCGCGTCGGCGACGGCGTTCAGAAACTCGGTGTACTGGCCGGCCGTCACTTCGTAGCGGGCAATCTCGTACGTGTAGGGCACCGCCCCGAAGCCCGGCGTCCCGTAGCGCGTGTCCGGCGGGTTCCCGGGATTGCCGATCGGGACGGTATCGATGACGAGTGCGGCGGCGCCAAGTGGCACGATCGCGCAGAGGAAGAGAACGAGAGCGGCGAGTGAGGTCCGTTTCATGGCATGCTCCTTCGATGCGCCGGCACAATTGCGCTCGCGCGAGGGCGATCAGTGTGCCGCGCAGGCCCGATCCCCATAGGAACTGTAGCTCGGCAGGCCCTGGGGGTTTCACGATCGGTGACATGACGCGGAATTGTGGGCGCGCGGAGTGCGCAGCTGACCCGCGCGTCAGGCGGTGCGCATGTGCACGGAATCGCCCACGCTTACCGGGCGCTCATCGACGTGACGGACGCCGGAAGGCGAGCCCGTCAGTCTTCAATCTCCCATCCGCTACGATCCGGCGAGCAGTTCCACGAACGGATCGATATCGAAGGCGTTCACGACGGCGTCGTCGTTCACGTCTGCGTTCAAGCGATTGCAGTCGGGCCAGGCGTCTTCGTACGCGACAGCGTCTGTCAGGGCCAGCACGAACGGATCGATGTCGAACGCGTTCACCGCGCCATCGCAGTTCAGGTCACCCGGAGCGTGGGGTGTCATGCGGAAGGCGTGGCCCTGGTCGGGCGGGCTGGGCGGCGCGCCGCCGCCCACCAGCTTTCCGCCTTCTGTGATGTCGCGCGCGACCGTCGGATGCCAGCCCGAACCCGCCGGAACGAGTTCTTCCAGCAGAACGATCGTGTCACTTTCCCAGGCAAACCCGCTCCAGTGCGTCACGTAGGTGCCTGGCGGATCGAGATAGATCACCTGCGCGAACTGCCCGACGACCTGGCCGGCATTGTTGATCGCTTCGGGCGAGGCCGCGGCGCCATCCGGAATCGCCGTCACGTCGAAGAAGTGCAGGCCGGCGGGCAGGCCGTAATCGGGCGCGGGCAGCCAGATATAACCCGCGCCCGCGCCGACCGTGCCGACGACCTGCCCCTTTTCGTTCAGCCCGTATGCGCCGCCGCTGCCATGTGTGGGATGCAGGTCGTGCATGCCGGCCGCCAGGCCGTAGTCGGGCTCCGGGAGCCAGAGAAAGCTGCGCAGCTCGCCGTTGGGCGCGTTGGCATGGCCGACGACCTGGCCCTTCTGGTTGATGCCGTACGCCCGGCCGTAGGGCCCGCCGAGCGTGCCGAGGTCGGTGATCGTCCAGGCGGCGCCGTCGTACTGCCAGAGGATCGGGCGCGGCGCGAGTGCGCCGGATTCGCGCGACTCGCCGACGATCTGCCCGGCGTCATTGATGTCGTGGGCGAGCGTCGCGCCGCCCGGCAGTTCCGGCAGAGCGTTCATGCCGGCAGGCAGGCCGTACGCGGGCTCGGGCAGCCACAGGAAGGCCTGGTACGGCTGGAACGGCTGGTTTGACTTGCCCACCACCTGGCCCAGTGCGTTCACGCCCTCGGCGAACGAATCGGGCTTGGGGAAGACCTCCGGCGGCACATCGTCGCCGAGCACGCCGAGGTCCTCCATTGTGCCGCGGTACCAGCGGAAGGCGTGGTTGAACCACGGCTCACCGCTGAAATCGCCCGACACCGAGCTGTAGCCCACGACGTAGCCGGTATCGCTGATGGCCATGGCGGAGCTGCTGCGACCGGTCAGGGTGCCGAGGTCGTCGATCTGGTATTCCTGCGCCGCGGCGGGCGCGAGCGGCAGGACGGCGATGGCAGCGAATAGCATGACAGGCGGGATGTTCCTCGTTCTCATGGCTTGCACCTGAAAGGTTGACCTGGCCCACTGCATCGTACCGCGCGGCCGGTGCGGGCGTACACCTTTCTGCGGAACGTGCCGGCTGTTCAGCCGGGAGGTGACACGGGCGCGCGGGCATGCTGGAGACGGGCGCGCGCCTCGGCCCGGAGCGCGTCGATTACCGCGTCGCGCTGGAGCTCGTGAATCGCCTCCGTCGCGCGGCGGCAACGGGGTAGCAGGGTCCATTTCACGATCAGTACCGCGCTGGCCAGGATGGCTGCGGTCAGCAGGAAATCGAGCGTGAGAGACCCCGCATTCCAGAGCTCGACGCTCACGAGCAGGCCGGCAAGGAGAACTCCGCCGCTGATGAGCCCGAAGACGTAGTATCGCGCCAGCGCCCGAGCCCAACCGGTCTTCTTGCGGCAGGAGTGACGAATCCACAGCGTTGTGAAGAACCATACGGGGAGTGTGAGAATGGTTGGAGAGACGAGGCAGGCGAAGCTTTCAGGTTCTGTGAATTTGCTGGGAACGCCTCGCACCGCGTCAAGGAGCACGATCGCCGGGATGGACAAGGACGACACCGCAACCAGTAGTGCGCCGAGGGCGACGACCAGGGCTGACTCCATCGCACGCAGCCGCTGCCGGACCAGCGACTCCGGGATTTCCAGCACGCCCAGGCTGTTGAGCTGGCCGCATTCGGGGCAGCGCACCGGGTCGCCGGCGAGGCCGCGCAGGTTGTAGCGGCAGCCGAGGCAAGGGAGGTCACAGTCCACGAGCGGAGCAGGCATGCCGGCACCGGCGGACGGCTGATTCGAAGGTGAAGTGTCGTTCGTCATATCGTCGGAGCGCTCCCAGCGTCCGGGTGGCCACGGAGGCGTATGCAAGCAACGGG
>CAZVRR010000101.1:0-11975 GCA_964629745.1 uncultured Planctomycetales bacterium | reverse complement strand
GGGACGGCGTGACGCTGCTCATCGACCGCCACGTACGTCACGAACGCTTCCGTGACGGGCACCACCTGCCGCGGATCGGCGAAACGCTCGGCCTGCACGCTGATCCGCATCGTCACCGACGTGCACCCCACGCGCTCCAGCGCGGCGTAAAAACTCAGCACGTCGCCCACCTGCACCGGCTGGTGAAACTCCACGCGATCCATCGCCACAGTCACGAAACGCTGCGAGGCGTACTCGCGCGCCGCCACCGCGCCGGCCTGGTCGATGTAGCTCAGCAATACCCCGCCGAAAATCGTCCCGTGCGGATTGGTGTCGCGCGGCATCATCACCACGCGGATCGCCGGACAGCCAAGTTCAACCGGACGCGCCACGGCGCTGCTCCTGTTCCCCAGCCCCGGCCGGCATGGCCTCCAGCGCGGCCACGGCGGCCTGAATCACCGGCGGCACCACCTGCTCCCACGGGCCGGTAAGTCGTGCCCCGGCCGCACGGGCGTGGCCACCGCCGCCGTACTGCGCGGCCAGCGCGGACACATCGAGCCGGCGCTTGCTGCGAAAGTTCACGCGAATGTCGTGCGGCTCTTCGGTGAACAGCAGGGTTGCCTCCGTGCAACCCAGCCGCGCCGCCTCGTTGACCACGTCCTCGGTCATGTGCGAGTCGGCCCCGACGGCCTCGAAATCCGCCTGGCGGATGTACATCGCGGCCAATTGGCCGCCCGCGAACAGCTCGAGCGACTGGAGCATCCGCCCGATCAGGTGCAGCTTGGCCGGCGCGTCCTGCTCGTAGATCGCGGCGTGAATCGCGTTCGGCGCAGCCCCGGCGCCGACCAGGTCCGCCGCCATGCGCAGCGTCCGCGCGTCCGTGCTGGAGAACCGGAACCACCCGCAGTCGGTCGCAATCCCGGTAAACAGGGCCACCGCGATCTCGGGCGTGAACGCCAGCCCCGCCTGCTCCATCCACTCGGCGATCAGCACGCACACGGCGCTGGCGCTGACGTCCGTCACGCGGCAATCGCCCGCGCGCGTGCCGATCGGGTCGGCGGTCGCATGATGGTCCACCACCAGCGTGCGCGGCGCAGTGGACAGCAGGTCGGCAACCGGGGCGAGTTGCTGGTACGAGGACGTATCGACCACGACGACGGCGTCGCAGGCGGCGATCAGCTCGCGGGCCGCTGCGGGCCGATCGTCCCAGGCCAGGCTGTCGGCCAGAACGGCGTAGCGCGGCGGAAACGGCTCGTACAGGGCGACCCGGGGCGCCGGGCCCAGTTGCCGCAGGCCCAGGGCCAGGCCGGCCAGCGCTCCCAGGGCGTCGCCGTCGGGCCGGCGATGCGTCAGCAGCAACGGCCGCCGACAGGCGTGCAGCCAGGAAGTCATCGCCTCGTACTCGGCCGGAACGGGCATGCCGAATTATAGGGCATCCCGCGCGCGTGCCCAGCAACAACGAATTGACTTCCCCTGCCGCGCCGACCAGAATGGCTCTGGTTAGGTGCGGTTTCATCAGCCGCCCATCCGCTCCGCCCGGGGCAGCCGCGAACCGGTCCGGCATGTCGGATGCAGGCGCCTGAGGAGTGCAAGATGGCCCGCTTGTTCGAGGACGTCACGAGGGCGGTCGGCGCGACGCCGCTGATCCGCATCAACAAGATCATCCACAGCCACGCGCGCGTCTACGCCAAGCTCGAATTCTACAACCCGCTGAAAAGCGTCAAGGATCGCATCGGCGTGGCGATGATCGAAGACGGCATTGCCCGCGAGCGGATCACGCCCGACTCCGTGATCATCGAGCCGACCTCGGGCAACACCGGCATCGCGCTCGCCTTCGTGTGCGCCGCGAAGGGGCTGCGGCTGATCCTGACGATGCCCGAAAGCATGAGCGTGGAGCGGCGCGCCGTGCTGCGCGCCCTCGGGGCCGAGCTCGTGCTGACGCCCGCGACCGAGGGCATGCCCGGCGCCATCGCGCGGGCTGACGCGCTACTGCGCGAGACGCCCAGCGGCTTCATGCCCCAGCAGTTCAAGAATCCCGCGAACGTGGAGATCCATCGCCGGACGACCGCCGAGGAAATCTGGCGCGACACCGACGGCCAGGCGGACATCCTCGTGGCCGGCGTGGGGACAGGCGGGACGATCACCGGCGTCGGCGAGGTGATCAAGCAGCGCAAGCCGTCGTTCCGCTGCGTCGCCGTCGAGCCGGTGGCCTCGCCGGTGATTTCCCAGCAGAAGGCGGGGCTGCCGTTGCAGCCCGGCTCGCACAAGATCCAGGGCATCGGCGCCGGCTTCATTCCCGACGTGCTCAACCTGGACGTCGTCGATGACGTCGTGACGGTGTCGAACGACGATGCGTTCGCCTGGGCCCGCCGCGCCGCGCGCGAAGAGGGGATCCTGTGCGGGATCAGCTCCGGCGCGGCGCTGTGTGCGACCGACCAGGTGGCCCGGCGGCCGGAGAACAAGGACAAGGTGATCGTGACGGTCCTCGCGTCCGCCGGCGAGCGCTACCTGTCCACGCCGCTGTTCCAGGTCGAATAAGCGGCCGACGGCTGGCCCCCGCGCGCCGCGCCAGCTATGATCCCTCTCCACGGGATTCGAGCGAGCGCGGCGCCATGACCAGCGGAACATCCAGGTATCGGCGGGTTGTCCTGAAGATCAGCGGTGAGGGCTTCTGCCCGCCCGGCGGGTTCGGCATTCAGCGGGCCGAACTGGACCACGTCGCGCGGGAGATCGACGCGCTGGCCCGGCTGCACGTGCAGGTCGCGGTGGTCGTCGGGGGCGGCAATTTCTTGCGCGGGGCACGCTTCGCCGGCGAACTGGGCATCGACGTCGCCACCGCCGACTACATGGGCATGCTCGCGACGGTGCTCAACGCGCTCGGATTGCAGGAGGGTCTCGAGCGCCTCGGCCACAACACGCGCGTGCAGAGTGCGCTGTCGATCAGCCGCGTGTGCGAGCCGTTCATCCGGCGCCGCTGCCTGCGGCACCTGGAAAAGGGCCGCATCGTGATCCTCGCGGGCGGGACGGGCAATCCGCACGTCACGACCGACTCGTGTGCAGCGCTGCGGGCGGCGGAGCTGGGGGCCGACGTGCTGCTGAAGGCGACCAAGGTCGACGGCGTGTACGACGACGATCCCAAGCTGAACCCCCACGCCAGGCGCTACGATCGCCTCACCTATAACGAGGTGATTGACGGTCGGCTCAAGGTGATGGACGTCAGTGCGGTCGACGTCTGCCAGCAGCACCGCGTCCCGATCATCGTCTTCAACCTGTTCCAGCCGGGGACCATGCAGCGGGTCGCGCTGGGCGAGCCGCTGGGCACGCTGGTCAGCGAGACGAAATGACCGCCCCGAACATCCGCGCCGGCTGGCGCGACGCGCACCAGTGGCGCCTGTGGCTGGCGGGCCTGGTGGGCAGCCGCTACGACGGGCTGACGCACTTCCGCGTGGTGGAACCCGGCATCCTCCTGCGCTGTGGACAGCCGCGGACGCGCGACCTCGAAGAAATCCGCCGCGAGCACGGCCTGGGCTGCGTCGTCGTGGCGCGGGGCGGGACCCGGCATCCCCTCCGTGGACGCTGGTTTCGCAAGGAACGACGCTGGTGCGCCGCACATGGCGTCCCGCTTGTTCACATGCCTTTCTCCGATCGCGCCACCCCGCCCGCCGACGTGTTCGATCGGTTCGTCGCCCTCGTAGCCGACCCCGCAACCCGTCCGGTCCTCGTGCACTGCGAACAGGGCTTCCACCGTACGGGCGTGCTGTGCGCCGCCTTCCGCCTGGCGTGCCAGGGTTGGACACTGGATCGCGCGCTCGACGAGCTGGTTGCGTGCGGGTTCGAGACACAGCGGCCCAAGCGCCGCCCGCTCCTCGACGCGTTGCACACCTGGGCCGGCGGCCGCGCGGCGCGGTCGCCCGCTCCCCCGCCCGGCTGAGCCGTCGGTTTACTCCGGCGTCAGCAACTGCACGAACGGATCGATGTCAAAGACGTTCACGACGCCGTCCCCGTTGGCGTCCGCGTTCGCGAGCGGGCAATCGGGGTACTGCGTCGCGTACTGCTCCGCGTCGGTCAGCGCCAGCACGAAGGCATCGATGTCGAATGCGTTGATCACCCCGTCGCAATTGCAGTCGCCGGGGTTTGATTCCGCGAGCAACAGGTAGAAGTGCTCTTCGCAGTAGAAGAGCTCGTTGGTGTCAGCCAGGCGCCCCGCGACGCCGAGCACCAGGTCGTAGTAGTCCAGGTCTGACGAGGGTTCGATGTCGAGCTGGTAGGCGAACTGGGAAGGGCCGTCACCCCAGCTGTAGAAGATGACTGGATCGGAATACCAGTGGGCCGACTCGCCCCATTGCGCCCAATCGCAGTCCGCACCGTAATGCAGCATGCCGTCGCTCTCCACCCCGCTGTAGCGGAGCCGGTACAGCGTCACGGCATACGTGTCGCCGGGCAGCAGCTCGCCGACCGCCGCACGCAGCGCCCGGCTGCTCCCCAGGTAGCCGGTAAAGGTCGGCAGCTCGCCGCGGTCCGGGGCGCCGGTGTAGCTCTCATCGGGGTCCGCGGTCGTGTCGGCGCCGACAATCGTCAGGGCGTCCGAGAGCCACACGCTATGGCAGCTCAGACAGTTCTGCCCGAAGGCTGGCTCGGCCGCGGCGGGCCGGGCGGCCAGGACGAGCACGATCAGAACCAACGCGGCGAACGGTCGCATGGTCAGTCTTCCTTTTCCCCGCGGCCGCAGGCAAGCGGCGCGAACGGACGGGCAGGCCCGCGAGGTGCGTCTACTCCGCACGACCCCGGCGGGCCCTGCCCGTCGCAGCCCCAGCCGACGGCCCCCGCTTCCGTCAGCGCCATCTCCATCAGCACGGATAGCACCGCCTGCACCGGCGGCGAAAGTTCGAGCCCGGCGTCCAGCGCCTGGGGCACGACGCCGAGGATCACCACCTCGTCCGGCGCCCAGCCGAGGCGCCGCGCCAACTGCAAGGTCTCGAGCAGCCCCAGCTCGTGCAGCGACACCGCCTGGTTGCCGCCGGCCATCAGGTGCGCCGGCGCCAGGCGCAGGATCGTGCCCGGCGGCGCGGCCGCATCGACCGCGTCGATTACGACGACCTTCCGCCGGTCGGCCAGCACATCCAGCAGTGCCAGGCCGGCGGTTCCGCCGTCGCACACCTCGATCTCCGGCGGGAGCTGGGCCCGCGCGAGCACCTGGGCCGCGTGCACCCCCACGCCTTCGTCGCGCAGGAGCAGGTTGCCCAGGCCGAGAATCAGGATGGGTGCGACGCCGTCATTCATGCGTCTTGTCTTCCCCGGCGCCTAGCGCGGCGCGGGTGGAACCAGGATCTTCACGCCCGGCTTGCGGCTGTCCGCACGCACCAGGTGTACGGCGCAGGCCAGGCACGGATCGAACGAATGCACCACGCGCAGCACCTCGACCGGCTGCTGGATATCCGCTACGGGCACGCCGATCAGGGCCTGCTCGACCGGCCCGCGCAGACCGCCGTCGTCGCGCGGCGACGCATTCCAGGCCGTCGGCGTGATGACCTGGTAACGCGAGATCACCGAGTCCGTCACCGTCAGCCAGTGTCCCAGCGCGCCGCGCGGAGCCTCCGTCAGGCCCATTCCGGTCGCGTTGGCCGGCGTGGTGCTGATTGCATACGCCGGTGCGCCGGGTTCCAACTGGTCCAGCCAGCCGTCCATGGCATTGGCCAGCATCTGCGTCTCGAGCGCCCGCGCGACGGTCCGATCCATCATGGAAATGCCGTGCGTGTACAGGCCGTTGATCCACAGGCGCGCCAGCGGACCGGCCTCATACGGCTGGTCGAGATAACGCGGGGCCTTCGTCCAGGAATAAGCGCCGGCCTTCTCGGCATCCGGTACCGTTACGCCCTGCGCCGGGTTCGCGCCGCCGCTCTCGGGCGTGTACCAGGAGTACAGCACCTCCTCGGTGATCGCGGCGGGATCAAACGCGGCCGGCGCGCCACCGACGTAGCGGCCTGCGCCGAACAGCTTGCTCGAGCCGCTGTCGTTCAACTCGAACACGCCGAACGAGAGCAGGTTGCCGTAGCCGGTCCCGAGGCTGTAGTACGCCGGGAACTGCGCGGCCAGCAGGTTCGCGTCCGGCACGTATACCGTGTCGATGAACTGCCGGATCTCGGTCAGCAGGGCGCGGAAGGCCGCGATCTTCTCGGTGCTCACATGCTCGGTGCAGCCACCCACCACGATCGATCCGGTGCACGGCATCTTTCCGCCGAACAGTGCGATCATCTGGTGCATCTTGCGCCGCAGCGTCAGCGCCGTGACGTAGTGCTCGACCAGCGTGGCGGCCGTGCCGCCGGTGATCATGTCGGGCGTGGAGAACCGGGGCGTCCAGGGCGCCATGTCCAGGATGCCGCTCGTGTCGACGAAGTCCAGCGCCGACAGGTGATAGAAGTGCAGCACGTGCGAATCGAGGTAGTTGCCCGCCGCGATCAGATTCCGCAGGATCCGGCCGTTGCCCGGCGGCGTGACGCCGAAGGCATCATCCAGCGCCAGGCACGAAGCGATCGCGTGTGATACCGGGCAGACGCCACAGATTCGCTGCGTGTACAGGCCGGCGTCGCGCGGATCGCGGCCCGCCAGGATCATCTCGAACCCGCGAAACATCTTGCCGGCGCTGTGGGCCTCCACCACCTGCTGCTGGCCGCCGACGGTATCCACCGTCACCTGGACCTCCAGGTGACCTTCGATGCGGGTGACGGGATCAAGCGTGATTGTCGTTGGCATCAGCGGCTCCCTTCCTCAGACGCGGGACCCGTCTGCGCACGTCCGCGCCGGCGTCGCCGCAACTGCACCGGCGGCGTCGTCCCCAATTCCTCGCCGGGCGTCTGGCCCCGTCCGCCCCCGTCGCACCCGTCCTGCGGCGGCGGGAGATACTGGTAGAACGGTGACATCGCGTCGGGGTAGCCGGGATTGACGCATCCGATGCAGGGACTGCGGGCCCCGATGCACCAGTTCACGCCGTACTCGCCCGGCCCGCTGCTGTTCCACTTGCGCAGCGGACACTCGGAACGCGTGTGCTTGCCCTTGCAGCCCAGGAACTCCATGCAGCCCTCGTCCCCGAGCTTCTCCGCAAACACCGGCTCTTCGCAGAACTTGCGCCGGTTGAAGCAGAAGTCGTGCACCTTGTTGCTGTAGTACGACAGCGGCCGGCGGTGCGAATCGAGCGGCGGCAGATGGCCGGCGGTCAGCAGGTAGGTGATGGTGCCCACGAGCCAGTCCGGGTGCGCCGGGCAGCCGGGCAGGTTGATCAGCCGCGGATCGTCTCCGCCGAGGTGCTGGCGCACGCTGCGGGCCTGTGTCGGGTTCGGCGCGCCGGACGAGACGCCCCCGAACGAAGCACACGCCCCCAGGGCGATGATGTATGCGGCGTTCGTACTGAAGCTCGTCACGGCCTGCGCCATCGTCATGTCGGTCCACAGGCGGCAGTACTTGCCCGCCGCTCCGACCGGGATCGCGCCTTCCACGATCAGGATGTACCCGGGTTCGACCGCCGCGGCCTGGGCGGCCGAAACCGCCAGGTCGCCGGCGGCGGCCATCAGGTTGTTCTGGAAGCGCAGGTCGATCGTGTTGAGCAGCAGTCCATCCACGCTGGCGTAGTGAATGCTGTTCAAGAACGAGACCGCGCAGCCGTCGCAGCCGGCGCCCTGCAGCCAGATCACGCGCGGGCCGCCGGGCGCGCGCAATCGCTCCTCGAGCCTGGCCAGTGCGGCGGCGGACATGTGCCCCGCCGCGACGGCAGCACCCGCCAGCTTCAGAAAATCACGGCGCGAAATCCTCATCGCCGCACCTCCGGCTCCTTGTGGTCGTCGGCGGGAACTTCGAACGGCCAGCTCAGGTCAAACGGCCAGCGGCCGTCCGTGGCGCCGCGCCACAGTGCGATGCCGAGAAACTCCTCAGCCTCGGCCAGCAGGGCCCGGGTGTAGGCCGGATTGTGCGAGCCGAGCGAGCGGTCAGCCTGGACCAGCTGGAAGTTGAAATACGTGATGACCCAGGCCGTGAACTGCTCGGGCTCCAGGCCTTCCGGGTCGATGTAGAGCGGGTCCTCGTAGTCGAAGTAGCGGGCGATCAGCGCCAGCCGCGTCTCGACTTCCTCGCGCATCGACTGCACCAGCAGCGTGGCGGTCTCCTCCGAGTGGCATGGCAGGCAGGCCCGCATGTTCGCTTCGAACGTGTGACCGCTGTTCACCGGGTGGTCCGGCCCGCCATACGGCTCTTCGAGCACGTGGCACACCCGGCACTCGTCGGCGATGCCCCACCAGTGCATCGACCACGGGCCCTCCATGGGCGTGCCGTCGAGCAGGTACCCGCCGAAGCCGTGCAGGATCTCCGTCTGCGGCTGCTTCGGCTCGTCCCAGTAGCTCACCTCGCCCATCGTGTGGCAGTCGGCGCACAGCTGGTACGCGGGCAGGCGCAGCTGGCCCGGGTTGGGGCCGCCGTGCGGGTCGTGGCACATGACGCACTCGACCGCCGTATTGACGTCGTACAGCCCGAGCTCGCCGCCGCCGGTCAGCCGGTATTCGGTCGAATGGCACTGGAGGCACGCGTCCTCCGCCTCCGGGTCGGCCCATAAGTCCAGCAGCGCCTGCGAGTGGCCGGAGAGCGACCACTGCTCGAATTGCGGGTGGTGATTCTCGCCGCACAGGCCGTGGCAGGACTGGTGACACGAGCCGCAGAACGACGACGCGTACTGCAGCACCAGCGGCTCCTCCGGGTCCACCGCGTGGTTGCTGCCGGGGCCGTGGCAGTTCTCGCACTGGATGCCCGCGAGGTGCGGGGTCGTTTCGAGGTCGACGAAGCCGCTGGGCGTCCCGTAGCCGACCGAATGGCACGGGTAGCACAGCACGTTGTCGCCGTCGCCGCTGTCCACCAGCGTCTGGAAGGCCGTGCGGTGAATCGTCTGGTACCAGTCGCCGTGCTGCTCGCCGTGGCATTCGATGCAGCTCGCCGCGCCGGTGTACATCGGCGGGAACCACATCGAGCCGGTGACGTTGACCTGCATCGGTGCGAAATCGGCCAGGTCCACGTCGCCGTCGTCATCGGTGTCGGCCCGCTCAAATGTCAGCTCGTCGAAGCCCGGCGGCGGTCCGACGATTCCAGGCCCGCCCAGGGCGGTACCGAACTGCTGGAGGTCGCTCTCATCGACGTCGCAATCGAAATCCAGCGCGCCGAGCGGCCGGCCGGAGAAGTCCACTCCGCCGGGCACGGGCAACTCGGCACAGGCATCGCACGGATCGCCGACGCCGTCGGCATCGGTATCCATCTGGTCCAGCGCGTGCATCACGCCGCAGTTGTCGCAGGCATCGCCGAAGCTGTCTTCGTCCTCGTCGGTCTGGTCCGGGTTGGCCAGCGCGAGGCAGTTGTCGCAAACGTCGCCGGCCCCGTCGTCGTCGCCGTCGGCCTGGTCCGGGTTGTAGCGAATCGGGCAGTTGTCAATCTCGTCGGCCACGCCGTCCCCGTCTTCGTCGCCCGGGAACGACAGGAGCGGCCAGCAGCGGGTGGCCGCCTGGAACACGACGGCCGGACCGACGTCATACGGCTGCGCGACCCAGGCGATGAGCTTGATGTCCTGCTGGGCTGCCCAACTGTCGGCGTCGAACTCGAAATCGACCTCGAACGTCTGAACGTCGCCGGGGATCAGCGCCACGTCCACGGTGGGGGCCGCCTGCTTGAAGCCGTTGCGGTGGTACGGCTTGAAGCTGGGCCAGTGGTCGAGCACCTGGACCAGGAACAGCCGGACGGTCTTGGCCGCGCCGCCGGCCTCCAGGCCGACCGCGACCGTGACGCGATACGTCTGCCCGAACAACGGCGTGGCACTGACGTGCAACGTCACGTCCGTCGGAATCTCGCGATCCGGCAGGAGGTGGTTCGCCCGATAAATGTTGTACTGCTGGACGTCGTCGTGGACGGAGCCGATGACGAAGTCGCCGCCGTCAAACACCGCCGAGGGCGTGTACTGGAAGGAGTAGAAGTCCCAGCGCGCATCGCCCCACGGCGTCGACGTGTCGTCGAAGATCTGGTACTGGACGAACGCCAGCGAGTCCGGGAATACCGTCAGCAGCATGTCCAGCGCGTGACCCGCGCTGCCACAGGACTCTCAGTAACGGTTGGTGAATTCTTCGCACAGGACGACCCGCTCGGCCGCCCGCACGGGGAGGCAGAGCGTCGCCAGGGCGAGAAGAATCGACCAACCCACGAGAGGGGGTCCAACGCCTGTCAGGTTGCGCATCGGGGATACCTCAGCCGCTCAACTAACCATCCGGGCCTGATGATCGACTTATTGGGTAAGCTTAGCCAACTGCCTGGCGCGTCACAATCTCTTTTTTGCTCCGGTTAACCAGTTTATGGGACGACGAGGGCAAACCGAACCCGGATCGTCGACCATTCCATGTGCCGCCGCCCGCCGGCGCCCTCTCGCGCTTGCGTCAGGGCGCGCCCGGGGCCATCATCCCGCACGGCCCGGCACAAACTGCGCCAGGTCCACCGAGGGAACCGCATGCCCGAAATTCTCGACGGCCGGACGTACGCCGCCGAGATCCGTGCGGAGGTGACGCGCTCGGTCGCGCAGTTCAACGCAGCGCACGGCCGGATCCGCCTGTGCGCGATCCTGGTCGGAACCGACGATCGCGGCCTCCCAGCGACATCTGAGCGTCGTCGTCGGCGTCGAATACGAGCTCGTCGAGCTGCCCCAGCACACATCCCAGCAGCGCCTGCACGAGGTCATCGCGCAACTCAATACTGATCCGACGGTTACCGGCATCCTGCTGCAACTGCCGCTGCCCGCGCATATCGACTCGGCCGCGGCCCAGTACCGCATCGATCCGTACAAGGATGTCGAGGGCGTCAATCCCGCAAACATCGGCTGGCTGTTCTACGGCGAACCAATTATCGCCCCCTGCACGGCGCTGGCCGTTAACGAAATGGTGCGGCGCAGCGGCGTCCCGCTGCGCGGCGCCGAAGCCGTGGTGGTCGGTCAGAGCCGCATCGTGGGGCGCCCCGTCACCATGTTCCTGCTCGACCAGCTCGCGACCGTGACCGGCTGTCACATCGCGACCCGCGATTTGCAGCTTCACACCCGCCGCGCCGACATCCTTGTCGTCGCCGTCGGAAAGGCCCGCCTCATCGGCGCAGAGCACGTCAAGCCGGGCGCGGTGGTCATTGATGTCGGCATCAACCGTGTCACGCAGCCTGGGCCGGACGGCCAGCCCATCCGCAAGACGGTCGGCGACGTGGACTTCGACGCGGTCGCGCCGCTCACGCGCGCCATCACACCCGTGCCGGGCGGCATCGGACCGCTCACGGTCGCGATGCTGTTGCGCAACACGGTCGAAGCGGCCCGCAAGCAGCTCGCGCGCGCACACTGAAATCCTCCACTCCACTTACCCGGTTTTCACGGGTCGTTCAGGCCCGCGTCAGCCGGTGCGCCTACAACGAACTGGATGCATCGAAGTCTGCGGTACATGGCGCTACAGCTACATGACGCCGGCCCTCCTCGCCCGCCCCGGGTCGACTGGGAAGCCGCACTCCGCGCTGTCGGCGTGGTCATGCTGATCGCCGGCCTCGCCGCGTTCGCATTCGCGGGCGTGGAACTCGTCGTGGAAGAGCGCCTCCGGCTGCCAGACGCCGCGCGCGCCTTCGACCAGCGATTCCTGCTCGGCATGCTCTACGCGGCATTGGTCGCCATCCTGACCGGCGGCTTGCTGGCCCTGGGAGCCCGGCGGCGGTCCTGAAGCGGTTTCAGGGAGGGGGCCGGTGTGCCGCTCTGCCCCAGGAACCTGCCTCTACACAGCGGATGGGATGTTCACGAGTCGCACGGTGTAGCCCGGTCGGGTGAGTCGCCGGTGCAGGCGGTGCGCGGTCCGCGTGCGGCTGTGGCGATCGCGATCGCCCTGATGGGCGACGGGTTCGAAGATCACACTGGGCATAGTCTGCGCCGACGCGAGCGCCCAAGGCACGGAGGCCACGAGCACAGT
>CAZVRR010000100.1:11516-12015 GCA_964629745.1 uncultured Planctomycetales bacterium | reverse complement strand
GCGGACGCGCAAGGAGCGGCCATGGCGCGACCGAAAACGATCATGGTGGATCTGGATGGCGTCATCTGCACCGAGGAGCGCACGTTTGAGCGCCCGCTGGCGAAGCCGATTCCCGGGGCGCGCGAGGCGCTGGCGCGGCTGAAGGAAGCCGGCCACACGATCATCATCTACACGGCCCGGAACTGGCCGGAGTACCGCGCCACGAAGCAGTGGCTGGACGAGCGCGGGTTCGCGTACGACGCACTCGAGATGGGCAAGCCGGTGGCAGACGTCTGGATCGACGACCGGGCGCTGCGGTTCAACGACTGGCACGGCGTCCTGAACGAACTCACCTCGATTCTGAACACGCCGCCGCCGGCGGCCGGGTAGAGCCCGGCGTTGAACGGGCGCCAGTAATGCCGACGGGGCGGAGACATCTAAAATCGTGGTGAAGCGGACCGCGGCAGGCGGTCCGGCGCAGGAGATGGGCAAAGCCCCGGAGGGTGGCGATGAAACCGCC
>CAZVRR010000100.1:0-11506 GCA_964629745.1 uncultured Planctomycetales bacterium | reverse complement strand
AAAATCGGGTAAAGCGGACGGCGGCAGGCGGTCCGCCGCGGGAGATGGTCATGCGGATGCTGAATAACCTGAAGACGGGCGTGCTGCTCGCCGGCCTGCTCGGTCTGTTCATGGCGATCGGGTACTACTGGGCGGGCCCGACGGGGACGACCTTTGCGCTGCTGCTCGGCGTGGCGATGAACATCGGCGCGTATTTCTTCTCCGACAAGATTGCCCTGGCGTCGATGCGCGCCCAGGAGGTCACCCGTGCAGAGGCGCCCGGGTTGTACGACATGGTGGAGCGGCTGGCGTCCCGAGCGGGCCTGCCGATGCCGCGCGTCTACGTGTGCCCGCAACCGGCGCCCAACGCGTTCGCCACCGGCCGTAATCCGCAGCATGCCGCCGTCGCGGTGACCCAGGGCATGCTGCGCAACTTTCCGGATCACGAAATCGAAGGCGTGCTCGCCCATGAGTTGGCGCACGTGCGCCACCGCGACATCCTGACCGCGACGATCGCCGCCACGCTGGCGGGTGTCATCACCCAGCTTGCGTACATGCTGATGTGGTTCGGGGGCGGCGGCCGTGATCGCGAGAATCCGCTGGGCGCAGTCGGGGCGCTGGCGATGATCATTCTGGCGCCGCTGTCGGCAACCCTGATCCAACTGGCGATCTCGCGCTCACGCGAATACGCGGCGGATTCGTACGGCGGCGAGCTGTGCGGCGACCCCAACAAGCTGGCCGCGGCCCTGGTTCGGCTGCACAACACGAACGAGCGGATTCCGACCGACACGAACCCCGCGTACCACAGCCTTTACATCATGAAGCCGCTCTCCGCGGGCAGCCTGCTGGGCGGATTGTTCAGCACGCACCCGCCGACGGAGAAGCGGATCGCAGCGCTGCGCGAGCAGGCGGCCCGGATGCGGTAAGGACGGCACAATGCCGGTCGGAGACCCGTGCGGGGGCGCCACGCCGCTGCGTCAGCCGGGGGGCCTGCCTAGCCGTTCACGGTCAGGACCTGCGGCCAGATGCGTGCCGCGAAGATGATGTAGGCGATGTTCAATCCCGTGACGATGTCGTAGCCGACCGAGCCGCGCGGGTGGCGCCATAGCATCAGCCGCCCGCGCCAGCCGGCCGGCGGCTGTGTTCCCGGCAGGGGCCGATCGGCCTGCGCCGCGTTGAGCACGCTTCGCGTGTAGAGGATCCGGCGCAGCGCCGTCAATCCCGGGAGCGTCGCCTGCTGCAGCAGCACAGCCGGCACATGTCCGCACAGGCAGGCGATGAGCATGGCGGCGAAACGCTCGCCACGGAGCCAGTATCCCACGGAGCAGTCGGGGATGAGGTTCTCGGCCCGCGCCTTCAGATAGCTGACCAGGAACGCGTTCAGCAGCGCCAGCAGCGCCAGCAGCGCGAAGAACCGGCTGTCCATACAGAAAAAATTCCAGGTGCACCCGATGAAGACGGCGAAGTCGCTGCAGCGATCCAGCACCGAATCGTAGACGGCGCCGAAGCGCGTCGTCATGCCGCCCAGGCGCGCAACCGCGCCGTCGAGCATATCGCACGCGCCGGAGAGGATCAGGAACAGCGCCGCACCGAGCGGCCACCAACCGACGGGCCCGGCTCCCGTGTAGAAATACGGCGCCTGTTGCGAGGCCCCGCAGGCCAGGCAGGCCGCCGCGCCGGCGGTACACAGGAACCCGGCGGTGGAGACGTGGTTGGGCGTGGCGCCCAGCCGGATCAACCGGCGCGCCAGCGCATCACGGGCCAGCCGGAACCCCGTGCCGATCGCCAGGCTCACGCCCGGCGGAGCGCCCGACGCGCGCAGGGAGCGGAACTCGCGCGGCGCTTCGGCGGGCGCGGATGGCTCCGCAACAGGGCTGCTTTCCTTGCTCATGCCGGTGGCTGAGACGGCGGGTCGCCCGGTGGTGGTTCCGTCGCGATAGAGGAAGCGGTCGCCTCGCCGGCGGGCGCCTCCGCTGCACCAGAGGTCTCCGCCGCACCGGTGGCCTCGGATTCCTCGGTGTAGATTTCGTTGTAGTCGACGGCGTCGACGTCACGGCGCAGGAGGAAGAACATCTGGGTGCTGCCGGTGAAGAAGAAGCTGACGATGAAGCCGCCGACCGCGGCCAGCACGAAGGCGACCCAGATCATGATCAGCGCGGCGCCGACGTTTTCGTGCCAGGGCAGATCGCCGCGGAAAAACTCGCCCCAGAACGGCGTATCGGCGGTCGGCAGCAGCGACAGGCCGCTCCAGTCCGGCATGTGCCACATGGCGTCCAGCTTCGTGAGGCCCTCGGTGCGGGCGCTGCTGAACAGGCCGAGCCAGCTCATGCCGGCGTCGGCAAACACGTGCGTGAGCTTCAGGGTCAGCATGGCGATCAGGCGGACCAGCACGAAGCACACGCCGCCATACAGCAGAAGCAGCAGCGTGTAGAAGGCGACCTTCCAGGGGCGCGCGGCGACATAGCCGACGGCATGGGACACGCCGTCGAAGGCGTCGGATCCCTCGACCGCGATGGTCGGCCACATCAGGTGGGCGCCGAGCACGACGGCCAGCAGGATCATCGCCATGGCAAAGCCGGCCAGCAGTGCCAGTCCCCACAGCACACCGGCGAGGATTTCGCCCACCACCGGGATGGCCCCGACCAGGCTGGCCACGAGGGTCACGATGCCGATTCCCAGCAGCATGCCGATGGGAACGATCGGTGCAAGAAACAGCCCGATGAATTTCTGACGGGCGATATTCACGGCGTCCTTGAGCGAGAGCGTCTCCTCGCGCGCAACCTCGAGCGCGACGTGCCGCGCGATGGCGCCGCCGAAGAACGCGAAAATTGCGAAATGCAGCAGTCCGTAGATCACGAAGTACAGGGACCGCTGCGTCATGAGCCAGAGTACGCCGGTCCCGGCGCGGAAGATTCCGCCGACCAGGGATGGACGGTCCGGGCTCGCGCTGTAGCCCCAATCCAGGGTGCAGACGCCGCGCACCGCCTCGGCGAAGCAGCGCATTTCGTAGCCCAGCAGGGCGCGGAACGGGCCGTGGGCGGGCGGGAGGTCGCCGGCGGTCCGGGTCGTGAGCTCGCGGGCGCCCTCGGCCAGCCGCGCCCAGTCCTGGTAGTCGGCCGCGGAGAGCGTGGCATAGGCCCGGATCTCTGACTCGGCGGTCAGCGGGTCGACGAGTACCCCGTGCCCGGCGCGCAGCCAGATGCCGTCGAGCACCCAGCCGACGACACACACGGCCACCACCGCGGCCAGACCCAGCAGCAGGCGCGTGGGCCGGATCGCGAGCTTGAAGGTGCGGAACAGACGCAGGAACGGGAAGACATCTCCCCACACGATGTTGCGAAGCTCCAACTCACCGTTGGCCATGTCTACACCTCGCGTATGCGACCCCGTCGCCTGGCCAGACCGCTACACCGCCGTTGACCTGAGACACACCCACGCGCGCGGCATTATAGGGCCGCGACAGGGGGCGGCAAGCTGGTGGGAGCCGGCGGGTGCTAGTACTCCGGCGCGGGCGGGGGCAGCGGAGTGAAGCAGGTGCGGCAGCGCGGCTGGTACTCCGCGGGCCCCCCGATCATGTGCGGATCATTCAGCGGCGCGGTGCGCTGCGAGTAGCGCGCCGGTTGGCCGCAGATCGTGCAGGGCCGGTGCAGGAGCTCGACGGCGTCGGACAGGTCCTTCAACTGCGGCAAGGGCGGGAACGGGCGACCCCACGCGTCATGGTCGATGCCCGCCACGATGACACGCCGGCCGGCGGCACGCAGGCTCTGGCACGTCGGGACGATGCCGCGACCGAAGAACTGCACCTCGTCGATGCCGATGACCGCGGCGTCGCCGGCCAGCGCCGATAACTCGTCGGAGCCGTTGACGGCCTGGGCGGGGAAACGCCGGCCGTCGTGTGTGGCGAGCTGACCGGGCTCGTAGCGCGTGTCGATCGCGTGCCGGAACGCCCGGACGCGGAACCCGCGCAGCAGCGCCGCCTCCAGCAAGGCGATCAAACGCGCCGTCTTGCCCGCGAACATGCAGCCGCAGATCACCTCGAGGCGCCCTGCCCGCGCGTTCATGGCTGGTGCTTTCGCAGGTCCCGGGCGGCGTCAAGAAATGCGGCGATTCGGTCGGGGTCCAGCGCGTTGGCCCAGTAACCGCCGACCTTCAGCCACGAGCCCACCACGAACACCTGCGCGGACGGCCAGTACAGCGCCAGGTTCGCCGGCGTCAGGCCGGAACCGATCCAGACGGGGATCCGGACGGCGCCGCGAACCGTCCTGACTTCCTCGACCGCGCAGGGCTGGCCGGTGGCGCAGCCGGTGACCACGATCCCGTCGGCGCCGAAGAACTCGGTCGTACGCGCCGCCTCGGCGAGCGAAACGTCTGCCGTCACCGCGTGGCTGGAGTGCTTCTTCTTCACGTCCGCGATGATCGCGATCGCGTCCGCGCCAATCTGCCGGCGGTAGCGCAGCAGGGGGCCGGCGGCGGCAGTCGGCATCAGACCTTCGTCCGCGACGTGGGCGTACGCGAAGTTCTCGACGCGCACGAACGCCGCACCACAGGCCAGGGCTACCGCCAGGGCTTCCTGGTTGGCCGCGCCGAGGATCTGCACGCCGAGCGGGAGCGTGGTCGCCTGCCGCACGGCCGCGCCGACCGCGGTGAGACCGGCCACGATTTCCGGTCCGACGTGACCGCAGAGATACGGCACGTCGTGCATGTTCTCGAGAATCAAGCCGTCGCAGCCGGCCTCGGTGAGCACGTGGGCTTCGGAGACAGCGCCGGCGATGACATCGGCCAGGGATCCGCCGAAGCGCGGCGTGCCGGGCAGAGCGCGCACGTGGACCATGCCGACAATCGCGTGATCGCTGTCGAACGGTGCCGCCACCTCAGCTCTCCTCGCGCGGCGCGACCCCCAGTCCCGGCTGGTCGGACGCTTCGAGCACGCCCGCACGGCACGTGATTCCCACGAACGGATCGGCGTCCAGCAACAGCGCTCCATCGAGATCCGCGTGGTCGACGAGCGGCCCGAGCGCCAGTGCCGGTGCGATGGCGAGGCTCGTGGAAACAAAGCAGCCGAGCATGACCTGCATTTCGAGCCCGCGTGCCAACGCGATCATCCGCAGGGCTTGCCGAATGCCGCCGCACTTGGTGAACTTGATGTTCACGCCGTCGACATGCCCGTGCAGGCGTACGATGTCGGCGGGGCGTTCGCAGCTCTCGTCGACGAAGATGGGGGCAATCCGCAGATCGCGGAGCGGGCGCAGGGCGCGCCAGTCTTCCTTGCGCAGCGGCTGCTCGATCAGCGTCGGCCGGAACGGCAGCAGGGCCCGGATCTTTTCCGGCGCTTCCGCGGGTGACCAGGCCTGGTTCGCATCGAGGTAAAGCGGACCATCGAAATGCCGGCGGATCAGGGCGAGGACGGCGTGATCGTGGGGGACGCCGACCTTGACCTTGAGGGCCCGGTAGCCGGCCTGGACCGCCTCGGTCACTTTTCGGCCGATCTCGTCCATGTCCGCCACGCCGATGGTGAACGTGGTCAGCTTGCGCGGCTGTTCGAGGCCGAGCAGCCGCCAGACGGGCACTCCCAGCCGGCGGCCGACCCAGTCGTGCAGGGCCGAATCGAGGGCCGCCACGGCTGCCCGCTGGGCGTCGTGCCGGGCGAGCACACGGCCGAGGATGGCGTCGATTGCGAACGGGTCATCCCCCAGCAACCCGGCCATGTCATCGAGGGCTGCCTCGCTGGACTCCAGGGTCTGGCCATAGAGTGTCGACGCAACGCACTCGCCGCGTCCCACGACGCCCGCGTGTTCCAGGCGGGCGATGATCACTTCCTTTTCATCGATACCGCCCTGGGACGTGGCAAACCGGTAGCGCGGGCGAATCTTCAGGCGTGCGTGCGTGAGCTTCATCCGAGCCAGGGCTCCTGGCCGCCGGTCTCCTCCGTGCTGACCACGTCGTCGAGGGCCGAGACGCTGACGACGGCGTGGCGCTCGACGAATACCCGGCGGCGGTTCACGTGGCGCTCGCCGGCCTGGTCCAGGGAGTGGGCGGTGTTGGTGTATTCCTCCTTGGAGGCATGGCCGTCGTGCCGGTCGTGGACGTCGGCGTCGGCGAGCCAGTAGCCGCGTTCGTCCCAGGCGGCGAGCTGGCCGATGTAGAGCAGGGGCCCCTGGGTGTCGAGCACCACGCGCCGGTTGATGAACTCATCCAAGCTTGGCATGGGCACCACGGCTGGTGACGGGCAATTCACGAACCACCGTCCGCGCGGCTATTGTATCTCCGTCCGCAGCGCGCACCAGCGCCGGCGAGGAGTTCATGGCGATCGAGCGCGATGAAGCTGTGATCCTGCGACTGACGGAATTCTCGGAGACGTCGCAGATCGCCACGCTGTTTACCCGCGGGGCCGGCCGCGTCGCGCTCATCGCGAAGGGGGCACGCCGGAGCACGGGGCAGCGCTTCGCAGCCGGGCTCGACACGCTGGAATACGGCGAGGTCAGGTATGTGCCGGTCCGTGGCGAGGCGCAGTTGGGTACGCTCACCGACTGGTCCCAGCGCGACCTGTTTCCGGGGCTGCGCGAGGAGCTGGCACGGCTGTACGGCGCGCTTTACTGTGCGGAACTGGTCGCCAGCCTGACCGCAGAAAACGATCCCCATCCGGACCTGTTCGACGGGCTGGTCGGCGCGCTGCGCGCGGTGGCCGAGGCCGGGCAGGTCGCACGGACGGTTGCACAATTCCAGTCACTGCTGCTGGCCGAGAGCGGGCTTGCTCCAAACCTCGATTCCTGCGTGAGTTGCGGAATGCGCGCCGGCCGCGGCGGCCCGATGTACTTCAGCTCGGCCGCGGGTGGCCTGCTCTGCCGCGACTGCGAGATGCATTTCGTCGAAAAACGATTGATGCCCGCCGGCCTGCTCGAAGCGCGCGGCACGGCGGCGGACCCCGTGGCATGGCTGGCACTGTTGCACTACCACCTCACGAATGTCGCCGGTCACGCCTTCAAGACCGCAAGCCAACTGGCGCAGGCGCTGCAAATCCCGCGACTGTAAAGTCCGCCGCGGCGTGCAGGACACCTGGGTTTCCGGGGGAGGCCGGTTGACGCGCAGACGGGAGGCGCGGCGGGGGTGCGTCGTGCAAAGGTCGATGACGGGGCAGTTTAGCGTCGGCACACCCGAGAGCGCCGAGCACTTCGTATCGGAACTCGCGGGCGCAAACTTGCTGGCGCGGGCCGCGAAACGTATACTAACCGTGAATGGCTCCCTCGTAGGTGCCGCGCCCGGAGCGGAAAAGGCTCCCCCACCCGGGCATGAGCGGCTTCTGTCGGCAACTTGGCTCTTGGTCTGCGCCCCCGTAGCGCTGTGGAACTGCGCTGGGCGCGGGGCGCTCGCCTGTGTGCGGCACGCAGCCGCGCACCGGCGGACCCGGAGATTGGAGGACGGGAATGGTTCCCGGGCAGGACTGCTTCGCTACGTCGGGCCTCTACAAGATGGAGCCGAAAGCCAAGCTGCCGGCGCCGGCCACGTTGGCGACGATGCGTCCGGCGGACGTGCGGCTGCTGCGGCGGCGGTTGGGCGAGTCGCTCGAATGCGTGATCGACCCGTGCTTCCGCGAACCGCACATCGAGGACACGCTTCTGGCGCCGCCGCTGGAGTTGGCGGGCGCGGCCGCGGCGGGGCAGGGCAATGACGACAGTGGCACGGATCTCCTGGCGCGCGGCCGTCCCGTGCCGCACTCGTTCGCGCAGGAGAAACTGCTGTTCCTGCGTCTCAACTACTGCCGCTGGCGCGTATTGCGCCTGATGGAAGCGTTCGCCGGCCGGCGCCTGACGACGGAGGGCGTGGGCGAATTCCTGCGTTGGGAGCACCTGGCGGGTGCCGCACGCGAGGAGATCGTGCGTGCCAACATGCCGCTGGTGCTGGCGATGGCGAAGCGGACGCGGATCACGGCGGTGGACTATGCGGACCTGATCAGCGAGGGCAACCTGGCGTTGCTCCGCAGCGTGGAGAAGTTCGACTGTGGCCGCGGGTACAAGTTCAGCACGTACGCGTGCCGGGCGATTCTGAAGAGCTTCTCGCGCGTTGCATCCCGGACCTCGCGCTATCGCGGCCACTTCCCGACGGAGTTCGACCCGAGCCTCGAAAAGAGTGACGCGGTGAGCCAGCGGCGGGAAGGCGTCGAGGGCGACTGCGTGGATGAGCTGCGCAGCATTCTCGGCCGCAACCTGGCCCAGCTCAGCCACGTCGAGCAGGAAGTGATCCGGGCGCGCTTCGCGTTGGACGCGCCGCACAACGGCGACGGGCAACGGGCCAAGACGCTGGAGCAGGTGGGCGTCCAGATTGGCGTCACGAAAGAACGTGTCCGGCAGATCCAGAACAAGGCACTGGACAAGCTGCGGCACGCGCTGCAAGGGGGAATTCTGGCAAGCTGAGCCGGATCAAGAGGCCGCGGCGCCTGCTGGCGCCCGCGGCCCGGTCGTCATGCGCATTCCGTCCGCCAGGAATTCGTTCACTTCTTGCGCGTGGGAATAATTGATCAGGTGTGCGCCTCCCGGTATGACGCGCTGGGGCCAGCCGCGCACAAGCGGAATCAGCGGGTCATTCGTGCCGTGAATCTGGTGAATCGGGCAGCCGAGTGAATCGGCATCGCCGTCGAAATGCCATTCCAGCACGGCCCGCGCCGCCCAGCGCAGGAAGGAGAGATCCGCAGCGCGCGTCATGGCGCGGAACGCGCTGCGGTGCTGCCGCGACAGGCGGTTGCGCCAGATCATCAGCTCGGTCGTCGGGCGGCGCCCCAGCTCGAGTGCGGCATCGGGCAGTGGGCGGGTGAGGCGTTCGAGCAGGCGAGTGGCACGCCGGATCACGCGGCCCGAGCGGGCTGATGCGATCAGGAAGACGCCTGCGGGGCACACGTGGCGCGCCGCTTCGAGCGCCACCATGCCGCCGAAGGAGACCCCGCCCAGGTAGAACGGGCCGTCGGGGCGCCAGGTTGCGGCCAGGCGTGCCGCGTAGTGCGGCAGGCTTTCGCGCGGGCGGGGCGGAATCCAGACCGGGACCTCGAGGTCGGGGAAGGCAGGCCGCTGCGGCAGGAACATTCGCTCGTCGACCGCCATGCCGGGCAGCAGGAGCAGGCGTGGGTGTCGGCGCGTCATGCCGAGAGCATAGCCGGGTCTCGGCCCGGCGCGGGAGCGGACGGGGTTCAGCGGTGGCTCGTGCCGGCGGGACGCGGCGGCACTCCCGGCGGGCCGAGGGGATAGAATCGATTTCCAAGTGGAATGAATGTCCCGGCACCGGTGCCAGGTCGAACGCGCTGCCGGGAGGCAGTCGCACCGGCGCCGGTCAACACGAATCAAGGTCATCATCATGCCAGAGCAACTGACATATCTCGATAACAACGCCAGCACGCGGGTGGACCCGCGCGTCGTGGAAGCCATGGTTCCGATGCTGTCGGAGTGCTATGCAAACCCGTCCAGCTCCCACCAGTTCGGGGTGCGGGCGGCGGCACGGGTCGAGGAGGCACGCCAGTACGTGGCGCGCCTGATCGGCGCGCGTGACAGCGAGATCGTGTTCACGAGCGGTGGTACGGAGGCGGATAACACGGCGCTGCGGGGAGTCCTGGCGGCGCGTCCGAGCAAACGGCACGTTGTCATCTCGGCGGTCGAGCATCACGCGATCTGGGAGCCGTGCCAACTGCTGGAGCGGGAAGGGTTCAGCGTCACCCGCGTCGGCGTGGACGGCCAGGGACGGCTCGACCTGGATCAACTCGCTGGCAGCGTGCGGGACGACACGGCGCTCGTGTCGGTCATGCTCGCCAACAATGAAACGGGCGTGATCCTGCCGCTTGCGGACGTGTGCCGCATTGCCCAGGCGCGCGGTGTGCCGGTGCATACCGACGCAGTGAATGCCGCGGGGAAGATGCCGATCCAGGTGGAAGAGCTGGGCGTCAACCTGCTCTCGCTCAGTGCGCACAAATTTCATGGTCCCAAGGGCGTTGGTGCGCTGTACGTGCGGCGGGGCACGCCGTTTCGTCCGCAGCAGATCGGCGGTCCACAGGAGCGCAATCGGCGGGGCGGAACGCTCAACGCGCCGGGGATTGTCGGCCTGGGCGCCGCGTGCGCGATTCTCAACGAAAGCGGGCCGCGGGCCATGGAGCCGATCCTGGCCCTGCGCACACAGCTCCAAGCGGAGCTGCGGCGGATCGCGCCCGACGTCGTGGTCCTGGGCGAGCAGGCGCCGCGGCTGCCGAACACCGCCTGCGTCTGCTTTCCGCACGTGAGCGCCGAAGCGCTCCTGATGGTACTCAGCGAGAACGGCATCTGCGTGTCGAGCGGTGCGGCGTGCAGCAGCGGCTCGCTCGAGCCGTCGCACGTGTTGCAGGCGATGGGGATCGCGGCGGAAATTGCGCAGGGGCAGGTCCGATTCTCACTGGGGCGCTTTAATACCGCAGCCGACCTGGCGCGACTGGCCGACGTGCTGCCGCGCGCGCTGGAAAAGATGGCCGCGGCGCGGCTCTGACGGACCGGGCGCGGGAGCGGCGTTTCTCGCCGGCGCTGGCTGTGACGTGGCGGGCGTGCCGGTACAATGCGGCGCCGACGTCTATGGAGAGGCGTATGGTGCGGCGTGCGGACATCCTGCTGCTCGGCCTGCTGCTGCTCGCGGCGCCGAGTTGCCGGCGCAACGAGCACCAGGCGCCGTACCAGGCGTTCAGCGGGACCATCAAAGCGCTGGATCTGGAAACCGGAGAGCTGTTCATCCGCGCCGACGCCGCGCCGGAGCCCTGGCGCTCCGACCGGAACGTGCCGTGCGTCGCCACGAAGGACACCGAGATCTACGTCGACGACCGCTTCAGCGGGCTGCACGAACTGGCGGTCGGCGATGGGATCGAGTTGGTCGGGTATCGCGAAGGTGATCGCATCGTCGTGAGCCTGGCGAACGTCCGGCGCGGCGGTCTGCCACCCCCACTTCCCCCTGCGGAGGAATGACCGTGTGCATGAACCTGGCCATTGAAGAGATCCGTGCCCGCGAGATCCTGGACTCGCGCGGGAACCCGACCGTCGCCGCCGACGTGATCCTGACCGATGGCACGGTCGGTTCGGCGGCCGTTCCGAGCGGCGCGTCGACCGGCGAGAACGAGGCCGTCGAGCTGCGCGACGGGGACAAGAAGCGCTACCTCGGCAAGGGGGTGCAGAAGGCGGTTGCGAACGTGGTCGGCGTGCTACGGCCCGCCCTGATCGGACTCGATCCGACCCAGCAGGAACTCATCGACCAGCGCATGCTGGCGCTGGACGGCACGCCGAACAAGGGCAAGCTCGGCGCGAACGCGATTCTCGCGGTATCGGCCGCCACGGCCCGCGCCGCCGCCGCCGCACTGGGGCTGCCGCTCTACCGCTACCTGGGCGGCGCCGGAGCCCACGTCCTGCCCGTGCCCATGATGAACATCCTCAACGGCGGGAAGCACGCGGACAACAACGTGGACTTCCAGGAGTTCATGATCCAGCCCTGGGGCGCGCGGAACTTCCGCGAAGACCTGCGCATGGGGGCGGAGATCTTT
>CAZVRR010000099.1:0-12043 GCA_964629745.1 uncultured Planctomycetales bacterium | reverse complement strand
GCGAGTGCCACGATCGCAGACCTTGATCGACGGCGGCCCGGCCGGATGACACGATGGTATTGACACAATGAGGAAGCACTGGCCCGCTGCTGTCGCTGCGCTGGTCGCCATATCATGGCTTGGCACTGGATTTGTTTCATGTGCAGTTGGAAACGGATACGATCAGGCCGCGATCATCAACGTTGGCGAGTTGAACTTGCTGTTTAGGTCAGAGCCATGGGAGTCCCGGGTCACTCCAAAAGGTCTGATTGTGACAGTTCATAGGTTTGTGATGTATTGCCGGATGCCCTTCGTTGGCAGCACGGGGTTGTCGCTGCCATTATGGGTGCCCAGTGCATGTCTCATCATGATTGTGGCATGCCTTTACGCAGTCAAGCTACGTTCGCCCAGTAGGGCCCTTTGTCTGAAGTGTGGCTACGACCTGCGAGGACTGCAGCACAAGCGTTGCCCCGAGTGCGGGCAGGCCTTCACCCATGATGTGCCGGCTGAGTGAGCATGCAGGCGGTCGCCAAACCGTAGTGTGATGGAATGTCATACAGGTGCTCATCCGGTCCTGCTGCGCAGAACAGAATCGCAGGGGCAAGCGCGGCCAGCCCACTCGCCGGCCACGCGGAACGAGCAGGCTCAGTGCCGTAAGGAGGAAACCTCCACGCCGTAGCTGGGCTTCCCCACCCTGCGTGCAAGGCCTGGATCAGCAAGCGATGTGCAGGCGGGCCGCCGTGAGCCCGGCAGGCTCCCCGTTCCTGCGTGCGACGGATGGCAAGCCGTTCCAGCCGCCACTGCCGGGCTCCCGCAGCCCCTTGTCATCACGTGGTCGGGCACTCCGCACCGCCGCCGCTTGGCGTCAAGCCAGGTCGGAATCCGGCGGCCGGTGCGGCGGAGCAATGCCAGACTTACCCGCCGGCGCCCCGCGCCCCACAGCTTCATAAACAGGAATCACGCCTGGGATTCACGGTTCCGGCTGCAACTCTGGACGGAATTCCGGCCGGTGTACTCTCCGTGGCGGCCGCGAACGGCAGAAGGGATTGCAGTCGTCCTCAGGGAAGATTAACATTCTGATAGAAGACACTTTGCCCTGAGGGATTGGGAGTTGTCTTTCGGAGTCCGCGGTGGGAAGTTCGGGAGACGATCTGCTGCGCGCTGCGCGAAGCGGCATCCGGACGGCGATCGGCGCGCTCCTGGAGCAGCATACCCCGACCGTACAGCATCACCTGTGCGGACGCATGCCGCGGCGCTGGCAGGCCGTCCTGTCCCAGGACGACGTGCTGCAACAGATGTACACCGACGCTTTTCTGCACATCGACAAGTTCGAGGCCCGCAACGGGGCGTCGTTCGCCGCCTGGCTCTGCACGATCGCGGACCACAACCTCGCGAACGCGGTCCAGATGCTCGAGGCGGAGAAGCGGGGCGGCAACCATCACCCCGTCACGTTGCGGTCGCGCGACGAGTCGCTGTCCCAGTTGTACGAGCGCGTCGCGAGCACGAAGAGCACCCCGAGCAGACAGTTGGCGCGTGACGAGCAACGCCGGGCCCTCGAACAGGCGATCGCCAAGCTGCCACAGCGCTATCGCCAGGTGGTGCAGCTCTTCGACCTGGAGGGTCGATCCGCCGCGGAAATCGCCGCGCAGCTGGGTTGCAGCCGGGGCGCCGTGTACATGATCCGTGCCCGGGCGCTCCGGTTCCTGGGCGAACTGCTGGGGAGCGCGTCCGATTTCCTGTCGACGTAGCACACAAGCAGGTGGAGCGTCGAATCAGCCGCACGGCGCGCACCGCCGCCGGGAAAGAGCCGACCATGAGCAGCGATATGCTCGACGACGACTCGCGCGCGCAAATCGTCCGCTCCCTGATCGCGGAGGCCGAGCAGGAGGCCGATGCGCTCTCCGCCAGCCGGCGCGCGTGTGTGCCGTGGGCCGACTCGGTGCCCGGCTACGAGATCCGTGACGAACTCGGCCGCGGCGGGATGGGTGTGGTCTACCGCGCCCTGCAGCGCACGACGAACCGTATCGTGGCGCTCAAGGTCATGCTGGCGGGTGCGTTCGCCTCCCGGTCCGCCCGCGAGCGCTTCGAGCGCGAAGTGCAGCTGGCTTCACGCCTCCAGCACCAGGGCATCGCGCGCGTGTTTGAAAGCGACGTCACGTCGAGCGGACAGCCCTACTACGCCATGGACTACGTCGACGCCGTCCCGCTGGACCGCTGGCTGACCGTGGAACAGCCGGACACGCGCCGGATCGTCGCACTGTTCGTGGAGATTGGCCGGGCCATCGCCCACGCGCACGAGCACGGCGTCGTGCACCGCGACCTCAAGCCGAGCAACGTGCTGGTGGATCGCGGGGCACAGCCGCATATCGTCGATTTTGGCCTGGCGAAAGCGATCGACTCCGCGGAGTTCTCTTCGCCCGGCCAGATCGTTGGTACGTTGCGGTACCTGCCGCCGGAGCAGGCTTCCGGTGGCCCGGTCGAAGCCGATCCACGCAACGATATCTATAGCCTGGGTGTGATGCTGTTCGAGGCCCTGACCGGCGCCATGCCCTATGACGTGGGCGGACCACCGTCCCAGGTGCTCCAGCGGATCATCACCGCCCCCCCGGCCCGCCCGTCGCGCCTCTCCGCACGGGTCGACCGCGAGCTCGAGACGATTCTCCTGAAGGCACTGGAGAAGGACCCGGAACGCCGCTATCCGTCCGCGCTCGAGTTCGGCAGCGAACTCCAGCGCTGGCTCGACGGCGACCCCATCCTGGCGCGTCGGGGCAGTGCCATCTACCACCTGCGCAAGAAGCTGGCCCGGCACCGCAGGAGTGTGCTGAAGGTCGGCGCCGTGCTGGTCTTCGCAGCCGCGGGCACCTGGCCCTTCCTGTGGTGGCGCGCACAGGTGCGGCTGGCGAACGGCCGGGAGGAGGCCCTCCGGATTGCGCTGCGGCTCGACGCCGGCCAGCCGGAAGAGCCGCTCTCCGACGCGAACGCATTGGTGCATCTCGTCCCCGCGTTGCCGGAAGCCAGGCTGGTCCTGGCCCAGGCCCGGTTCAAAATGGCTCAGAAGAGTGGCAATGCCACCTGGATCGATGCAGCGCTGAATGCCCTCGACGATCCGCAGGCGGACCGGCTGCCGCGAGAGGCCTGCGCCGCGCTGGCCGGCGAAATTCACCGCCGCAAGGGCGATTCCAGTGCCGAGCCCGACGTTGGCATAACCGAACCGCCGGCCGAGGCTTCCGCAGAGGTCTGGTACGTCCGCTCGTTTGCCACGCTTGACCTCGCCCGCGCCCGGCACTACGCGGAACAGGCGCTGCGTCGAGATGACTCGTTCATGCCGGCACGGGCCCGGCTGGCCCACCTCCACTACGTCTGCCGTGATTACGCCGCGGCGGTCGATGCGTCAGAACAGCTCATCGCGCGGGGCGGCGATCCCGCCGACTGGATGGCCCTGGCCGGAGCCGCCCTGCTTCGAGCGGGCGAATATCGCCGCGCGGCGGAACACTATGCAACCGCACTCGCGCACTCCCGGGGAACGGCTCCCCGCGACAAGGTTGGCATGTTGCTTCGACTGAAGGCCGTGGCCGAGCTCTGTCTCCTGGAATACCAGCGGGCCTGCGAAAGCCTGACCGAGGCATTCACCACTGTTCCGAACGTGTGGCACCTCTACATGCGTGCTACTCCGCTCTGGATCACCGGCCAACGTGGACACGCGGCCGATGACTACAGGAGCTTTCACGGCACGCGCGGGCTCGTGAGCCTCGCCGATGCACGCCTGTTCCTGGTGCGCGAGGACCAGGCGCGGGCACTCGCTCAGCGGGGAGCTGCCCTGGAGGCAGCAACGGAGCACGAGGAAGCCCTGCGCGACCTGGTTACCGCCCAGCAGGCGGACGTGCCGGGCGAGCTCGCGCGGATACTCGCATGCTTCGCCGGCGCCATCGAGCCCGCCGCGCTGCTCGCCGACGTCGAACGCGGCAATCCAAAGCAGGTCTGCGAATGCTCCTATTACGCCGGTGAAGCGTACCTCCTGCGCGGGCTGACAGCGGAGGCGCGCAATTGCTTCCAGGCCAGCGTCGACACGGGCCTCGCGCTCGACCCCGACACCTATCCCCCCGATCCGATGAACGAATACCACCTGGCAAGGTGGCGACTCGACAGCTTGCCCTGAATGGCCTGCGCCAGGCGCGGTCCGCCGCAGCATCCATGCCGCCCGGTGCGAATCCGCTCCACCGACACTCAGGATGCGGCGGGGGTGCCGCAAAGGTCACCACTGTGACGCGCCAATTACGAGCACGTCACGCTGAATTCAAACCAGTGTCACGAGCACACTTCATACTCACAACGTAGCGGTGCGGGGGCAGACGGGATGTCTACGCCCTGACTGCTCGAGTCAGCAGTATGAAGTTCGCGATCTTCGGCCTGACGATCAGTTCGTCCTGGGGTAACGGCCAGGCCGCGCTTTGGCGCAGCCTGTGCCGGGCGCTGGCGGCTCGCCGGCACCAGCTCGTGTTCTTCGAACGCGACGTGCCCCCCTATGCACAGACCCGCGACCTGCATGAACTGCCCGGCCTCGATCTGCGGCTGTACCCGGACTGGTCCGCGGTCGCGACCCCAGCCGAGGCCGTCTGCGACGAGGCCGACGTGGCGATCGTCACGTCCCGTTGCCCCGACGGAGTGGTGGCCGCGAACCTCGTGCTCAGCTCGCGCGCCGCGCTGAAAGTGTTCTACGATCTGGACACGTCGCTCACGCTCGGCAATCCGCAGCGCGAGCCGGCCGCCTGCCTCGGACCACGCGGCTTGGCCGATTTCGATCTCGTGCTGAGCGTCACGGGTGGCGCCGCACTGGAGCGGCTGCGCGAGCGACTCGGCGCGCGGCGCGTCGCGGCCCTCTACGGTGGCGTGGATCCCGACGTCCACCGGCCCACGCGCGGTCTGCCGCCCTACGCGGCCGACCTGTCGTTCCTCGGCACTTATGCCGAGGATCGCCACGCAGCGCTGGAGGAGCTGCTCGTGCGGCCGGCTCGCTACCTGCCGGCCCAGCGCTTCGTCATCGCCGGCGCGCGCTACCCCGTCAATTTCCCGTGGGCTCCGAATATTCATTACGTCAGCCACCTGTCGCCCCGGGAGCACGCCGCGTTCTACTCGTCCAGCCGCGTGACGCTGAACGTGACGCGCCCGGCGACAGCCGCGCTGGGACATTGCCCCTCGGTCCGTCTGTTCGAGGCCGCGGCCTGCGGCACGCCGATCGTGAGCGATGCGTGGAAGGGACTCGACGCTTTCTTCCAGCCGGGCGAGGAAATCCTCGTCGTGCGTGATGCCGCCGACGTGCTGGATGTCCTGCGGTCGTCGCACCGGCAACTCGAGCGCGTCGGGCGCCGGGCCCGCGAGCGGGCACTGGATCAGTACACCTCCGCGCAGCGGGCACGCGAACTCGAGCAGCTTTGTAGCGCGGCGCTGCCGACCAGCGTCACCGGCCTGCTGTCACCCGTCCTCACCGTCCCTGTATCACAGAAGGTCTGATTCACGGGGTCCACCGCGGAGGCCGGTGGAAAAACGGCCCCTGTCCTCGTTCGCAGCCGATCGTCTGAACCCGGCAGGTCCGCGAACTGCCCGCGCAGGCCTCCCCCGCCCCCGCCAACCTGTCTCCGCCGCATGTGTCCAATCGCATGTCCCGCTTAGAATGTGCGCGCCCCTGCGCCGGATCCACGGCTGGCCCGCCAGCCGGCCGGTGCGTGCCGGGGCGCGACTTTTGACACGCCGCCGGCGTAGCTGTGTATGAGGAATCCGTCATGAGAATCTCGCATTACCCCCGCCTCCCCGTTTTGCGGCGTTGCGCCGTACCGTTCCTGGGCGCGACGCTGGTGCTCAGCATGGCCGCGGCCCCCGCCCTGGCGCAGTCGCCGGCGACGCCCGCCGCACCCGGGGAGCCGCAGTACGTGAACGGCGACACGATCGACTTGACGCCGCCGGCGCCCGATCAGCCGCAGCCCAAGTTCGCTGTCGACCGGGAGATCTGCAACGCCGAGCCGACCTGGCGCGGTCAACAGAGCAAGTTCTCCTACCGGATCCGCAATGACGGCGCCGGCGTGCTGAATATCAAGGTGAAGGCCTGCTGCGGCCTGACGATCGCCGGCAAGCTGGGGATGCTGGGCTGGCATCTCCCGCCCGGCGCGACGCTCGCGCTCGACATGTCGATGCTCAGCAGCGGCCGCGACGAGTTCACGCGCAAGGTCCAGGTCCATACGAACGACCCGCAGAATCCCAAGGTGACGCTTACCTGCGTCGGCCGCACCCGCGTGCCCTTCGAGTCAGAGCCGCCGCACCTGGACCTGGGGACCGTCCCGCGCGATTCCGGCCCGATCACGAAATCCGTGACCGTCACGCGCGGCGAAGCGGGCCCGCTGAAACCGACCCTGGGCGAAGTCTCGGACTCGCGCCTGACCGCCCGCTTGCAGGAGGTCACGCCGGGCGAGGTCTACCTGCTGGAAATCACCGTCGGGCCGCCGTGGCCCAACGGCGAGTACCGCGGCTACGTGACTCTCGAGCCGGGCATCCCGGATGTCCCCGGCGACAAGATTCGCGTGCTCGCGGACGTGGTGCCGCGCCTGCGGACCGAACCGGAGACGTTCGTGCTGCCTGCCGACGCGTCGGCCGCCCACGACGTGCGGTTGAAGCTGGTCTGGGACGGCCCGCCGGCCCGCGTGCTGTCCGTCACCCCCGCCGACCCGAGCCTGCGGGCCACCCTGGACGCGGACGGATCGGGCGTGACGCTGCACGTCCCCGCCGGCTTCAAGCTCGGCGGCCCCGCCAAGTCCTACGTCGCGATCACCTCCGATGATCCGATCGCGAAGGTCATCCGCGTCCAGATCGAGACCGCCGAGGCGGCGGCGAAAAAGGCCGCCTCGGAAAAGCAGGACCGCGCCCCCCGCAAGCGCCCGTAGCGCCCGCGCACCGGCGGGCGCGCCACGTACGCAGCTCAGATTTCGTAGCGCATGACGCCGTGCCGCACCGTGCGCGAGATCTTTTCGTGTGCGTACAGCCCGGCCAGCACGAATTCGACGCAACTGGCGCGCATGGCGGAGTCCGCCGCCGCATTGATTTCGAAGGCTTTTTCCCAGGCCGGCGGCACGCGTTTCAGGCGTTCAGCATACTGGCTCGCAGGCAGCAAGGTGCCGACCTCGACCTTGGCCCCTTTCGCGAAGACGTCGGCGATCTCGTCGCGCCCGTGTTTCTCCACGTACTCGTCGAACACCTGCCGCAGCGCCGCGTTCTGGACTCCTTCCAGGATCTGCTGCTCCGTGAGCTGCTGGTGACTCATCAGGTCCAGTTCGAGCTTGCCCAGGCTCGACGCGAGCAGGTGCCCCAGGTCGCTGACCCGCGGCACGGCCGGCTTCTCGCCAAGCAGGGCCGCCCGCCGGCGCGCACTGGCGATCATCGTGCGGTAGTTCGCGATCGAGAAACGCGCCGACACGCCCGAGGCCTGGTCGACGTGCGGCGACTTGCGCGCCTCGATCGTGATCTGTTCCACGAGCTCCTTCATGAAGAGCGGCACGTGCACCGGGTACGCACCCCCCAGGTCGATGCGGGCCTCCTGCTCCATGATCGCGATGCCGCACGCCCGCTCGCGCGGGTAGTGCGTGCGGATGATCGAGCCGATGCGGTCCTTGAGCTGGGGGATCACCTTGCCGGAGCGGTTGTACGTGGCCGGGTTCGCGCTGAACAGAATCACGATGTCGAGATCGAAGCGGATCGGGTAGCCGCGGATCTGCACGTCGCGCTCTTCGAGGATGTTGAACAACCCGACCTGCACCAGCTCGTCGAGCTCCGGCACCTCGTTCATCGCGAAGATGCCGCGGTTCAGGCGCGGAATGAGCCCGAAGTGCAGCGCGTCTTCGCTGCCCAGGCTGGTGCCCGCGGCCAGCCGGGCCGGGTCGATTTCGCCGATCACGTCGGCGAACTTCGTGCCCGGGGCGAGCCGCTCCACGTAGCGCTGCTCACGCGGCCACCAGGCGATCGGTGTGTCATCGCCCTCGCGCGCCACCCGCTCGCGCCCGAAGCGCGTGATTGGCCGCAGGGGATCGTCGTGCAACTCGCTGCCGGCGATGTACGGCACCAGCGGGTCGAGCAGGTCGACCAGGCAGCGCATCAGCCGGCTCTTGGCCTGCCCCTTCTCGCCCAGGAACAGGATGTCGTGCTGCGCGAGCAGCGCCGTGCACAGCTCGGGAATGACCGTGTCATCGTAGCCGAGAATCCCTGGAAACAGCTCGGCGCGCGCCGCCAGCCGGGCCAGCAGGTTGTCGTGCAACTCCTGCTTGACCGAACGCGCGCGCCAGCCGCCGGCCTTCAGCGCACCCAGCGTCGCCGGCCGGGTCTGCGCACTGCCCTGTGACGCGTGAATCATCGCGTGATTCTAGCGCGAGCCCCGGCCACGACCGGACCGGCCGGGCGGCCGCGGCGCGCGCGTCCGACCGATTATCGGTCGCGCCGAAAATGTACTTCCGGATGCGAACATAGGAGCTACAATGGCCCAGACGTACCGGGCAACCGGTGTTCATTCCTGCCAAGGATGTATGTGCTGGAAGGATACGATGAGGCGCGCTGGGTACCTTGCCGCGGTCGTCATGTGCCTGGTCGGGGGCTTCGGAACGCTGCGCGCGCCCGGCGCCGAGCTGTCACGGATCGCCGCGACCGGCGACCCGCAGGCGCTCGCCACCGCCCTGGCCGCGGGAGCAGATCCCCGCGGCGCCGATGACGCCGGCTGGACCCCGCTGCACGCCGCCGTCACGCGGGCCGAGCCCACGTTCTGGCAACTGCTGCTGGCCGCCGGCGCCGACGTGCACGCGGTCAATCGCCTCGGCGAAACGCCGCTGCACATCGCAGCCCGGCACGCCCGCACCGACGCCATCCAGGCCTTGCTCGCCGCCGGCGCCGACCCGGGCGCCCTCAACGCCGCCGGCCAGACGCCGCTGCACGTGCTCGGCTCCGCCGCCCGCGTGCCCGACGCACCGGACTTCCAGGCGCAGCTCGCCGCGGCGGGGGACCTGCTGGTCGCCGCCGGCGCCGACCCGGCGATCATCGCCGACGGCTGCCCCGCGCTGGCGCCGGCACCCGTGGCCGACGACGGCGGGGCGCGCGACTCCTGGGTCGTGTACGCCAACCTCGGCGCCGACCTGCTGGCCTTCGAAGAGACCTATCCCGGGCTGTGCCGGCGCTACGACCTCGGGCTGAGCGTGCAGGGCCGGCACCTGTGGGCCCTCACTATCAGCGACAACGTCGATCTCGAGGAGGACGAGCCCGAGTTCAAGTACATCTCCAGCATTCATGGCGACGAGATCGTCGGCGCCAAGATGTGCATGCTGTTGATCAACCACCTGCTCACGGAATACGGCAGCGACCCGCAGGCGACACAGATCATCGATGACGTCGAGCTGTGGATCGTGCCGCTCATGAACCCCGACGGGTACGACAGCACGCCGCGCACCCGCTACAACGCCCACGGCGAAGACCTCAACCGCATCTTCCCGAACCTGGGCGAGGACCCCTCGCCCGAGGGCCGCGAACCCGAGCTCCAGGCCATCATGAACTGGAGCGCGGCGCACACGTTCACGTGCTCGGCGAACTTTCACGGCGGCGCGCTGGTCGTGAACTACTTCTTCGAAAACTACGATTCGGGCTCGCAGTACTCGCCCGACGACGACCTGGCGATCTACATCAGCGAGCAGTACTCGCAGCACAACCCGCCCATGTGGGGCAGCAGCGAGTTCTACCACGGCATCACGAACGGCGCCGACTGGTACGTGATCCACGGCTGCATGCAGGACTGGAACTATCACTTCATGGGCAACAACGAGGTCACGATCGAGCTGGGCACCTCCAAGCAGCCTTCGGCCTCCGAAATCCCCACCTACTGGAATCACAACCGCGACTCGATGAAGGCGTACATCCTCACCTGCCTCATCGGCGTGCGGGGCATCGTCACCGACGCCACTACCGGCGCGCCGCTGGCGGCCACCGTCGTCGTCACGGATCGAAACCACGAGATCTATACCGACCCGCAGGTGGGCGACTACCACCGCATGCTTCTGCCGGGCACCTACGAGCTGCGCGTCACGGCCGACGGGTATGACCCGGCCGTGGTCCCGGGCGTCGTGGTCTCCGGCGGCGCCGCGACCGTCCTCGACGTCGCGCTCACGCCGGCCCCCGAAATCACCTTCCCCGACGGCGGTGAGCAACTCGCGCTCGGCGTGCCCGTCGCCGTGAGCTGGACCGGCAACCCCGCCGCCCAGTTCCAGCTCCAGGTGAGCGACAACTACGGCGAGTCGGTCGTCGACACGGACGACTTCGAGCGCTACGCGCTCGGCTCCGACTACACCACCGGCGGATCGCAGCTCTGGTACATCACCACCGCTGCACACCACGGCGGCTCCCGCGCTGTTCGCGCCGGCTCCATCGGACACAGCCAGACGACCTGGATGATGCGTGACGTTGCGGGCGGCGACGTCAGCTTCTGGTACCGCGTCAGCTCCGAGACGGGGTATGACTTCTTCAGCTTCTACGTGGATGCCGAGCGGCTGATTCACGCCTCGGGTACGGCCGGCACCTGGACGTATTTCACGACCAACCTGCCCGCCGGGGCCTACACGCTGAAATGGGCATACGCCAAGGACAGCGGCTCGGTCGGCGGCAGCGACACGGTCTGGGTCGACGACCTGGAGTTGAACGAGGACCTGACCGCCTGGACGGACATCGTGGCCCTCACGGAGCCCGGCGCCGGTTCGTTCCTCTGGACGCCCGCCGAACTCGGCACGGAGTACAAGGTGCGCGTGCGGTCGTATACCGAAGCGGGCTATGGGGCGTGGGACGAAAGCGATGCCCTGTTCGCGGTGGTGCAGCCGCAGTTCGCGACGGGCGACCTGAATTGCGACGGCGCGGTGAATGCGTTTGACATCGATCCGTTCGTGCTGGCACTCACCGATCCACAGTTGTACGACCTCACGTATCCCGACTGCGACGCGGCCTTGGCCGACGTGAGCCAGGACGGCGCGGTCGATGCGTTCGACATCGATCCGTTCATCGAGCTGCTGACGGGCACGCCGTAGCGACGCGCCAGTCCGGCGGTCCCGACGACGCGGGTGCTGTGGTGGGACGGCACCCGTGACCCGCGGCACCCGCTGGCCCGCCCGCCGGTGGCGTTCGACGGCCCCGCCCCCCCTCCGCCGGCCATGGCGTCCCACGGTTCCACGGGCGGCCCGCCCGCCTGCCAGGACTCTTACCGCGCGGTAAGATGCAATTCAGGCGGCCGTCACCTCAGGCCCCCAGACTGTGACGCGTAGGCCGACGGGCGGTCCGGTCGGCCGGTGCCGGACGGCCCCCGCTGCCAAGGAGGAGAGCGCTCATGCCCACCCGCTGCAAACTGACCCTCAAGGGACTCGTGATGTGCCTGGCCTGCGCCGCGCTCATGGGCGGCTGCAACCTGGATGATTTCCTCGAGGACGTCGACATCGACATCGACAAGGATGCCCCCCTGATCCTTGACGACGAGCCGGTCATCATCGAGCAGAACGTCGTCATCGAGGAAACCGTGATCTACGAGACGCGTGAGGAGATCGTCATCGAAACCATCCCCGACGTCACCCTCCTCACCTTCGAGAACTTCACCGGCTACGACATCGTCCTGAGTTACTACGTCGACGACTTCACCGGGGAGTTTTACGAGGAAGTCCTCATTTTCGACGGCGAGGTCATGTACCTCGAGTACCCGTGCCTCTTCTCGATCCAGCTCGACTGGGAGGACGACTTCGATTTCGACGGCTTCTACGTCGGCTCGTATGACCTGTTCGACATTTACCTCGAAGAAGGATTCGAGTACTTCTGCGGCGACGAGATCATCGTCACCTTCGACGAGTTCTCCGTCACGACCACCGTACTGCCGATCGACCTGTAGCAGCGACGGTGCAGCCGCTTTCTAGGGCCGGCGCGCGGCCTGCGGACGCCCGGGCGGTGCGCCCGCCGCCGGCGCCGGCCCTCGTACTCGCCCCGCCCCCGCGCAGCCGCCGCCACCGGCTGGGCACCCCCT
>CAZVRR010000098.1:0-12123 GCA_964629745.1 uncultured Planctomycetales bacterium | reverse complement strand
TATTCATGGCCGCGAGGAATCTGCACTACGGCATGGACTTCTGCCCGGCGTTCTGGGAGTGGCTGATCCGCGAGAACCAGGCCGGCAGGGTTTTCAGCATTGAAAAGGTGGGCGACGAGATCATGGCCGGCGACGATGACCTATCCCAGTGGGCCGCCCGGCGGGGCGACGGGTTCTTTCTGAAACCGGATGCTGCCGTGCTCCCGGCGCTCGGCAGCGTGAGCACCTGGGCCAGCGGTCAAAGCTACAGCCCGGCGGCGGTGAACACGTTTCTCGGCATTGCGGACTACTTTCTTGTCGCGCAGGCGCTTTCGGGTGGGCACGTCGTCGTCACGCACGAGAAGCCGGAGAACTCCGTCCACCGGATCAAGATTCCCAGCGTCTGCATCGGCGTGAAGGTGAAGCACATGTCACCGTTCGAGATGCTCCGGCGCGAGCGGGCCAGGTTCGTGCTGGGGGCGGCACGCTGAGCAGACCAACTGCTGCGATGCTGGCGTACACCCTGACCGAAATAGCGGTTCTCCGCGATGCGAGATGACGCTACGAGCTGACCGTCAGTCCGTCCGCCAGTGCAGGCGGCGCGGTTGAGCCAGAGCTCCAACGGTAAGCAAGCGCGGCCGCCGGCGGGCCTCGGCGCAAAGCCTCTGGCCCGCCGCCAGCGCTGTCAGCTACTTGCTCGATTTCTCCATCTCAGCCATGACTTCGACGATGGTCGCTGGATAGATGCGTAGGGCATCGTAAACGCCCACGCTGCGCCCCATGAGCATTGGGTCGCTGTTGACGCTGCGAAACTGAGCGACCGCCCGAGCGATCATCTCGGCAGGCTTGAAGAGGCCGGGTTTGGAGATCGCCCATTGACCAGGCGACACCACTTGCACGAATTCACTTATAGCACCGAGAATAGGAAAGACCAAGCCCGGCGAAACCCAAACGATCTTGCCGGTCTTGTCGCGGCGGCAGGCGCGACCGCCCTTCTTGGTTTCCTCCCACACACGATGACCATTCCAACCATCGTGTTTCTCCCAGTACTCGTATTCCTCGATCGCGAATGGCGCGATCTGCACGGTGAACTCGTATTTTTCCAGGGCGACCGGGTCGCACTCCTTTCCCTCATTTTTCGGGTTTTTGCCCCGGTCGAACCAATCAGAGAATTCCGTCAAGCACTGCTCGGGGTTCTTGTATGGGCGCAGCTTCTCGGCGGCTGAGTCGTTCCTCGAAACGGCCGCTGGCATCAGCAGGCGCGCGAATTGTAGAATCTTCCGCGTGTCGTAGACATCGACGTCCGTTTCGCTCTTCCGGATCCTGATATTCGGACCGCGGGCCTTGATGCTCGCTTCAAGGTCGTCCAGGTGACCGCGCGCGCCGGCTTGCGATATCGACTTCACGGGCGTCGCGGTGTTGCGCGCAATGGCGGTCTCAACGACCTCGGCAGAGTCCGGATCAACGATGATCTCGGCGCGCACAAAAAAGTGCGGCTCTTCACGATCGAAGAGCCCCTCTTCACCGTACTCGCTGGCGATCCAGCGCTTGATCTCGCCTTGGGATTGGGCGCCGTTCAAGATGCTCGGATCCACGAGGCGTACGACTTTTTTGTTGCCTGCGGCCGGCCTCCGGCGGTGCGTGCCGAACCGGTTGCAGGTCAGGACCAAGACGACGCACGACGGCACCGTGTGGTCACCGAAGGATAAGACCGACCGCAAGATCCCTCTCAACGACGAGTTGCTAACCGTCCTCGCGGAGCTCGTACCTGGCGCCGACCGCGAGGCCGGCGAGAACCGGCACGTCTTCCCTAGCCCGCCTGGGAAGTGGCGCGCCAAAAACCTGGCCCGGACAACACTCGGTCAGTTGAAACGCCTGTCGAAAGCGACCGGCATCCCGAAATCCAAGCTGACTTCGCACAACTTCCGTCGGTACTTCGTCTCGCAGTGCGCCGACTGCGGGATCGACATCCTCTTCGTGATGGAGCGGGTCGGGCACGACGACTGGGAAATGGTGCGCCGGTACTACCGTCTCCGGGACGAGCACGCGCGGTCCGCCATGCGCCGGTTCACGACGGGCACCCCGCAGGGCGAGATCGCGCCTCAGCCCGCCGCAGCCGGGAAATTTGGGGGAACTGTGGGGGAGGAGGATGCAGGGCAGTCACGGACGGCCGGTCAGCGTCGGTCGCAAACCCCGCCGGCGGCGTGAGTTACCGCCGGTATTGCGGAGATCAGGGTATGAAAGAACGGAGAGGGCGGGATTCGAACCCGCGGTACGGTTGCCCGTACACACGCTTTCCAAGCGTGCCCGATCGGCCGCTCCGGCACCTCTCCCACCGGGCAGGCGGGAACATACCAGATTCTTCCGCCGGTCGGTAGGCCACCCGCCGGCACATGCTCCGCCGTCAGCGATCGGCCGGGGCCGACGCCGGCAGCGGGGCCAGCAGCGGACTTCCCAGCACGTCGAGTACCACGACGGTGTCCACGGGATCGGGCGCGGTCGCCGGCACGGAGACCACCACCGACTCGCCGTCGCGCGTCACCGCGCACTTCTCCAACCCGCCGGCCGCCAGCCAGCCCGCGGCGCCCGGCTCGTTCATCAGTCCCGGCACGACCAGGCGGCCGTTCGCCGGCCACTCGAACACGTGCAGGTACAGCCGCGTGCGGTCGCCGGGCAGCGGCTTGACCGTGCAGCGGCCCCAGGACGGCGCGCCCAACGGACTGGCCTGGGTGCCGTAGATCGATTCGCCGTTCACTTTCATCCAGCGACCGATGTCGCGCAGCCGCTCCACGCACGCGGGCGGGAATTCGCCCTCGGCGGTGGGCCCGACGTTGAGCAGGAAATTGCCGCCCTTCGACGCGATATCGACCAGCATTCGCACGAGATCGCGGCTCGACTTCCAATTCGCGTCGACCCGGTTGAACCCCCAGTGGTCGTTCATCGTCATGCAGGTTTCCCAGTCCACGCCCGGCAGACCCGTGGCGGGAACCTCCTGCTCCGGCGTGCCGAAATCGCCCACCGCGCTGGCGCTCTTCGACATGCCGGCCATGCCGTCACGCAAGACGTCCACGCGATTGTTGATGATGATGTCGCTCTGCAGCCCGCGGACGTAGTTGTACAGGTCGACGCCGCGTTCGTGCGTCCACGTGTTCTCCCACTCGCCGTCGAACCACAGCACGCCCAGCGGACCGTAGTTCGTGACCAGCTCGCGCAACTGGGCCTTCATGTATTCCACGTAGCGGTCCAGGCACGCCCCGTCGGCGCTGCGCGTCTCCCAGTCGCGGCGCGGCAGGTAGTCGGAATGGTGCCAGTCCATGATCGAGTGATAGGTGCAGAATCTCAGCCCCGCGTCCCGACAGGCCGCCGACAGCTCCTTCAGCACGTCGCGCCGCCAGGGCGTGCTCATCACGTCGAAGTCACTGACCTGCGAATCGAAGAGGCAGAACCCATCGTGGTGCTTCGACGTGATCACGATGTAGCGCATGCCCGCCTCCTGGGCGAGCTGTACCCAGGCCTGGGCATCAAACTTCACCGGGTTGAAGCGGCCAACCAGCTCATCGTACTCCTCGAGCGGGATGCGGGCCGAGTGCCGGATCCACTCGCCATGCTGCGTCTGGCCCTGCCACTCGCCGGCGGGAATCGCATACAGCCCCCAGTGAATGAACAAGCCGAAGCGCGCCTCGCGCCACCAGCTCATTCGCACGGCGCGCTGTGCCTCCGTCTCCGGCACCGGGCTCGCCTGCGCGGAGTCCGCGGCGCGCACCGGACGGTACCCCGCCAGCAAAACCAGCCCGATGACCACCAGCGTTCGCATGTTTCGCATGTGCGCACTCCCGGTCGGATCGCGGCGTGCATGTGCCGGCCACGCCTTCGCTGATTGTCCTCTGGAGCAAAGAAGCCGGCGTTTGCATCTTCCGGCGCGTGCCCGCCGGCGGCAAGTCCGCGCGTCACCCTCAGCGCGTGGCACGCAGCGGCATGCGTTTGGCCAGTTCCTGCCGGATCAGGTCGGGAATCTCTTCGGGCTTGGCACTGCGGGCGGCCGCCCCGAGCTGGACCGCTGCCTTGGGCATGCCATACACGACGCAGGAGGAGTGGTCCTGCGCAATCGTCAGCGCGCCGGCCTGGGACAGGCGCAGCAGCCCACGGGCGCCGTCATCTCCCATCCCGGTCAACAACACGCCGACGGCCGCCGGCCCGAGCGACACCGCCGAATCAAACAGCACGTCCACGCTCGGACAATGCCGGTTCACGGGTTGCTGATCGGTGTAGCAGACTCGGAAGCCCTGCGGCGTGCGTCGCACGGTCAGATGGGTATCCCCGCGCGCCACCACGGCCTGCCCGGGTCCGACGAACTCGTGGTCCTGCGCCTCGTGCACCACCAGGGGCGAGCTCTGCGCAAGGCGGTTGGCGAAGCTCGCCGTGAACGTCGCCGGCATGTGCTGAACGATGACGACTGGCGGGAAGTCGGCCGGTGCGCGGGACAGCAGCGCGCGCAGTGCCTCGGGCCCGCCGGTGGAGGCTCCGATCACGATCAGGAACTCCGCTGGATCGACGCCGTTCTGGGCGAAGCCCTGGGCCCGCCAGCCGGCGATGGTCCGGCTGGCGCGCTGCATCGGCCGCGCGTCCGCGGCCGCAACGCGAATGCGGGTCAGCAGCTCCCCCGCGAAGGCGGACGCCACGGCATGGTCACGCAAGTCCGGCTTGGCCAGCAGATCCAGGACGCCCAGCTCGAGGGCGCGCATGGCGCGCTGCCCCGGCGTCGCGTTGCGGCTCGTATACGCGATTACGGGTACGGGGTAATACATCTTCAGGCTGCCGAGCACGGCCAGGCTCGCCCGGCTGCCGAGGTCCAGCAGCACGACGTTGGGCTGGTGATCAAGGATGAGCGCGCGGGCCTGGCACGCGTCGAGCGCCTGTCCCACCACGTGAATTCCGCTGTCCTGTCGCAGGAAATGGGCGAGCCGACCGCCGGCCAGCGGCGACTCGTCCAGGATCATCACGCGAATCGGGCCGACGGTCTTCATGAGCGCTTCCGCCGACCGTGCTACCCGGTCGGCTGCTGGTACACAGTGGGCTGCACGTACCGCAAGGTATGCTGAATCGCGTTAAGGCTCTCCGAATGGCCGATCAGCAGGTAGCCGCCCGGTTGCAGGTGGCGCGACAGCTTGTTGATCACCGACTGCTGCGTGCCGCGGTCGAAGTAGATCATCACGTTTCGACAGAAGATCACGTGGAACGCATGGCGAAACGGGAATTGCGCCTCCATCAGGTTCAGCCGGGCGAAGGTGATGACCCGGGCCAGCTCCGGGACAATCTGGACCAGGCCGTCGCTGCTGCGCGTCGCGTGGAAGTAGCGACGCAGGTACGCCTGGGGCACCGTCCCGAGCCGATGCGCCTCGTAGCACCCGGCCCGCGCCCGTTCCAGCACGCGATTCGAGATGTCGGTGGCCAGGACGCGCAACCCGACACCGGGGTGGCAGCTCAGCGCGTCATGCGCCGTCATCGCAATGGAATGCGGCTCTTCGCCCGAGGAGCAGGCGGCACTCCAGATCCGCACCTCGTGGTGCTGCGCACGCCACTTCGGCTCCTTGGCCCAGTCCCGCAGGATCTTGTGCAACAACTGGAAGTGTTGCGGCTCGCGAAACAGGTGTGTCGTGTTCGTCGAGATCGAGTCCAGCAGCGTGGCCAGCTCCCGGCCGCTCGTGTCGCGCAACACATGTTCGTAGTACGCGCGGTACGAGCGGAATCCGCCCGCGCGCATGCTCTTGCCGAGCCGCGCACGCACGAGCTGCATCTTCTGATCGCCGAGGTTGATGCCGGCCTTCTCGTACACGAGCCGGCGGAAGAGGTCGTACTCTTCCTGCGTCAGCTCGTCGGCCGTCTCCAGCACGCGGTTGGTACCTCTGCTAGGCACGGTGCACACAGACGAAGTATTCGCCGCCCACCGAAAGCTGGCAGTGCCCCCGCGGCGAGGGTGGCGCCAGTTGCGGCAATCCCGCCACGCTGCGCACGATCGGAATCGAGAGATTGAACACGGCGCTGCGGCCGTACCAGTCCGTTACGAGTTGCCCGCACAGGACATTCAGGAATTCCTGCAGCGCGTCTTCGCAGGCCGTCGCGGCTTCCTGCTGGCCCGGCTCGAGCCCCAGCAGGTTCGCGGCAAGCTGGACCGCGAAGGTCCGCTGGCACCAGCACGTCAGCGAGCCGCTCACCGGGCCGTGGTACGTGATCTCACCGCACAGCCACGACACGCCCGCCCGGGGCTCGACGCCGACGTCGTCCTCAACCATGAACGCCAGTCGTCCCAGCACGTCCGCGACGAGCGCGCTGAGCTCCCGACCCACAACGGCCTGACTCTGTTGTTGTTCCACGGACGGGCCTCCGTTACGGCGCCTCTGGAAACATCGGCCGACGGGCAGCGCGCCGTGACGTGTATCCCCCGCGGCCGCCTCCCGCGGGCGAATTGGCCCGATAAATGACGCAGGCATCCCCCTTCTCTGTGCCCGCCCGGAAGTGTCGCCGCCGTGGGGCGCCGGCGAAGCCGAATCTACAGGTCCGAAGCCAACCTGCGAGGACAGCTCCGATTCAGCCGCCGACAACGACATTGATCTGCCCGAAGCAGCCGAGCTTCAGCGGGCACTTGGACGCGGCAGTCCAGCCGAGCGGCTCTCGATAAATGTAGCCCCCATGAATTACCCCGTCGCCACGTTCCTGGAGAGCGCCGCGGCGAAACGCCCGTGCGGGTATGGCGCACAGGACGGAGACTATCGGTACTTCCGCAGCACGCCGACGACCACGCCCTGGACACGAACATGCCTGGTGATGATCGGCTCGTAGGCCGGGTTGGCCGGCTGGAGCCGCACACCGGCGGGATCGCGGTAGAACCGCTTCAGCGTGGCCTCGCCGTCCGGGAGCAGCGCCACGACCGTTTCCCCATCCCGCGCGGTCTCCCGCTTTTCCACCACGACGTAGTCGCCATCGCGGATCTGATCCTCGATCATGCTGTCGCCGCGGACACGCAGGACGAAGTTGCCGTGCGGCGAGACGAACAGATCCTCGAGGTCGAGCACTTCGGGCTGTTCGATGGCTTCGATCGGGCGGCCGGCGGCAATGGTCCCGACCAGCGGCAGACGCGTGGCGCGCTCGTCGGGAAAATCGATGCCGTCGTTAAGTCGCAAAGAGCGTGCCTTGTGCCGGGAGCGCTTGAGAAAGCCCTTCTTCTGCAAGGCGGCGATATGCTCGAACACGGTTACCTTGCTGACGGCGAACTCGTTCGCGAGTTCCTGCATGGTGGGCGCGTAGCCCCGGGCGTTGGAGTAATCCCGGATAAACATCAGGACGCGGAGCTGCTTGGGTGTCAGGCTGCCCTGGCGCGCTCGGGATGGCTTTGAGCTTGGCATCAGACCATTCCTCCGCCAAGTACGCGCTCAGCGAACCATGGATCACTGGCGGCAGCGGCCGCACGGCATGATCCCAAACCCGCTGGTCGGATTCCAGCGCCTGCCGGGCTTGGGCCGCCTCGACGCCCAGCGGATCGGCAGATCCGAACTGGGCGGCGACACAGCGCCGCAAGTGAGACGCCTGCTCGGAGGTCAGCGCGACTGTTTCCACGCCGCCGCGCCGGTCAGACCGGCCGCGCACTTCTGCCTGGAAATCCCCGCCGGGACCGAGGAGACAAATCACTCGCGCGCTGTTATCGAAGCTACCGGCCACGGGGCACTCCTTTGCCATCTTCCGCTGGCGCGACTTGGAAGTTAGCTAAGTATTCTGTCCTAATAATAACCTAACTTCCATGGTTTGTCAAACTCGCGCCAGGGCCGCCAGACCGCGAGACGACCCCATATCCTGTATTTATAGTATACGCGAACTTCTATATTTTGCGCTACGGCGGGAAAAAACTTCAAATGGCGCCGCGTCGGGGGCGAACGCCTGGCACCCGAACATGCCAACCAAGGGCGTATGCGTCGGGCGGAGTGATCCTGGTTCGCAGGCGGAGGGTCGACGGGCGGGAACAGCGCCTAACTAATTATTACGACCTCACTTGCGCCCCGCCGTGGTACGTCGTACCCCGCCAGGTCGTCGTTTGTCGACCCAGGCGGCGCATCGCGTTAACCGTCATGCCGCAGCAAATGGCGGAGCCGACCGGGTAGGTCAGGGCCCACCCCGGCGGCATTCCCGAAAGGGCATAAAACCGCATCAACACGGACTGCTGACCGGCGATCGCGAACAGCGCGGCCAGGCCGATCGCCACCGCCGACGCGCCCGCGAGCGGCGCGAGCAGCAGGCTGAGGTAAGGGGACAGACTGAAAACCGAGAGCATCAGGGTACTCACCGCGAGGCGCGGAAACGTGCCGAAGCACCCGTAGAAGATTCGGCTCCACCCGCGCCAGATTTGCAGGAACCCCGTGTACATCCGCACGCGATACAGCCCGCCGCCGCGGATCACGCGCAGGCGCACGCCGACGCGCTTGGCCTGGCGGGCCATGTGCATGTCCTCGTTCAGCGTGGCCCGGGCGTACTCATGGCCGCCGATGGCCTCGTAGGCCCGGCGCGTCATCAGCATGAATGCGCCGTTCGCGTATGCCGTTGCCCGGCGCGGATTGTTGACGCGCTCGGGGGGGAACCAGAAGACCATGATGGCACCCGCGACCGGCTGGATGATTCGCTCCCACAGCGTGCTCGCCTCGAGCTGGGGCAGCACCGAAAGGAACTCGACGTCGTTTGCCCGGGCGAACGCGACCGCCGCCTGGAGCAGCTTTGTCGAGTCATACGTGCAGTCCGCGTCCGTGAAGGCGAGCAGTTCTCCTTGTGCGTGCTGCAGCCCGACGCGCAACGCGTTGTTCTTGCCAAACCAGCCGTCGGGCAGAGTGCGAATGTGCTCGACATGCAACCGCGAATCGCGCGCCGCCAGCTCGTCCATGATGTGACCGGTCCGGTCGCTGCTGCGATCGTTGACGGCAATCACCTGGAGCTTGGGATATTCCTGCGCCAGCAGCCCCGCGAGACAGCGGGCAATGTTCGGTTCCTCGTCCTTGCCGGCCACAAGGATTGTCAGTGACGGCCAGCCGTCGGGCGGTGGCACGGCGTCCTGTTCCGAGAGGACGGGGTCGTCACCGGCGCGGTTCAACGCGAAATGTCGCCGTAACCACACCAGTCCAATCCCGACGAGCGCCCAGAACCAGACTGCCAGCCAGGGGGAGTCAAACGAGAGTGCGAGTGTCATCAATATGGGTCCGGTGGTACGCAGCGCGCCGCAGGCTTGCAGGCACGGCACTCAGCGTACCCCGCTCGTTCGCCACCGGCAACGCGCCGCGCAGAGCACCTGCGCGGAGGCCAGGCCTCAAAACCTGACGAAATTCCGTCTGGGGCGAAGGAGATTAGTTTCTACAGAACCCAGAATAGGGCCTTGTACTCTCGCGCAGCGCGTGCTAAATTCTTTGTCGTACGGTACTGGTGTGTCCAATTGGCACACGGCGCGGTCTGACAACACAGCATTTCGACGCACACGCGCTTGCGCTGTGCGGTCCGCCGCCCCGTGGCCCGACAAGAGCTGAGGAGAATGCTCATGTTCGTGAACGGACCTCCCCTCCGCCGTAGTTCCCTGCTGCTCGTTTCGTTTCTGCTGCTCCTGCCCTTCCCGGCCCGCGGGCAGGCGCAAGACGACGCGCAGCTCGCACAGCTCGAAGCGCTGCTCCAGGCCCAGCAGCAACGGGTGGAGCAGCTCAAGGCCCAGCTCGCCACGGCGGCGCAGCCCACGGATGACGCGGCCCGCGTGGAGCTGATGCGAACGCAGATTCGCGAGATCCTCGGCGACCAGCAGTTCCGCGAGAGCCTGATGCCGACCATGCTGCAGGCCGGCTATGACAAGGCGTTCTTCATCCGCAGCAGCGACGACAAGTTCCTGTTGAACTTCCACGGCCGCATGCAGTTCCGCTGGACGCACTATGGCACGCAATCGCGGAACTACTACCGCCAGCCGCGACTCGAGCGCGATGATCGCACCGGCTTCGACGTGCGCCGCATCCGCTTCACGATCGACGGTCACGCCTATTCGAAAGACCTGACCTACTTGCTGGAACTACAGGCCGACGGTCCGACGGCCTACGATTTCCGGCCCTTGTATGCCTGGCTGAATTACCGCTTCGCGCCGGAATTCCAGGTCAAGATGGGCCTGTTCCAGCTCGCCGCCACGCGCGCCGGGTTCGCCTCGAGCGCAAACATGCAGTTCCCCGAGTACCCGGAATGGGAATACCTCTTCACGGCGGGCACGGGGGTCGGTGTGCGCTTCTGGGGCCAGGCCTTCGAGAATCACTTCGAATACTTCCTCGATGTCGTGAACTCGGTCAACGGTCCCACCAACCGCACGATCACGCCCGACCCGGCCGAGATGGACAACAACCCGGCCATCGTCGCACGCGCGGTGTGGCATGCGTGCGGCGAGGCGCCGCTCAAGGATTTTGCCGAGTGGGGCGACATCACGCACCATGAAAACCCCTGCGTCGACCTGGGCGCCCACTACATCTTCAATGACGACGCGGGCGATCGCAGCACCTCGCGCCTGATCTTCGGACGCACGTCGCTCCTGCCCGGCGGCTTCGGCATCACCAATTCGAACGGCGTCCAGATGCACCAGATCGGCATGGATGGTGCGTTCAAATGGCAGGGCTTCTCCGTCTCCGGCGAATATGCCATCCAGGTCCTCGACCCGCGCCGCGCCGGGCGCACACCGTTCGCGCCACTCTGGCTGCTCACCGCCGAGGGCGACACGATGGACACGCAGGGCGCGTACCTGCAGAGCGGCTACTTCCTGCCCATCCCCGGCCTGGAGAACAAGCTCGAAGTCGTCGCCCGCGTGCAGGGCATCCGCACGAACGCCGGCGAAACCGAGGGCACCTGGTTCTACGGCGGCGGCCTGAACTACTACATTGAAGGCAATCGCGTCAAACTGCAGACGGACGTCGTCCGAACGTACGAGACGCCCTTCAGCGGTGGCGGCACGCTGGCCAACGCCAACGACGAAGCGCTAATCTGGCGCGTACAGCTCCAGGTCGCCTTCTAACCGCAACACGCCTGTCTCCGATCGGTGCACGCCCCCGCCAGAGCCCAGCCGGCTTTGGCGGGGGCGATCTGTTTGGCCTGCCGCCGAGCGGCGGATTCACGCTCCTCGCCGACCTGCCATTCTCGCCACAGCCGGGCGGGCTGTCGCGCGCCGGCTTCCGCCGTATCATGCACGCATGAACTACACGCTCGCAGAGCTGGGACCGTACCGGGTCGGCCCGACGCAGCCGCTGGTGCTGATCGCGGGCCCGTGCGTGATCGAATCGCTGGATCACTGCCTGCGCCTGGGCGAGGCGCTCGCGGCGATCGCGCGGCGCTGCCAGCTCCCCTGCGTGTTCAAGGCCAGCTTCGATAAGGCCAACCGCTCGAGCGGACAGTCGTATCGCGGTCCGGGTCTGCACGCCGGCCTCGAGATCCTGGCGCGTGTGCGCCGCGAGGTCGGCGTACCGGTGCTGTCCGACGTGCACGAACCCGGCCAGGCCGAGCCCGCCGCCGCCGTGCTCGACTGCCTCCAGGTGCCGGCCTTCCTGTGCCGCCAGACCGACCTGCTCGTCGCCTGCGCTGCGGCGGGTAAGTGCGTGAATATCAAGAAGGGGCAGTTCCTGGCGCCCGACAAGATGAAGCTGGCGGTCGACAAGGTGCGCCAGGCGGGCAATCCCAACGTGCTGGTTACTGATCGCGGCACGTTCTTCGGCTACGAGCGGCTCATCAACGACTTCACCGCGCTCGAGGTGATGCGGCAGTTCGCCCCGGTGGTCTTCGACGCGACACACTCGGTGCAATATCCCGGCGGCGGGGGGACGGTGACCGGCGGGCGGCGCGAGTACATTCCCCTGCTGGCGCGGGCCGCAGTCGCCGCGGGCGTGGACGCGCTGTTCATGGAAGTGCACGACGACCCCGCACACGCCAAGAGCGACGCCGCGACCGTGTGGCCGTTGGAGCAGCTCGAGCCGCTGCTGAAGACGCTCGTAGCGATCCGCGCCGCCGCCGGGTGACCGCCGGCCGCAGCCGGCCGCTCCACAGCCTCCGCCGGTCAGACGCATTTCACGCGACGGGTGGCACGCGTCCTGCGAAGCAGGGCCGTGC
>CAZVRR010000097.1:0-12246 GCA_964629745.1 uncultured Planctomycetales bacterium | reverse complement strand
TCGCGACGGGACGGCAGATGGTGGAAATGCGGGAACACGCGGGAACACGTGCGGGCGGCGCGGTCCCGGCACGGAAGTGCTGGGCTTTTCTCGCGCCGTCCCGATGGGATGGCCGGATGCGCGCGGTTGGATTCGTGGACGCGCCGTGGCTTTCGCGTCGCACAAAACACGTCGCCGTCGACCGGCGGCCAGGCCGGTCGACGGCGACGATTCACGAAGCGGCGCTGCCCGCAGGGATCATCCCGGCGTCAACACTTCGATGAACGGATCGATATCGAACGCGTTCACCACCCCGTCGCCGTTCAGGTCGGCGAGCAGGATGTCGCAGTCAGGATACGCGACGGCGTAGGCCGCCTCGTCCGTGAGCGCCAGGATGAACGGGTCAATGTCGAACGCGTTCAGCACGCCGTCGCAGTTGAGATCGCCCAGCGGGAATCCGGCACCCGCCAGGGTCACCGGGACGTCGCAGTAGTTTCCGCCGCAGTCCGTCACGCGCACCGTGCCGCTGCCGCTCGGTCCCGGATTGGTCAGCGCGACAGAATACCGCACGATGCGATCACCGGGCGCAAACGGATCCGTCTCGAGCGACAGGTTCACCGCTCCGTCCAGCAGCTCGATCGTGCAGATCCCCAGGTCGAACTCCGCCGCATCCTCGGCGCGACCGTCGAAGCGCTCGGCGAAATCCTCCGAGGTGATCGTCACGGCCCAGTTCAGGAACGTGCCGGTGTCGTTCGATTTGTCGTCCACGATGCGGAGGCTGAAGAGACCCGCCGCGGGCAGTCCGTCGAGCTGGGTGAGGATCGGGCCCGCCTCCGGCTGGTAGGAGCCCGTGAACGGGGCCTCCGCGTCCGTGTCGGGGATCGGCGCCGCCGCTTCGTCATCGAACACGGTGTCGACGAAGTCGTTGCCCGTGCTGCCGATGTCGTCGAACAGCAGGAACGAGACCGGCGCGAGCACCGTCAGGTCCAGGTCATCGTCGAAGGCGTGCACGATGTTGAGCGTGATGTCGACGTCGCTGATCGTGCCCTCGTCGGGCACGGTAATCAGGGAGACGATTCCGCCGGGCGTGTTATCGGGGATGTCCAGCGGCCCATCGGTGCTGACGTAGCGCTTCGTGTTGCCGACCGCGCCCGTGCAGACCGGGGCGAGCGCGTCAATCTCCACCAGCATGTGACCGCGCCAGCCGCACCCATCCGTGACGCGCACGTAGCCGCGGCCGTTGGCCAGCGGGTCGATCAGGCCGACGGTGAATACCACCTCCGCCGCGCCCGCCGGCGGATCCGGCGTGACCGCCAGGAGCTGGAGGTTGTGCGCGTAGGGGGCGAGCTCGACCGACACGATCCCGCTGTCGCCTGCCAGCAGGTCTGAAGCGAGGCCCTCGAATTCATGCGTTGCCGGATTCACTGCCGCGCTGATGAGCGGCGGGCTCTGGTCGGCCGCCGCCGGATTCAGGGCGACCGGCACGCCGGCGACGTTCCCGCCGCCGTCGGTGATTTCCAGCGTACCCGTGCCGGGCAGGTAGGGGTCGAGCAGTTCGATGCGGTAGTCGACCTCGTCGGCCGGGGCCGTGAAATCGACGTAGAGCACCAGATTGTCGGCGCCGTCGGCCAGCGCGACGGACACGATGCCGCTGCCCGGATCGAGGTCGCGCGCGGTGCCCTGGAAGCGCTCCGCTCCGCACGGCGACTTGATCGTCAGTACGGCCCGGCGCAACTCGGAGCGGGTCGAGCCGATCTGGCGGTAGTCGCCGACCATCAGTTCCCAGGTTCCGTCGGAGGTCAGGCCCGCCAGGTTCAGGAGCATGTTGTCACGCGGGTCAGTGGTGATGCCGTCGCCGACGAACCCGCCGCGGCCGTCGGGCTGGTGCAGGCCCAGGAACGGGACGGCGCCGGACGCGGGCTCGAGATGGGCGTCGTCGGCCTGCGGGGCATCATCGTCGAGCATGACCCAGATCGTGTTCTTGGTCAGTCCGACCGATGCGCGTTCGTCCATGCCGACGCGGTTGAGCAGTGCGGCGAACTCGCCGTCATGTGCGAGCGTTGCCGCCAGCCGGCCCAGGTCCTGCGTGTCGACCGTGAGCTCGAATTCCACCTCGCCCACCAGTGTCGCCGGATCGACAGGGATTGGCACGACGACCCCGGACGGCACGGCGGGCGGGATGTCCGCCTGGATTTCCTGGGTGACGACGATCGACGTCGTCGGTCCGCCGCTGGTTTCAGGGGCGGTCACGTCGGGCAGGCCGGCGAGTGCGACCTCCTGTTCGCACGTGTTTTCCTGGAGGTCGGTCACGACCAGCGTGCCCGAGCCGTCCAGGGCCGGGTTGATCAGCGTGACGGTGTAGTCGACGCTGGTTGCGCCGGGTGCGAATTCCTGCGGCAGGTTCAGTTGCACGTTGAGCGCGTCGGTGAGTTCGATCGAGGCGATCCCGGCATCGAAGCCGCCGAAGTCCGTCGCCGTCGCGGCCAGGATTTCCGGTCCGGCGAAGGTGCCTTCCACCGCGAGCGACCAGCGCACGAGGCGCGAGCCGCCATTTTCGGAGCTGGAATCGTCCCACACCTGGAGCTTCCAGGTCCCCTGCGCCGATTGCCCGTCGAGCGTGGCGAGCACACCTTCCGGCTTCCAGCGCCCGGTGTAGGGCTCATCCGAGCTGAGGATCGAGAGCGTCTCTTCGGCCTCATCGTCGAACGTGGCGTCGGTCAGGTTGAAGGCGAACGAGCTGCCGCGATCCGTGACCAGCTCGACCGTCGTGCCGAGCGGGCTGATCAGGTAGATGTCCAGGTCGGAAACGGAGGTCGTTTCGAACGTGACGGTCACGTCGACGTCCGTGACCAGCCCCGTGTCGGGGATCTCGAGTTCCGAGATGATGCCCGGGCCGGACGGCTCGTTATCGGGGATGAAGAGCGGGCCGTGCGTGCTGCGCGGCTGGCGCACGGCGAAGTTCGATCCGGAGCACACGGGCGGCAGCACGTCGATGCGAACCACCTCGCAGGCCGTGTTCCCCGCACAATCCGTGACGAGCACCTTGGCGAATCCGCTCTGCCCGGGGTCGATCAGCACGACGTCGAACGTGACGACCGGCGCGGGCAGCGCGCCGAGGTTGGCGATCTGGACGTTGGTCGGGGCGACCAGCGTCACGCTGCAAACCCCACTGCCGTCGTCCGAGGCGGTGCCGGGCACCGTGTCGGAACCGTAGTTCGGCGTCAGCGTCAGCAGGGGGTCGACGTCCTCGCTCAGCGCGGGAGCCGATTCGTTCAGGAAGATCGCCAGCTCGTACGTTTCGGTCGGGCCGACCTGCGACGAGCTGCTCTGCGGGCCAACCTGGACGTAGTGCTTGCCGCTCGAGCGGACGACGAAGAAGCCGCCCTGGGCTGGGTAGTCCGGCGGGTTGTTCACATTGTTTGCATCCGAGATGTCGCTGATCAGGACGTCTCCCTCGGGGTCATAGATGACCAGCTTGCCATGGAAGGCGTTGGGGTCTTCGTTCGCCGGCGTGGAGCCGGTCGCGTCGCGCTCGGGGTCACCGTCGAATGCGATGAACACGCGGTCGCCCACCTCGGCATCGAACGCGTAGAAGTCCAGGTCGGCGGTGGAGTCGATCACGCCGGCGTAGTAGTGCTTGCCGGTGAAGTCGGTCAAATCCTCGGTGTCGTTCGGTTCGCACTCCGCCAGCGGGGCCCGGGTACCGGGCTCGACGCCGGTGTGCAGGCGGTAGCGGTGCACGGTTCCCGTATCGCTGGCATCCGTGACGCGGAGGTAGTGGTTTCCGTCTGCGACCAGGCGGGCGCCGGCGATGACCGCCGCCGAAGTGCTGTAAATGAAACGCAGGTCCTCGATCGGCGCATCGGCGCCGTCGGCATCCTCGTCGTCGAACTCCAGCAGCGTCGCGCCGTCCGGAGCGTAGAAGCCGAGGTTCGTATCGAGGGTGCTGTTCGTGGAGCCGCCGTTGTTCACCCACGCGTAGACGCGGTCGCCGGTCAAGCCGGGCACCGCCCACCAGTCCTCGTCGAGGGGGCCGGCCAGTTGGCCGCCGTTGAGCGGCGTTTCCAGCGGCAGGGCGGCGGCGGGCGTGTCGTTGATTTCCTTCTCGTTGATCTCGTACGCGTCGGCGGTATCGATGATCAGTGCGTACTGGCCGGTGGACGAGCTGGTCGAGCTGTTGTCCACGTAGACCGCGTACTGCACGCCGGCCAGCAGTCCGACCACGATCAGTTCATGCCGCGCGCCGCTGGTTCCGCCGGTCGCGTGGTTCGACGCACCAAGGCAGCCCTCGGGAAACACGGGCGGGCACGACGTGTTGATGTAGAGCACCCCGTCGAACCCGTTGGTCACCAGCTCGAAGGCATACGCGTCATCGGCCGGCGGCGTGAAGTAGTACACGTGATCATTGCCCGGCGCGGTCGTGCTCGTCGCGACGCTGCACAGGCCCGTGCCCGCCGTGAACGTGAAATCGGCGGCGGCGCCGTCGATGTTGCCCAGCGTGGCAATCGGCAGCGTTCCCTCGAGCACCTCCGCGCTGTCGCACGTATCCGGCGCAACGGCCGCCAGCGTGTCGACGATCAGCGTGAAGTCGAAGTTGTCATGGGCGGTGTCGTCATGGTCGACGCCGATGATGTACTCCAGGCCGCCGTCCAGCGCGACGTCCAATTGCACCTGCCGCGCGTCGCCCGGGGCACGCACGCCGGCGAAGATGGACTCCTCGGCGGCGTCCATGATGTACAACACGAAGCGGCGATCGGAGGAGCGCAGCGGCGCCTCCTGCCACGGGTGCAGGTGAATGCGGTAGCTGCCAGTCGCGGCGGGCGTGAAGCGGTAGAACACGTCGGGGCCGTCGACGTACTGGCTGATTTCGGGGACGCCCGGCGTCGCGGTCACGTCGTTGGCCGCCAGGACGGTGGTTCCCTGCACGAGCAGCGGAATGTCGGGACCGATCACCTCGGCGGTGGCCGGTGTATCGTTGGGGGGTGGCGGGGGCATGGCCCAGGCCGGGACAGCGACCAGCGCAGCTCCCGCCAGCAGAAACGACCAGCGCAGTTGCATGCTTAAACTAGATTGCGACATGTAATGCCTCCGATCCAAGCGCCGGCGCGACGAATGCCGCACCGGCGAGCCTCCTTCCGGGCGACCGCCACCGTGCGGCGCCACTGACAGGCAAAGCACCCCTGGCTTCCGGCGGGTTCGCGGAAGTGGAGCAAACCCGCAAGTACCACCGACAATGTACTTTCGGCGAGGATGGCACGTCAACGCGATTGACGTCGCGCACCGGCGGACCGCGGAATATTTGGGCACCGCGCGCGAATCCCGAGCTGTTGGACCTGGTGGAGGTTGACCATGAGTAGTGCTCCCGCCGTCGTCGTTCGCCGGGGCAGCGTGCTGGGCACGTTGTTCGCCGGCATCTTCGCCACCCTCATTGTCTGCATCGTCTGCGTGGCGGGTCTGGGCTGGTATGCGCTGAACATGGCGGACCGCTTTGCAGGCGACGTCCTGCTGACGGGCCGGTCGGTGCTGGACTCCCTGCCGCAATTGCAGGACTCGATCCCGCTGGTGGGAGACTTTCTCAACGACCAGCGCGCCCCGGACTATCGCGAGGAGCTGGCGGCGACCGCCCGGCTCGTGGAATTGCAGAACGGTCGCCCCGCCGTGCTGATCGAGGTGCGCAACGAGGGCACGCAGATCGTCACGCTGCTGAGCGCGCGGGTGGTCCTGAGCGATCAGGCCGGCGTGCCGCAGCACGAATATCGGACGTACCTGGCCACGCCGCTGAGCGTGGATGACGGGGACTGGCGCGGCCCGCTCCTGCCGGGCTCGACATGCCGCGTGACCCAGGGCCTGTGCGGCGTCGGCGCGGCCGGGCAGGTCGAACTGGTGATCACGGACCTGCGCGTCTGGCGCGGCGAGCCGGCGGCGGCGCCCGATCCGGCGGAGGAAGAAGAAGCGTAGTCGTCAGTTGTTGCTGAGCCGCGCGCGGATCAGCGCCGCGCGGACGAGGCTGCGCTGTTCGCCATTGAGCCGCTCGCCCTGCAACTTCTGCAGGTGTGCCGGCTGCATCTGCAGGAACAGTTCGTTCAGCGTCTGCAACTGCACGTTCTTCACGCGCCCGACGTGCAGGCCCATGCGCACGTGCGAAAGGTATTGCATCGCCTCGTTCGAGCTGATCAGCCGCGCGTTTTGCAGCGCCCCCATCGCCCGCCAGATCTTGTCGTCCAGCACGTGCAGGCGGCTCTTCAGCAGGCTCTGGCGGGCGGCGGACTCGTACTCCACGATTTTGGGAATGACGACGTCGCGGAAGTCGTCGATCAGCTCGGACTCGGACCGGCCGAGCGTGATCTGGTTGGAAACCTGGAACAGGTCGCCCAGGGCCTCGGTCCCCTCGCCGTGCAGGCCCCGGATGGCGAGCTTCAAATCGCGGGCCGCCTGGGCCACCTTCTCCAGCTCGTGCGTCAGCCGCAGGGCGGGCAGATGCAGCATGACCGAGACGCGGATGCCGGTGCCGACGTTGGTGGGGCAGGCGGTCAGGTAGCCGTACTTGGGATGAAACGCGTAGTCGAGCCGCTGCTCGATCTTGTCGTCGACGTCGTTGATCTGCTGCCAGGCCTCGTTGATCTGGAAGCCGCTGCGCATCACCTGCATGCGCAGATGGTCCTCCTCGTTGATCATCAGCGCGGCGACCTCCTGGCCGTCGAACACCACGCGGCGGGCGCCGTTGCCCTCGGCGTGCTGGCGGCTGATCAGGTGTCGCTCCACGAGCAGCAGGCGGTCCAGCTCGTCGAGCTGCTCGATGTCGATCTCGGTGGAATTCGTCAGCGCCTGGCTCTTCCGCACGGCGGCCGCGACGGTCTCCGCGATTTCCGCGCGCACGTCGGGCTCGGCCCGCGACAGAAACGGGAAGTCGCGCACGTTTCGCGCCAGGCGAATGCGCGTCGAAATGACGATCTCGTGGAGCGGTCCGACGCCGCGTAGCCACTCTCCGGCCTGTCGCGCCACGCCATCCAGCGAGGTCATGCGCTCTCCAGTTGCCGGATCTGGTCCCGCAGTTTGGCCGCGCGCTCGTAATCCTCGGCGGCCACGGCCTCGGCCAGGCTGCGCTTCAACCGGCGCAGGTCCTGTTGCGAGGTCTTCTGCGGACCCATGGCGCGCGGGGCCTTGCCCACGTGGTGCGAGGCGCCGTCGTGTGCCCGCTCCAGCAGACGCTCCAGCGGCTCGGCGAATGCGTCGTAGTCGTGCGGGCAGCCCAGCAACCCCTGGTTGCGGAATTCGATGTAGCTGATGCCGCACTCGTCGCAGACCAGGTTTCCGACTGCGCCCGAGCTGCTCTTGCTCGCAACCACGAAATTCTCAAGCAACTCGAGGTCGACCGTCGGCTTGGCCGCCTGCATCAGGTTTTCCTCAACGGCGCAACGCTCGCACAGATGACGCTCCTGCTTGGCGCCGGTCGCGTCAATATTGGTCATGTGAAACGTTGCCTGAGCCTTTTTGCAGCGTTCGCAAAGCCCCATCGGGAGGTCGCTCCTGCCGGCGCAACGCGCCCGCAATCGATGCTACGGAGCGTGCCGCGGGGCGTCAAGCGGCGGCCGCCGCACGCCGCGGGCCAGCACGCCTACGGCGGGTCGAGCGGGCGCATCTTGATGTTGCGGTACCACACGCGGTCGCCGTGGTCTTGCAGCACGATGTGGCCGCGCGCCACCCGGCCGTACTGGGGCATCTCGCGGAACTTGCTGGCGGCGACCAGCGCTTCCCATTCCGGGCTGCCCAACTCGTAAGTCACGATCTGCTCGCCATTCAGCCAGTGCTCCACGTGCGCGCCGCGCACCAAGATTCTGACCTGGTTGAACAACCCCACGGGCTGGGTAACGTCGCGGGCCGGGGCGTGCAGGGCGTAATTCGAACCCGCTGACGTGCGCGGATTGCGCCCGTCGGCGTGTTCCGCGTTATCCAGCACCTGCATTTCCGGACCTGACTCCCACGGCCAGTTCAGATCGGCGTCGACGCGGAAGAAGATGCCGCTGTTTCCGCCGGCGCTGATCCGCCACTCGAGCAGGAGCTCGAAGTCGCCGAACTGCGCCTCGCTCATGAGGTCGCCGCCCGGGCCGACGCGCGCCAGGCAACCATTGCGGACCTCCCATCCGGCCGGCGGGGTCCCGGACGACTTGAATCCGCGCCAGCCGGCGAGGCTCTGGCCATCGAAGAGCAGTTGCCAGCCGGCACGCTTTTCATCGTCGGTCAGCACGTTCGCCGGCGGGGCGGGCGGCGGCGGCAGCACCTTTCCCGGCGCGCGGGGGGGAACGTCGTTCAATGTGTACCACGCCTCGGTGCTCCAGGGCCGCGCGCCGCCCTCCGAAATGAACGGCGGCAGCAGGCGCAGGTAGACGACGCAGGGCGGGTGCAACGCATCCGTCTCCAGGAACACGCGGCGCCGCTCCGGGTCGACGCTGGCCGAGCGCACCGCGGTCGCAGCCGCCGGTCGGCGCGGACCGGCGCCCGCCGCCAGGACATAGGGCCATTGCTCGACCAGGTACGATTCGGGGTCCCAGCCGACGCGGGGATCCAGCGGCTGCGTGAACTGGAGCTCGAACCCATTGGGCAGCGCGCGGACGGCGGCCAGCTCAAATACGAACTGTCCGGCAGGCGCCAGGCGGCGCGGGTCGCTGGCGCCCTCGGAATGCCGCAGCACGCATCCCTGGCCTGTGAACGGCGCCCACATGTCCCCCACCAGCCGGTAGACGGTCTGCCCGACGCTCACGAGGTAATAGTTCAGGTCTTCCGTCGCGCCGATCGGCACGATCCGGCCGAGGTCGCCGCCGCCCTCCGACGGCGGCAGCCAGGCGTACGGCTTGTCTTCGGCGGGCGGCACGTGGGGTGCGATCACGTGCAGCCGATCGCGCTTGGGCACCGCCTGCATCGGTGCAGGCGCCGGCGCATCCAGCAACTTGTAGCTGGGGTGCAGCCCCGCGACGGGCGTGCCGTCACCGGGCAAGCCGCGGCGCAGCGGCGGAATCCACCCCTTCTTGCCGCCCGCGGTGGGTGGGCGCTGCGCCGGATCGTGCGTGATCAACCCGGTCGGGATCGGCGCCCATTCGTCCGCAGCGGCGTCGGGCGGGGACCACTGCAACTGAAGCGAGCGATCGCCGCCCGCATCGAAATGCCAGATTTCCAGCGCGTGGATGCCCACGCTGAGCTCGAGTTCGCCGTCCTTGGGCACCGCCCCATGCAGTCCGTCATGATCGATGATCGTCCGGCCGTCGATCCGCAATCGCGCTCCGTCGTCGCTGAGCAGGCGAAAACGATGACGCCCGGGGACCTGGATCGACAGACTGCCGCTGACATGGGTCAGCGCCGGCGGCGTAATGCCCGCGAAATCGTCCGGCGCCGCGCCGAGGTTCAGGGTAGGCAGGATGCGCACGACATTCGGCAGCTCGTCCGCGACGAGTTCGGGAATCTGGCGCACGTCACCCTCGAGCTCGTAGCAGCACACGAGCAATCCGGGCTGGCCACGGTCGATCAGGGCTTCGTCCTGGGACCAGGCGATGCCGGCCAGTCCGGCCAGCAGTATCAGGCAGGCAGCGTATCGATTCATCAGGTATCCTCGCTGGTCCGTCCCGCGGACCGTCAGACCGTGACTTCCGCGGACGGCACCTCAAGCTGCGCCAGCTCGCGCAGGGCCGGCTCCACGACCCGCTTCAGATACGTGCGCGTCTGTGCCGGGGCCAGGCCGACCGCCCGGCGCGGTTCGATGGCGTTTTCCCAGGGCAGGCCCTGGAACGCCGGGTCAGTGCGCAAGCGCGTGAGCAGATCGTTGGGCCGGCCATGCTGTTTCACTTCCGCCGCCGCCGCGTGGCTGTGTCGACGCAGGCGTTCGTGGAGTTCCTGGCGGTCCCCGCCGGCGGCGGCGGCCGTCATCAGGATCTCTTCGCTCGCCAGGAACGGCAGTTCCGCGTCGACGTGGGCCGCGATCGTGGCGGGGTAGACCACCAGGCCGCAGGAAATGTTTTGCAGCAGGACGGCAATGGCGTCGGCGGCGAGAAAGGCCTCGGGAACGACCAGTCGCTTGTTGGCCGAATCGTCCAGCGTGCGCTCGAGCATCTGTGCCGCCCACGTGTGGTACGCGGAGCTGACCAGGCTGATCAGGTAGCGCGCCAGGCCGGTGGCCCGTTCGCAGCGCATCGGGTTGCGCTTGTAAGGCATCGCCGAGCTGCCCACCTGCGCCGCCTCGAAGGGCTCCTCGATTTCCTTGAGCAGCGCGAGCAGGCGCAGGTCGTTGCACATTTTGTGGGCCGCGGCCCCCAGCGCGCCGAGCGCGGCCACGACTTCCGCGTCGATCTGGCGCGAGTACGTCTGGCCGGTGACCGGGTAGCAGTCCGTGAAACCAAGCTCGGCGGCGAAGATCGCTTCCAGCCGCCGGACTTTCGCCGGGCTGCCCAGCAGCCGGAGGAACGAGGCCTGCGTGCCGGTCGCGCCGCGCAGGCCGCGACAGCGCAGCCCGGCGCGGAGGCGGTCCAGCGCACGCAGGCAGCGCAGCAGGTCGTCGAGCCAGAGCGTGGCGCGCTTGCCCACGGTCGTAAGCTGTGCCGGCTGGAGATGCGTGAAGCCGAGCGTGGGCAGGTCGGCGTGCCGCGCCGCGAAGTCCGCCAGGCCGCGGATCACCCCGACGAGGCGCCCCTCGACCAGCTCGAGTGCCTGGCGCATCAGCAGCAGGTCGGCATTATCCACCACATCCATGCTTGTCAGGCCCAGGTGGAGGATGCCGCGCGCCGCGGGGGCCGCGTCGCCATAGGCATGGATGTGGGCCATCACGTCGTGGCGGGTCTGGCGCTCGTAGCGGGCGGCGGCCTCGAAATCGATGTGCTCCTGCGCGGCTCGCAGCGCCGCAACCTGCTGGCGCGTGACCGGCAAGCCGAGCTGGTGGGCCGCCTGCGCCGCGGCCACCCAGATGCGGCGCCAGGTCGTGTAGCGCGACTGCGGGCTCCACAGGTGCAGCATGGCGGCCGACGCGTAGCGGCCGGCCAGCGGGTGCTCGAACACGTCCGGTGCGGCGGCATGCCGGTGCGTCATGACGGGCTGCTTGCCCGGCCGCTTGTGATGCGGCGCCTTGGCCATGCGTTCAGCCCTCCAGCGCCTGGCGCAGGTCGGCGATGACGTCCTGCGTGTCTTCCAGACCCACGTGCAGCCGAATCGTCCAGGTCGGGTGCGACTGGTCCTTGGCGAAAAACGTGCCGGCGACGACCAGGCTCTCGTATCCGCCCCAGCTCACGCCCATGCTGAACAGCCGCAATCGTTCGACGAAGCGCTTCGTCGCCGCTCGCGACTGCTCGCGCAGCTCGAAGCTGAACAGCCCGGCGTAGCCGCGCAGCTGCTGTTGCGCCGTGCCGTGCTGGGGATGAGTCTCGAGGCCGGGGTGATTCACGTGCCGCACCGCCGGGTGCTGCGCCAGGAAGCGCGCCGCGGCCAGCCCGCTGCGCTGATGCTGCTCCATCCGCAGCTTCAGCGTGCGCAGCCCGCGGATCAGCAGCCACGACGCGAACGGGTCGGGGACGGAGCCGAGCAACTCCAGCTCGCGGAACACGCGCCGCCGCAGCATGTCGTCGCGGCCGGCCACGATGCCGGCGACCACGTCGCTATGGCCGCCGATGAATTTCGTTGCGCTGTGGACCACCAGGTCGCAGCCGAAGTCGAGCGGGTTCTGGAAGTAGGGGGTGGCCCACGAGTTGTCGAAGATGGTCACGACGCCGTGCTGGCGCGCGGCGCGGGCGACGGGCGGAATCTCGGGGACCTCGAACAGGCCGCTGGTCGGACTCTCCAGGTACATCAGCTTCGTGTTCGGCCGCAGGGCAGCGATGAAGGGCTGCGGCGTGCACGCATCGACGAACGTGGTTTCGACGCCGAAGCGCGGCAGGTAATGCGTGAAGTAGCGCTTGGTGGGCCAGTACACGCCGGCCGAGGCGACGATATGTGCCCCGGTGTGCACGCAGGCGTTGATGGCGGCGCTGATCGCGCCCATGCCGGAGCCGAAGCAGTAGGCCCAGTTGCCGTGCTCCAGCCGCGCCAGCTTGGCCTCGAGCACGGCGGTCGTGGGGTTGCCCACGCGCGTGTACTCGAAGTACGGGCTGTCGGACGCCTCGCGCCGCTCCCATGCGTCCCAGTCGGGGAACACGAAGGTTGAGGCCTGGTAGATTGGCACGGCGGCGGCGCCCCGCTGTGCCGGCCGGTCTTCGGCAAAGTGCGCACAGAGGGTCTCGAAGCGGGCATCCGGGC
>CAZVRR010000096.1:11195-12356 GCA_964629745.1 uncultured Planctomycetales bacterium | reverse complement strand
CCGCATAAGATCGTCATCGTCGACATTCACGGCTGCTGGCCCGAGCTGCGCGATCTCCTGGACGCGCTGGCGCCCGCCGCCGGCGATTCGATCATCGCCTTGGGCGATCTCATGAATCGCGGTCCCGAGACCGCGCGTGTCGTCGAGTTTTTTCGCACGCATCCCGGGGCACAGGCGCTGCGGGGCAATCATGAGCAGGAACATCTGCTCTGGCAGGCGGGCGCGGCACCGCCCGGCCGGGCTCATGCGCTCGAGAGATCGCGCCTGGCCGCGGGATATGCCGACGTCCTGACCTGGGTGGCGACGCTGCCGCTCTATCTCGAGCTGCCCGAGGCGATCCTGGCGCATGCGATGTGGGAGCCCGATCTGCCGCCTGCGCGCCAGCGCGACGACGTGGTCCTCGGCACCGACGTCGGCGAGGAGTACATGGCCCGCACCTACCCCGGACCGTGGTACGAGCACTATCGCGGTTCCAGACCCGTGATCGTCGGCCACCACCACTACCTGCGAACTGGAGAACCGCTCGTCCGCGCCGGATGCGTCTATGCCATCGACACCGGCTGCGTCCGCGGCGGTCGCCTGACAGCCCTTGTGCTGCCCGGATTCCGCGTGGTCTCGGTGCCGTCCCGAGAGGACTACTGGCTGCGCCTGCGTCAGATTTAGCCCCGCGGCGGCCCCCCAGCCTGAAATGAATGCGCCGGCGCGGTATACTGGCATCCGGATTGCTAAGTCGCACTCCATGACCGCCAATCAGGGGTTGCGCACCATGCTCAACGTGCTCATTCTGGAAGATCAGCCGGCCTGGGAGGCTCTGGTCGTCAACGCCGTTCGCAACGGTCAACTGCCCGGCTGCACATTGAAACGGGCCAACTCGTACGCGGAAGCGGTCGATCTGGTACATCAGGTGGCCTTTGACGCGGCCGTGCTGGACTACTCGTTGTCGCAGACCGGCCCGGAGGGCGCCAAGACCGGCCTGGACGTCGCGCGCGAGGTGCGCCGTGCTGCGCCCGATGCCTTCATCATGATGGTCACGCTCGTGGACCCCGCCCGGATCGCCGCGAGCTGCCGCGAGCTGGACGTGCTGATCGTGGAAAAAGGCCGGCCGGATCTCGAGTACGAGATCGTCCGCGAGCTGCGCAACGGGCTGAAACACCGGACCCC
>CAZVRR010000096.1:0-11185 GCA_964629745.1 uncultured Planctomycetales bacterium | reverse complement strand
GCATTAGTCGACACGCTGCCCGCGCCCGGCGACGGAGCTGACCGCATGAACGCCGCGGTCCAGCGCCTGGTCATCTCGTTCCTGGAACGTGCCCGCTCCCCGCAGCGCGTGGGCGGTTTCGACCAGGCCCTGGTCGAGTTGCTCAACGACATGGCACGCCTGCCCGGCGTGGCCGGCGTCGCGCTGGTGTCCGGCTGGGCCCGCTCCGACCCCGACCTGCCGGTCTGCTCCGCGGCCTGGGACCGCACGTGGCTCGAGAATCCCGACCGGCTGCGCGAGCTGGCGGAATACCTGGCCGGCATCAGCGAGCTGACGTACCACCGCCGCACGCACGGCGACGCGCCGCCGCTGCAGTGGCTGGCCGGCGCGCTGCGCGCCTGCGATCCGCAGAACTTCGCCCTGATGCCGCTGCGGCCGCTGCTGTCGAAGGAGCTGGTCGGCGAGCCGAGCTTCGAGTGGGTCCTCGTCATTGCGCTCACGCAGGAGGCGGCGACCGCGCCGAACCAGCCCTACCGCGACGAGTTTGCGTTTCTGGCCTGGCTGATCGCCAACCTGAAGATCAACCTGGAGGCGCCGCGCCTGGCGCGCCGCCATGCCGAGCTGGCGCTGAGCATCGATGACGGCGTGAAGCAGCTCCTCACCCAGACGGCGCCCTGGCAAAGCGGTCAGACGCACTTCGGCGAACTCGTTGAGAATATTCGGGACTTGATGGGCTGCGATACGTGCCAGCTATACCTCCTGCCGCAGTACGCGAGCTGCATCCAGACGCGGGCGGCGGACCGGGTCTGGCTCGTGGCGGAGCAGGTCGCGGACCGGCGCGGCTTGCGCTATCGGCGCAGCGAGAAGTCGCTGGTCTCGCTCCTGTGGCGCACCGGGCAGACGAGCCCGCTCAACATACCCAACGTGCTCGAAAACGCCGAGTATGCCGCGTACGCCCTGACCAAGCTCGGGCTCACGCGGCACTTCCTCGGCATCCTGCTGACGACGCGGCCCTACGAAGCGCTGGGCGTGCTCACCCTCCGCGACCGCTACGCGGTAGAGTCAGAGGGCGATACCGCCATCACGGAAGCGGGCTTCACGACGCACGACGCCTGCCGGCTGTCCCACCTCGCCGCCCAGATGACCCAGCTCGTCGCCGCTTGGTACGGCCGGCTCCACGAACCGGAGGCACGCGCCGCGATCGAGGCGGAAACGCGCTCCATTCGCCAGGTGCTCTGCGCGGACACCGCCCAGCTCTACCTGACGCCCGCCGCGGTCGGCGTCACGCCCGAGCCGGGCGAGGCGTACATGGAGCTGTTCTACCACGACCGCCAGCACTGGCTGTGCGAAGCGAACTACGGCACCGGCGAGCGGCTGACCGGGCAGGTGCTGAAGGGGGAACCGATCAACGAGCAGGACGTGTTGCTGCGGTTCAAGCAGGGCGAGCTGGGCCGCGGCGGCCGAACCACGAAGCGCCCCGGCAAGTATCGCCTGTCGCAACACTTTCTGGCGGTACCGGTGCCGGCGCCGCTGGCGCTGGGCGGAGCGGACACGCACGGCGGCGCGATCGGCGTGCTGAAGGTTCGCGACCGGCTGCGCCGCGACCGGGTCACGCTGAGTGCCCAGGGCTTCACGAGCCAGGACCAGCACCTGCTCCAGGCGTTCGCCCGCATGATCTCGGTGAAAATCGCGATTCGCGAGCACATGCTGCGCCGCGAACGCGAGCAGTCGCGCCAGGCCAGCGAGATCGCCCACGGGTTCCGCCATGATTTGGGCGGCGTGCTCTGGGCAGCGAAGCTCCAGCTTCATGACGCTCCGCTGGCCCGACATCTCGAGTACCTGCCTGACCTCCTCGCCGATGCGGCCTGCATGGTCGACCGCTCGTGGATTGCGACGAAAGTCGCCGCCGGAACGTACGCGCCCGTCGAAGGCAACGATGCGCGCTGCGATCTCGTTGCGGTGTTGAGCAGCCTGTTCCGGTCGCCGGAGCGCTGGCTGGCTCCCGATCCCGACTCGGGCGTCAACATGGTGCTGCGCGGGCCGGTGCTCGACGCCGGCGAACTGCTGGTCCGCTGCGATCACGTGCTGCTGGAAATCGCGCTGCTCACGATTCCGGACTGGCTGTATCACCATGCACGTGACGCCCAGGACCGCGAAGCGGGCGCGCCGCTGCGGATCGAGATGAGTGTGCAGCGCGAAGGCGCCGGGGTGCGCGTGGAGTTTGTCGCCCAGGCGCATTGCGATCTGCCGGCGACGCCGGAACAGGATCGGGCGCGCCTGGCGGGCTATCACGTGAATTACCCCAAGCTCCTCACGTGTCCGCTGCTGCCGTGGGATGCCCTGGAGTCGAAGCTCGAAATCTACGGCGCGCGGCTGGAATGCCAGGCCGAGGCCGACCGCTCGCTGGCCCGACTGGATTTGCGGCCGTTGACGGGCGACGTCTGCCCGGCGCCGACAGTGCCGCCCGAGAACGAGTACGACACGCCGTAATGGCGGTGTCCGGGATTACTGCACTCCGGCGGGCCGGCGGATCGTACGCACGTATCTCCCGCGCATGACCCACACCCAACGGGGCACAGGGATTCAGGGGTCGAGTGCGTCTGCTCGCTCCACATCACCCGTCGCCGCCAACTGCCGGAAAGTCTGTTCCACGACGTCGACGAGCTGGACGACCAGTTCCCAATCCGAATCCGTGCTCACAATGTCCTGCGCGTGCGCGAGATTGTTGCGCAGTTGCTCGATCTTCTTCATGCCTTCTTCGGCCTGCCGGCGCGATGGGAAGATGGTCAGCCGGCGGAGTACCTCGTTGCGGGCGACGATTTGCGCCTTGTCGCCGAACTGCAGGCAGTCGAGCAGGCGCAGCCCGGTCTGCTGCCGGCGACCGCGTTCGGCGAGCAGCTCCTGGGCCTTCTGCACGCGTGTGGCGGAGAGGAATTGCTGCCAGGAATCGTCGGGGCAGTGGCGGTCGATCCAGAGTGCGTAACGCAGCTCGACGAGCGTGACGACACCGAACAGCCACATGCGCATCGGCGCCTTCTGCAGATCCGCGCGAGTGATGAGGCCGACGACCTGTCCGAGCGTGCACACGAACACTCGGGGCTGATGCGCCAGGCCGCGCACCACCCTCACGAGCGGGTCAGTGTCGTGCACGAGGATTGTGGGGTGAAACTCGCGCGCGAGGTCGCCGCAGGTTCCCGCATCCGGCAGTGTCGCCGTTTCGACGTAACCGGCGACGAAGCCGTCACGCCGCACGCCGGCGGCTTCCCGTCCGCAGTTCTCCAGCCAGCGCCGCACCGCGCCGGCGGGCGCGTCGTGCTCGAACGAGGCGAGCGGCTCGGCGAGGTCCCGCGCTGTAAACGCCTGGAGGAAGACACGCTGCAATGACTCCGTCGCCGCTTCGCTGACGCGCATGCGTGAATCTCCGTCCGCCGGCTCAGTCGGTTCTGTGCCGCGGGTTCAGCCATGTTCGCCGCACTGCGGTCGATGGGGCAAGGGCCTTCAGACGCTCGACGTGGCGATGTCACGCGCACCGGCCCAAGGTGCCGACGTCACGCGTCTCGTTCCGAGGTGCCGATGTCGCGCGTGTCGGCCCGAGGTGCCGATGTTCGGCCTGCCGTCCCAGAGGGACGCAATGATGACGGCCCGGCAAATCGTGGGGGCGGCCAAGCGCGTGCGTCGCCCCTGGCGTCCCGGCGGGACGCGGTGATGAGAGCCCGCCACATCGTGGCGGGGGACAAGGCCATCGCTCACCACCCACGCCGTCCCGACGGGACGGCGTGAGCGAGAGGGGAAAGAGGACGGGAACGCGGCGCGGTCCCAGCACTGCGTGCTGGGCTACCGTCAGCGTGTCCCGGCGGGACACACGATGCGCGATGCACCGTCGCCGCACGATGGATCTCTCGTGCACCCAAATCCCAATGTGGCGACCCCGCGCATGCCGTCCCGACGTGCCGACGTCACGCGTCTCGTCCCGAGGTGCCGATGTCCGGCCTGCCGTCCCAGAGGGCCGCAACGATGAAATCCAAGCACATCGTGGGGGCGGCCGAGTGCGACCGCCCCCCCTGCGTCCCGGCGGGACGCGGTGATGAAAGCCCGCCACATCGTGGCGGGGACAAGGCCCCTTCCACACGCACGCCGTCCCGACGGGACGGCCTGAACAAGAGGGTAAGGAGGGGACCCAAGGGCGGCGCGGTCCCAGCGCTGCGTGCTGGGCTGCGGCCAGCGTGTCCCTGCGGGGCCGGTGGCCGACTGAGCCGAGTGGATGGGCGTGGCGGCACGGGGTCGCTCTGCCATCGCGGTTGGCATCGCGTTACCTTGATCGCCATCCCGGCTGCGCTCACGAGGCGCGTGCTACGGCACCAAAGGCGCCGGCTGCCGCCCGCGCCGGCGCGTCGAAAAGATCCGAAGCGGCGCGGTCCGCTAGACGGGCTCGCACTCGACGCAGAACTCGTCCACCTCGCGTTGCAGTTGCTCGCGAGCCTTGCCGTAGCGCTCCTGCAATTTGCCGATCAGCTTCTCACGATCGCCTTCAATGACGGTAAGGTCGTCGTCCGTCAGCTTGCCCCAGCGACGCTTCGCTTCACCCTTGAACTGACGCCAGTTGCCTTTAACCTGGTCCCAATTCATCGTCTGACTCCATCACCCCCCGTGCCTGTATGGAACCTAGGCCGGCGATCTGAACCAGCCATTAGCCCGACGTGAATTCGACGACAGGGACGGCCTGACGCGTGCGTCAGCTTCGGCGATCGCGAAAGCTCGATCAACACGCAGCGCGGGGCTCGTCCCGCTGCCGTCGATTCTGCGTGAACTCTCGTTCGGGATGTCGTCGGGAAGGGGCGCGCCGCCGGTGGACTTGAGGTCGGGGGGTGCCTGTGTCCGTGGTCCGGCGGCGGCCGTTCCCGTATGCGCGACGCGGCAAGGGTTCGTACTGCGCGGGATTTGACCGGTGATCACGGCACGCCGCCGGTGGGCGCGTGAACCGGGGATACCGCGTGCGTTCCCGGGCGGCCGCCGAGTTTGGCTGCGCGACCCTGAAGAAGTCGCGCCGCATTTGGAAGACCCTGCAACCCCGAACGGCGCGCCGCCGGTGGGCGCGTGGAGGAGGAGTACGTGCGTCCGTTGTCCGGCGGCGGCCGGTTCGCGATTTCCATCGGGCTGCGAATTGCACCGCGCAGATGCGCGGCCTCCGGGAGAAATCTCGCAGGAGGAGGACGGGCCGCGCAGCGATGAGCGGAGTGTCGGCGAGCGCGTCCGTTTGCCGGCAAGGGATGAAATCTCCGCGGTCGCAGACGAGCTCGGTCGCGGTTCGGGCAGGTCGGCGCGCAAAGACGGCCCGCCGCCGGTGGACCTAAGGCGGGGCGGTGCGTGTGTCCGGGCTCCGGCGGCGGCCGTTTCCAGGTTGAGCGAGTTGTACGTCGGCGGGGGATCAGACCGGCGTTCGTGCGGTGGCGGCGCGCCGCCGGCGGACGCACGGCCGGGGATAACCGGCGTCGGATGCGCGGCGGCGGCCAGCTCCAGGTTCTGCGTCGTGCACCACGTCGCCCGGGGTTCGGGCGGACCGGTCAAGAGCAGCCCGCCGCCGGCGGACTTGTGGCCCGGGGTTGCCTGCGTCCGTGGCCCGGCGGCGGGCGGTTTGGGGTCGGCCCCAGATGGCCAGCCCGGTGCCGCTCGGCCGGACGTGTGCTCCTGGGGCGTGACCACTTCCTTCCTCTCCATGCGCAACGCGTGCAACGCGCGGCGCTCCTCCGGTGCGAGCACCTTCCTGACAGAAAACCGTGAATCAGGGCTGACGCCGCAGGACGAGGCCCGCAGCACACCCGGAATTGCCTACCAAACAAAATCCTAATATAAAACAGAATGCTGTAAGAGTCAAGTGAAATGTCGAAAAATAATGCAAGAGCCGGAGAATAGGTCACACTTACAGTGCACCGTCACCCGAAAGGGCGTCGAATTCTGCGACTGAACACGTTTGCGCTGTGAGTGGTCTTGCAATCGCACATTGGCGCGCGGCGTATATACGCGCACGTTCACACTCGCATACGACCCGTGGCATAAGTCCCCGTATGGGTAACGTCGGACGCCTGAATGGGTGGCAATGCAGGCCCTTACGCGCGTAACACGCTGCGGTCGACGTGAACATTGTCGCCCCGGAGGAGTGCAGCGCCTGAGCGACCGCGCGAGCCGAACTGTCCGCATATCATTCAGCAGAGGTGGCCGATCTTGACGGCTCACCGCAATTGCAGGTAACCAGAGTTCGCGATTTGCCGGCGCGACGAGCATCACCTGGCTGGCCAATGGTGGCGGATGCCCGCCCCTTGGAGATCGAGAACTCCAAGCTGGCGCCCCATCGCTTCACGCCGGGCAGCACCCCCGCCATCAGCCCGGCGGCCCCGCCGACCAGGTGCGCCAGCGGCACCGGTACGAACGACCCGCCGGCCGCGGCAAACAGTGTCTGCCCCGTCGCGTATTCATAACACGCCTTCAGCAGGAGCCCACCGAGTGCCACCCCGGCACACCAGCGCACCGCGCCCGGCGTGCGCAGCAACTGCACGCCCAGCAGCGCACACAACGCCGCGTCAATACCCGACAGGCCGCGATAGCTCTCCAGCGCCGGCACCAGCAACGCCACCGCCGGCGGAATGCTCAGCGCACTGACCGTCACGGCGACCACGAGCCTCGTGCGTGCAAACCGTTCGCACCAGGTTCCCAGCACCGCCAGCGTCAGCACGTCCCAGAACAGGTGGCTGGCATTCCAGTGCACCAGGTGGCAACCGAGGATGCGCCACGGCTGGGCCGCAGCGAGTGTGCGGGCGAATTCAAGATGTGATGCGGTCGCCGGGATCGCGTGCAACAGCAGCGCCGCGGCACACAGCAGCGGCGTGGCGCCGAGACGCCACTGCCACCGCCATGCGCCGCGGCTGATCGCCCGCTCGCTCACGTCTCAATCCCGTGCCGCGGTCGTGCGGCCGCGCCGCCACGCGATCCATCCGCCGCCGGCGAGTGCCACGCTCGCGAGCAGTGTCAGCGGATCGACGGCCCCGCCGCCCTGACCGCCGCCGGGACGCGCCGCCGGCTGATCGAACATGGGCTGGTGCTGGTCCACGCGGTAGTGGCGGGGAGGTTGCGCGTGGCGTTGGGCCTGGGCCTGCGATTCCACCGCGACGCGCGCGCGGTTGTGGCGCTCGATGCCGTGGGCGGCGAAGACATCGTCGGGCAGTGCCACCATCGACGTCTCATCCGTCACGAGCTGGTACGCCACACCCAGGTCGCGGATGGCGGTCCGCGCCTCGCCGCCGGGGGCCACGCCGAGCAGCTCGGCCATCTCGAGCGCCTCGATGCGATTCATGGCCCACAGCCGCTCGATCTCGGGGTCGTCGGTCGCCAGCTCGGGAAACTCAAACGTCGTGGCGTACATGCGGTCCTCGCCGGTCAGCCGCGCCAGCAGCGAGACGCGCGCGGTGCCGGCCTCCGCGTAGCGGCCGAACAGCACCATCTGCTGCCCGCGATAGACCTTGCCGAGCGCGCCGTCCGTCATGTCGAACACGTCCACCCCCTCGACCTTCAGCTCAACGTCGTGCAGGCACTCGGACAGGACCTTGTCCTTCGCCAGCAGGATCTGGCCGATGATGTCATCCGCGTTCGACACGCTCGCATAGAAGCCGCCGCTGGTTTCGGCGATCAGGCGCATCAGCGGCCAGTTCGCGCAGTTGCCCATCAGGAAGCCGAAAAAGCGCACGTCATGCTGGCTGAGCAGGGCGTGGAACGCCGGCGGATCGATCACGCCGGTGTTCGTCACGCCGTCGGTGACCAGCACCACGCTCGTCGCGCGGTCGGCGTCCAGGCTCTTCAACGCGAGCTGCACACCCTCGTACAAATTTGTGCTGCCGTCGGCCCGCAGCGCCTCGACCTGGCTGATCACCTGTTGCGCGGCGGCAGTCGTTGCGTTCGTCCAGCCGCGCGTCAGCTCCCGGGCGCTCTGGTTGAACAGCACGACGCGAAAACGATCCTCCCCACCCATTTCCCGCAAGACTTTGCTCACGCCCCGGGCCAGAGTCTGAATCTTCCCCTCCATGCTGCCGGACACGTCCAGCACGAACACGTAATCCGCCCCGTGCGCCAGCAGCTGCAAGTCGATCCCGGGCGTCACGACGAGCATGAACGTGCCGGGCCGGTCGGCGTCGGCCCGGTAGGGGATCAGCTCGACGCGGCCGGGCAGGTCGTCTGCCAGCCGGTAGTAACACACCAGGTCGCGGTTCAGCTGTGCGCCCCGGGTCTCGATCCTGACGCGCGTGTGGCCCTCGTCCAGCACCTCGGTGACCAGCGCCGCCTCGAAGCCCGGCACGCGCACTTCGCTGATCGGCCAGGCGCATTTCAGCTCGATGTCGGCGATGAAGCTGTCGTGCACCGTCTCGTTGGGCAGCCAGAAACTTTTGCCGACTTCATCCGTCCCGCCATCCTCCAGGGGATACACATAGCGGCCGATCCCGGCGTCGATCGTCAGCGGCTCGTAGTACACGAACCGTAGCCGCGTGATGTCGTTCGCGCGGACCGGCGTCACGTAGAACTCGAACGCCTGGAGCCCGTTCTTCTGCGCCTTGCCGGCATCGTTGCCCTTGTCCTTTTCTGCGCCGTAGATGCGGTCGGCATCGGCCTTCGAAAGAACCTCGCCGTGCAGCTCCTGTTCGCCGGCGTAGATCGTCAGTTCCGACAGGCACGCGTGCTCCGGGACGGGGAACGCGTAGACGGCTTCGAGATCGACCGCGTTGGGATTGAAAAACGTCTGGACCACCTCGGTGCGCGCGAAGCCGTTGTTGATCGTGACGCTGAGGTGATGGTCGCGGATCTCGATGGGCTTCTGGGTGGCGCCCACGGGCGTCAGCGTGCCCGCCGCTTTCGCCTCCAGCGCCCCGATGAACACACCCCACACCAGCACGGCGATCGCGAACAGCAACACGTCCGAATAGAACTCCTTGCGTTGGGCCTGACTGCGCATCGCTCTGCCTCCTGGTCCGCGGCGCCGCCGGCGCTGTGCGCAGCGCTGCGTGCCGTCGGTCGGCGTCCCGCGGACACGTTTGATGCATTCTCATCAGGCGTGCCGGGCGGGCCCGATTTTGTATGTTCGGTTCAGTCAGACACTTAAGAAAGAATCGCCGCCGGACCCCCAATCGCCTCCTGGGCGGTGTCGTACATCAAATGTGCAGCGAGTGATCAATTCGTGTACACTCGCAGACGGGAGGATGGCGATGCCGCTGTTTCGCCCTGCCGACCGCGCGTTTCTGCGGCCGCTGCGTGAACTGGCCTACTGCAACCCGTTTCTGCCACAGCGCATCGCGTGGGAGCAGGAGGCACTGGGGCCGGACTTCAGCACGGTGCGCTCGGACTGGAACGTCCGGGCCGACTCGCTCGGCGACCATCCCAACCTGCAGCGCCTGCTGCAGCGCGGGCAGAGCGTGATCGCGACGGCCTCGGAGTCGCTGCTGGCGGGCGTGCGGCCGTCAGTCGACGATGCGGACCTCTACGAGCACGTCGTGCTGTTCGTGCTCTACCACCGCTACATGGATGCGTTTCGCGCGATCATCCGCCGGGTGGAACAGGCGGAAGCCGCGCCGCGTCCCATTCGCATCTACGAACGCTTTCGCGACGACGCGCACCGGTGGCTCGCGCTGCCCGGCCTGCGGCCCATGGAGGAAAGCGAGCTGACGCATCTGTTCGCCTGCTTCTGGCAGATGCGCCGGGCGTTCGAGCACATCTTCAACAACATCATCGGGATCTCGCGGCCGGCGGCATGCTTCCGCGCCGCCGTCTGGCAGAGCATGTTCACGTACGACATGCGGCGGTACCGGCGGGTGATGTACGACCGGCTGGCCGACTTCACCACGCTGATTACCGGGCCGTCCGGCACGGGCAAGGAACTCGCGGCGCGCGCGATCGGCGGGTCGCGCTATGTCCCCTTCGATCCGCGCAGCCAGACGTTCGCCGCCGATTCCGCCGGGGCGTTCTACGCCGTCAACCTCTCGGCGCTTTCGCCGACGCTGATCGAGTCGGAGCTGTTCGGGCATCGGCGCGGCGCGTTTACCGGCGCGGTCGTGGACCGGGTCGGCTGGCTGGAGTCCTGTCCGCCGCTGGGAACGGTGTTTCTCGACGAGATCGGCGACGTCGAGCCGGCCATTCAGCTCAAGCTGCTGCGCGTGCTCGAGTCGCGGCGCTTTCAGCGTATCGGCGACACGCACGACCGGCACTTCCGCGGCAAGATCATTGCGGCGACGAATCGCGAGCTGGGCGACGAATGTCGGGCCGGGCGCTTCCGCGAGGATTTCTATTACCGTGTGTGCGCCGACATGATCCGCGCGCCGTCGTTGCACGAGCGCATCGCCGAGTGTCCGGAGGAGTTGCACCACCTGCTGCTGTTTCTGGCCCGGCGGCTGGTGGGCGACGAAGCCGCGCGCCTGGCGGACGAGGTGTATGCGTACATTCAACAGCATCTCGGCCCCGACTACCGCTGGCCCGGCAACGTGCGCGAGCTGGAGCAATGCGTCCGGAACGTGCTGGTGCGGCAGGAGTATCACCCGGCGCAGGTGCGCAGCCCCGATCCGTCGGCCGAACTGGCCAGCGCGGTACGCGGCGGGACCCTGTCTGCCGACGAATTACTCAACCGGTACTGCGCGCTGGTGTATGGCCAGTGCGGCAGCTACCAGGAAACCGCCCGGCGGCTGGGCCTGGACCGGCGAACCGTGCGGGCGCGGGTGAATGGTGGGAATGTGGGAACGTGAGAAGGTGGGAAGGACGGGGCAGCCTCGGCAGCCCGCTGGCCTGACTCGGGCGTTTTCCTGGCGACCGGCCGTGTTTACGCCAAGACACGCACGGCCCTGCTGCGCAGGACGCGTGCCACCTCGACCTGTCGAGCGGTGCCCGCCACGAGGACTGCCCTGGGGACGCATGTGCTCATCGGTGGACTCCAATCGGGATCGTTCAGCGTCGGATGGTCTGGCCGAGTTCACCGCCACACCGCACATCCGGCACCGCGCTGACGTTGCCCGTCGGGTCATGACCGCAGCGGTCACATCTGCCAACCACACGACGCGACCGAGCAAGGCCACATTCCCGCCACGGTGTGTGGCAGGAAACACGGACGGCCGCCGCGCAATGCCGTCCCAGCGGGACGGCCCGACGGTAGCCCAGCACTTCAGTGCTGGGATCGCCCCGCGGC
>CAZVRR010000095.1:7132-12356 GCA_964629745.1 uncultured Planctomycetales bacterium | reverse complement strand
CTCAAAGGAATTGACGGGGGCTCACACAAGCGGTGGAGCATGTGGCTTAATTCGAAGCAACGCGAAGAACCTTACCCGGGTTTGACATGCAGGAGTGTCCATTGGGGATAACTCAGTGGGCCGCCCTTCGGGGCAGAAGAGCCTGCACAGGTGTTGCATGGCTGTCGTCAGCTCGTGCTGTGAAGTGTCGGGTTAAGTCCCTTAACGAGCGAAACCCCTGCCGCTAGTTGCCAACGGGTCATGCCGGGGACTCTAGCGGGACTGCCGGCGTTAAGCCGGAGGAAGGTGGGGATGACGTCAAGTCATCATGGCCTTTATGCCCGGGGATGCACACGTGCTACAATGGCGTGAACAGAGCGACGCGAGACCGCGAGGTGGAGCAAATCGCAAAAAGCACGCCCCAGTTCGGATTGGAGTCTGCAATTCGACTCCATGAAGTTGGAATCGCTAGTAATCGCAGATCAGCTACGCTGCGGTGAATGTGTTCCTGAGCCTTGTACACACCGCCCGTCAAGTCATGGGAGCTGGTAGCACCCGAAGTCCGCTTAGCTAACCTATCACAATAGGAGGCGGCGGCCGACGGTGAGACCGGTGACTGGGACTAAGTCGTAACAAGGTAGCCGTAGGGGAACCTGCGGCTGGATCACCTCCTTTCTAGAGGATATCTAGACCGCCGGCGGCCACGCCGCCGGATGGTTCAGATCAGCGCATTCTTACCCGCCCGACCGGCGGGGTGCGGCGGAGCGATCCGCCGCCCGGCAACGTCCACTGTTTGCTTTTTTTATGCGCCCCGCGGGGGTAGACGGGGGCGCGAACATCGGGCCTGTTTCGGCATTGCTGTCATGTGGAACTGGAAGGCGCAAGTCCAGGATTTGCTCCTCGGTCTCTCGCGCACGCATGCCCGCGACGCCCTGCACGAGATTCAACGCATCCTGCGCGGCGTGCTCGAGGCCCAGGAAGTCCGCTTCCTCGACCGCGACGGGCACGATCTGCCCGCCGAGATGCCGCTGCAGCAGGCCCTGCCGCCCGATGGGCCGCTTTCGGTTCTGCGCCTGGACCTCGCGATGTCCCGCACCGTCAGCGAGGGCAGACGACGGGGCGAGTCGCGTTTCCGGGAGGGAGCGCCACCCCTTGCCAATCTCTCCACCGACCAGCGCCACGAGCTGTTCCTGAAAGAGTTCATCCGCCTGGCGGAACGCCACGAATTCATGTGGGCCGGTTACATCGTTCGGGAGCTCCTGCCGCGCCTGGGCTTCGCCCCGCACGAGGCAAAGGCGGTCCTCGACGAGTTGCGCGCCGAACAGCTCGTCACGATCAGCAAGGTGCCCAATCCGAAGAACCCCGAGTTCCCCGCCACGGGCGTGAAGCTCAACTGCGAACACCCGCGCGTGAAGGCGCTGCTCGCGGCGGAGCTGCGGAGCGGCGAGTCGAATCCTGCGGCGGGCGCCGCGGTGCCGGAGACGAGTGCCAACGGCGACAGCGCGGAAGGATTCCACGCCGCGGAGATCAGTTGACCGGCGGACCGGCGGCTACGACAGCAGCAACCGAACGCCCGCCACGAACGTCTGCAAGTCCTGTCCCGTCGCGGACAGCAACAGTACCAGCACCGACAGAACCAGCAGCAGTGCCGTCATCGGCACGGCGTTTCCGCGCGAGCTGCCCTGCGAGCGCGACGCCAGCCACCAGCCGGCAACGATGGTGCCGGCCGACGCGGACAGCCAGAAGATCATCTGATTGGGATTCATAAATGCTCTCCCGAGCCGGTAACATGGTTTTGCCCCAGCGGGCACGGTCCTTCATCTAAGTTTTCGATACGCGCGGGCGGATTGGCAAAATGGGTCGATCGCGGGACTTGCGCCGGCCGCGGCCGGTCGGGCCGGTCCGAAATTGCATGCATGGAGCCACGTGCGTCGACCCCGCGCCGAACGGCCTGCGGTTACCGGCCGGTTGCCCCCGCACACACCGCGGACGCAGCGTCGCTCAATTTTCCGTTTTTTCCGGCTGATCCAGCCCGTCTTCCGAGGCACGTGGCAGGTGCGCGAGGAACTGGCAACCTCCGTCGAGACAATTCCGCGCCACCAGCACGCCCCCGTGGAGTTCGGCCACGCCCCGCGCAATGGACAGGCCCAGCCCCGATTTTCCGGCGCGCGGGCCGCTCGCGTGAATCTGGTAGAAGAGGTCGAAGACGCGGTCCAGTTCCTCGGGCGGAATGCCCGGGCCGCGATCGCGTACGGCCAGGGTGACCTCCCGGGGCAGGGCGTTGACGCACACATCGACCGTCTCGCGGTCCGGCGAGTGACGCACCGCGTTGCCCACCACGTTGTCGACCATCGCGTACAGCAGGTCGCCGTCGCCGCGGACCAGCGGCTCCCGTCCGGTGTTGCCGGAGTCGAACCGCGCGACCAGCCGGATGTTGCGCCTGCCCGCCTCGGCGTGGTTGGTAGCGATGACCCGCAGCACGATGTCTTCCAGGGAGACGTCCACGTTGATGGCGGGACGCGAGCCGGCGCGCACGCGCGTGAGGATCATGAATGCCTCCGCCAGCCGCAGCAGCCGGCGCGTCTCCTCCTGCACCGTCTGAACGAACGCCGCGTGCTCGGCGGTCAGGTGCTTGCTGCGCAACTGGCCCTGCGCTTCGCCGAGCAGCACGGCCAGCGGCGTGCGCAGCTCGTGTGATACATCGGCAATGAAGCGGGCCTGGCTGCGGAACTCACGCTCGAGCCGGTCGAGCAGCTCGTTCAGGACGGTCGCCATCTCGGCGACCTCGTCGCCGGTGGGCGGCACCGGGATGCGGCGATCGAGGTGCGACGCGCTGAGGAAGCGCGCCTGGCGCGCGATGGCCGGCAGGGGGGCCAGCGAGCGGCCGGCCATGTACCAGGAGGTTACCCCGGCCACGCCCAGGCTGACGACGGCGAAGACGAGCAGCAAGCGGCGCACGTCGCCGATCATCCGGTCCAGCGTCTCGAGACTCGACGCGGTCTGCACGGTCCAGGAGTGGCCGGCCGAGGGCATGTAGTGCATGGTTGCCACCCGGGCCCGGTGGTGCACGCCGGTGAACGACTGCGCCGACTTCCCGTTCAATGTCTCGAGGCGCGCGCTCGTATTGTTCTCGGCGTGGGCGGGCTCGGCCGACGGCAGCCGTGCGCCGTGCAGGTTGCGGGAGTTCACGAGCAGGGAGCCGTCGGGACGGCAGATCTGGAAGTACACGTCGTTGGATTCGAGCGGCAGCAGGCGGGACTCGAGCGTACGCTGCTCCGGCGGCCAGCCGTGGCTTCTGCCTACCAGGCCGAGCGTATCGATGAGGCTTTGTCCGCGTTGGATCAGGCTCTCATCGAAGCGGCGATGGAGCTGGGCCGAGCGGATTCCATCGACCAGCACCCACAGCCCGGTTTGCAGCACGCCGAACACGAGCACGTAGAGAAGCGTGAGCCTGAAACGGAGCGTGCGGAATGGTTTCAACATGCGCCGGCGCGCCGCGGCCTAGGCCGTTGGGCGCTCCGTACTGAGGACATACCCGCTGCCGATCACAGTATGGATGACGGGGTGTCCGAAACCCTTGTCGATCTTGTTGCGCAGCCGCGAGATGTACACCTCGATCACGTTGCTCTCGTCCTCGAAGTTCATGTCCCACACCCGCTCGCCCAGGTTCGTGCGGGTGAGCACGCGATTGGGATTGCGCAGGAAGTATTCCAGCAGCGCGAACTCCTTCGAGGTCAGCGTGATCGGCTGCCCCGACCTGACCACCGTCCGCGAGACGCGGTCCATCTCGATGTCGCCAAAGCGGAGAATGGCGCCTTCGGTCGACTGGGCGCGCCGCAGGAGCGCGTGGACCCGCGCCAGCAGCTCTTCCAGGTCGAAGGGCTTGGCGAGGTAGTCGTCGGCGCCCGCTTCGAAGCCGGTCACCTTGTCGGCGGTCGACGACAACGCGGTGAGCATCAGGACCGGCGTGGTCACCCCCCGGCGGCGCAGGTCGCGACAGATCTGGACGCCGTCGTGGTCGGGCAGCATCAGGTCCAGAATGATCGCGTCGTACCCGCCGTTGGCGGCCATCTCCTCCCCCGCGCGGCCGGAATGCGTCACATCGACTTCGAAGTTCTGCTCCTGCAACCCTTTCTGAACAAGCGTTGCGAGCTTCGGATTGTCCTCGACGATGAGGATACGCGAACTGGTTTTCTGGCTTGTGTCTACGTTCGCTGTGGTCATCTATGACTCCCGCATTGCCGATCGGCAGCGGCGCTCCGATTGGGACTGTCGGCGCAACCCCATAGAATGAAAAAACTTCCGCTTCCAGCAACCTCCAGCAGCCGGTTTGGCCGTCCGCACCGGCCCGCCGCCGCGCGCTTAGTATGATGGGTTTCGCGCCTGACAGGCCCGTGAATTCTGGGTGAACGAACTGTAATCTACCGGGGCGATGGGGTGGCCGGCTCGAGCGGCGGCTTGGTCGGGGGGACCGGCGGCGCGGTCGGAGTCGGTTGCGTGGGTGGTGCGGCGGGCTGCACCGGGCGCTCGCCGGGCGTGGGTGGCTGGATGCTGGGCCGCCCGGGCGTGGGCGGCTGAAGCGGCTGCGTGGCGCAGCGAGGTCGCACGGTAGAAAGCGTCGTGTGCATGCCGACTCCTTCAGGCGAACGAGACCACGACCTCCTGAGTGTGCCATGGCAAACTGAATCAGGACTGAATTTGGTCTGATGTGGGCGTACCGGTCCGTCCGCGGTCGCCAAGTGCGGCGCGCCGATTGCTCCGCTGGTGCGGCGGCGGGCAGAATAGGGCCTCCCGGGCGACGGCGGGGTGTGTTCGTCGCAGGGATCCGTGGGCGGCCCGGTCAAGACCGGCCTGAGTGAGATACGCATGAAGGCTTACGCGCGGAACATCACGCAGACGCTGAAGACCGTTCTGATCGGGATGCGGATCACGCTGAAATACTGCTTCGCGCGGACCATCACGGTCCAGTACCCGGATCGCCCGCCCACGACGCAGCCGCGCTTCCGCGGCTTTCATCACTACGAAATCGAACGCTGCAGCGCGTGCGGCAACTGCGCCCGCGTCTGCCCGGTCGACTGTATCCACGTTGAGAAGTCCGGTCCGCGCAAGCTGGAGAAGGAGACCGGCATCTCGCGTGGCGGGGCCATGACGCGCTACGCGATCGACTACGCCAAGTGCATGTTTTGTGCACTGTGCACCGAGGTTTGTCCCACCGATTGCATTCGGATGGGCGACGGACACGATC
>CAZVRR010000095.1:0-7122 GCA_964629745.1 uncultured Planctomycetales bacterium | reverse complement strand
CACCGAGCTCGCGGCGCAGGGCGAACGCCAGCCGATCCCGTTGTGGATGCAGAAACGCTGGCTGCCGCGCTGGGTCGCGGAGATGCGCGCCCGCTGGTCGGAGCGGGCCGCCGCGGCGCGCGAGGAGATGCGCAAAGCCCTGACGGAACAACCTGTCGCCAAGAAACCCCCCGCTCCGGCGGCGGCGGATCCGGGCAGCGCCCCCGGCGCCGACCCCGCCGGGGCAGCGTGATCCAGGGTGCGCGGCGGATACCGGCATGCGGATTGCTGGCGTCAGCGCGCCTGACGAGATGGCCGGAAATTGCCTGCTCCACACGATTTGAGCACGGTGCAGTGATTCGCGGCCGGCGCGCCATTGGCCGCGCTGCTGCGTAAAAGGACCAGATCGGTGCCGGATTCCACGATTTCGACCGTTGAAGGCGGCGTATCGCTCTTGCAGACGCTGGGGATTTTCTCCCTGTCCGCGTTCCTGATGGGCTTCGTCGCGCTGCTGATTGGCCGGCTTCTGCGGCGGCCGGAATCGCACCCGGACAAGGTCGCCGCGTACGAGTGCGGCGAAGTGCCGGTCGGCAGCGCCTGGGTGCAGTTCGACCTGCGCTTCTACGTCGTCGCGCTGGTGTTCCTGATCTTTGATGTCGAGTTGGCCCTGTTTTACCCCTGGGCAGTCGTGTTCGGCGGGGCGGGTGACGCCGCGACGACAGGGCAGGCCCTCCAAACGATCCGCTGGGCCGCCGTCTGGGACATGCTCTTTTTCTTCGCGGTCATCGTCGTCGGCTTCGTGTACCTCTGGCGGTTCGGACACCTGGACTGGGTGCGGGCGTTTACCGGCCGCGCCGTCGAACGCGGCGCGCTGGAGCGGGGCGGGGAGATCCGGGAGAAAGCAGCCTGACCATGACGGAAACCACACCAGAAAGCCCGGGTGGCGCGCGGGTCGAGGAAGGCTTCCTCATCACCTCGCTCGACTGGGCGTTGAACTGGTCGCGCTCGAACAGCCTGTGGCCGATGACGTTCGGCCTGGCCTGCTGTGCAATCGAGATGATGGCCGCGGGCGCATCGCGCTTCGACCTCGACCGTTTCGGGGCCGGGGCGTTCCGCGCGACGCCGCGCCAGAGCGACCTGATGATCGTGGCCGGCACGGTGACGTTCAAAATGGCCTCGCGCATTCGGCGGCTGTATCACCAGATGCCCACGCCGAAGTACGTGATCGCGATGGGCGCGTGCACGATCGGCGGCGGGCCGTACTGCAAGTGGGGCTACCACGTGGTGAAGGGCGTCGACCTGGTGGTCCCGGTCGACGTGTACATCCCCGGCTGCCCGCCGCGTCCGGAAGCCCTCATCGAGGGCCTCATGCGGCTGCAGGACAAGATCCGGCAGGAGAGCATTGCGGCGCGCGGTCCGGCCGTGGCGCCGCAGCGGTAACGGCGGCGGAGTCCGGTTTCGATCCGGCGGCCCCAGACGGGAAAGCACTTGTGAGCCCGCAAGAAATTGCTGACATCCTGAAGCAGGCGTTTCCGGCGGCGGTGCTGGAGGTGGCGGTCGAGCACAGCCATCCGCACGTGATCGTGCAGGCCGCCGAGTGGCCCGCGGTGGCCGGCTTCCTGCGCGACGACCCGCGCCTGGCGATGAACATGCTGCGGTGCATCAGCGCGGTGGACCTGCATCCCGAGCCGACGATCGAGGTGGTCTACGACCTGATCTCGATGCGGCCGGGCGCCGGGCCCGCGGACAACTGGGTCAACGGCGGCACGCTGGCCGTGAAGATCCGCGTGCCGCGCGCGGATGCCGCGGTACCGAGCGTGTCGGCCGTCTGGCCGACGGCCAACTGGCATGAGCGGGAAGCGTTCGACCTGGTTGGCGTGCATTTCAGCGACCACCCGGACCCGCGGCGGATTCTCTGTCCGGATGACTGGATCGGGCACCCGTTGCGGAAGGACTACGAATTTCCCAAGGAATACGAGGGGATTCCGGCGGCCACGGCAGGCGGTGAACCGGCATGACTACCGATACCAGGCTCAGCGCGGCTCCGGACGTGCTCGCGGAAACTGCGAGCGGCGATCTGCGCACGGAAGAGCTGCTCATCAACATGGGCCCGCAGCATCCATCGACGCACGGGGTGCTGCGGCTGATGTTGCGGACCGACGGCGAGCTGGTGCTGGAAGCGGTGCCGCACATCGGCTACCTGCATCGCTGCGCGGAGAAGCTCGGCGAAAACCTGGCGCCGTTCCAGTTCATCCCGATCACGGACCGGCTCGACTACCTCGCCGCGATGAACAACAACCACGGCTTGAGCCTGGCGGTCGAGCAGCTGGCCGGCGTCGAGGTTCCCGACCGCGCCCGCTACATCCGCATCATCATGGCGGAGCTCAACCGGATCGCCTCGCACCTGGTCTCGTTCGGCTCCTATGCCCTCGACATGGGCGCATTCACGCCGTTCCTCTACGGCTTCCGCGAGCGCGAGCACATTCTCGACCTGTTCGAAGCGGTATGCGGCGCGCGGCTGACCTACAGCTACATCACGATCGGGGGCGTGCGCGACGACCTGCCCGAGGGCTGGTGCGCGTCGCTGGTGAAATTCCTGGATTACTTCGAGCCGAAGATCGCCGAGTACAACGACCTGGTCAGCTACAACCACATTTTCGTGAAGCGCACCGCGAACGTCGGCGTGATCTCGCCGGAGGACGCGATCGCGTATGGCCTGACCGGGCCGTGCCTGCGCGGCAGCGGTGTGAAGTGGGACCTGCGCAAGTGCGTCCCGTATGACCTGTACGACAAGTTCGAGTTCGACGTGCCGATTGGCGTGCCGGGCGGAGCGCCGGGCGTGCCGGATGAAGTCGTGGTCGGCGACAGTTGGTCGCGGTACTACGTGCGCATTCTCGAGATGCGGCAGTCGATCCGGATCATCCGGCAGGCGCTGGAGCAGTTGCCGGCGGAGGGGCCGGTCAAGGCCAAGCTGCCGGCGAACCTGAAGCTGCCCGCCAAGGAAGTGTACTTCGAGGTCGAGGGTGCGCGCGGCCAGGTCGGGTTCCTGGTGGTCGGGGAGGGCAAGCCGATTCCCAAGCGGGTGAAGATCCGCGGGCCGTCGTTCAACAATCTCTCGATCGCGACCCGGGTGTGCCGGGGCGTGTTGATTGCGGATATGGCCGCGATCATCGGCAGCATTGACGTGGTGATGGGAGAGGTGGACCGCTAGGCGCGGGTCGGGCCGAGCTCCGCCCCCGCGCGGCGGTGCCGCCGTCAAAGCGAGTTACGCAGAAACAAAGGCTATGCTCAACTTCACCGCCCAAGACGCGTTCCGCTCCCGCTGGCGCCCGGGCACCCAGGGGCGTGCCGTCCGGACCTGTGCGCTGTGCGCTGTCGGACTTGCCGTCGTGACCGCGCTGGCGGGGGTGGCGGCTGCGCGCATGACCGGCCTCGCGTATGGCCTGGCTGCCATCGCGACGGCCGCGGCGCTGGCGGGTGCGCTGGCGTGTGCCGCGGCGGCCATTGTGGTCGCGCTGGCCGGTCCGCTGGCCCGCGTGCTGCCGCGCCTGGCGCTGCCCATCTTTCTGCTGAGCGTGGTCGGAATCGTGGTAGTGGCCTGGGTGCCGGCGCTGCTGTACGAGGTCACGGACGACGCGCGGCAGGAGCTGGCGCTGCCGACGGCCCACCCGGCGCTGTCGGTGACGCAGCTCGAAACGTGCCTGTCCGGCCAGCCGGCGCGCGGCAACGGCGCCTGGGCGCTGGCGGCCGGGGCCCTCTGGCCGTTCCAATTCCAGCTCACGCGTGACGTGCTCGCGATGATGGGGGCGCTGGGGCTTGTGTCGCTCGTGGCCAGCTTCGCGATCTGGTGGGAGCGCAAGGTCGCGGGGCGCATTCAGAGCCGCCTGGGCCCGATGCGCGTGGGCGGCTGGCACGGCTGGGCGCAGTCGATCGCGGACGGCCTGAAGCTGGTGCAGAAGGAAGACCTGGTCACCGCCGGCGCGGATCAGCCGCTGTTCCGCCTGGCGCCGTACATGGTCTTCGCACCCGCGATCGCGCTGTTCGTGGCGTTGCCGTTCAGCATGGCCTGGGTCAACCGCGACCTCGACATCGGCCTGATCTTCATCTTCGCGATGCTGGGCATCGGCGTCGTCGGCGTCCTGCTCGGCGGGTGGGCCAGCAACAACAAGTGGAGCCTGCTCGGCGCGATGCGCGAAGCCTGCCAGATGATCTCCTACGAGATTCCGCTGGGCTTCTCGCTGCTGATCCCGGTAATGACCGTCGGCACGCTGCGCCTGACCGAGATCGGCCAGGTCCAGGCGGGCGGCTTTCACACGTGGCTGGCGTTTGCCAACCCGTTCACGCTTACCGCGGCGCTCGTGCTCTTCATCGCCATGCTCGCGAGCTGCAAGCGGGCCCCGTTCGACCTTCCCGAGGCGGAAAGTGAGCTGGTGGCGGGCTACATGACGGAGTACAGCGGCTTCCGCTGGGCCCTGTTCCTGTTCGCCGAGTACGGGGAAATGCTCGCGGTCGGCGCGCTGGCCGCGATCCTGTTTTTCGGGGCCTGGTATTCGCCGCTGCCCGCCGCGTGGGGCGCCGGCCTGGCGGATGGAGCGCTGTGGGAGCGGGCCCTGCATGGCGTGCTGTTCAGCGGGCCGCTCTGGCTGATCGGCAAGGCGCTGCTGTTCATTTATGTCCAGATCTGGATCCGCTGGACGCTGCCGCGGATCCGGCTGGACCAGGTGATGTATGCGTGCGTGCAGGTCCTGCTGCCCATCTCGATGGTGGCGCTGCTGGGCAACACGTTCTGGCTGCTGCTGGTGCCGGCGGGCAGCCTGCTGGCCACCCTCGTGACGCTGGCCTGCACGCTGGTCGGCGCGCTGTGCGTGCTGGCGGGCCTGGTGATCATCGTCCGCGGCTACCGCGCGCGGCGTGAGCTGGTCGGCACGCTGGCCGTCGAGGCCCTGCCCGGAGCATGAGCATGAGTGGAGCGACTGCGGAAGCCGTGGCTTTCTACCTGCTGGCCGGCGGTGCGGGGCTGGCGGCGCTGGGCTGCGTCCTGGCGCGCAGCATCGTTCGCATGGCCGTGTGCCTGCTCGGCACGCTGGCCGGCGTGGCCCTGCTGTACTTCCTGATGGCCGCCAACTTCCTCGGGGCCGTCCAGCTCATCGTCTACGCCGGCGGTACGCTGATCGTGATCGTCTTCGGCGTAATGTTGACCACCCGCGCGCCGGGCTGGCGCCTGCGGGCGCGGCGCGGCGAAGTGATCGGCGGGCTGCTCGTTGCGGCGCTGCTCTTTGGCGGGCTGGTCATGGCCCTGCTCGCGACGAGCTTTCCCGGCGCTTCGGCGCAGGCCCCGGCCCACTGGACCGTCGCGGACTTCGGCAGCGCCCTGCTGTCGCACTATCTCGTCCCGTTCGAGCTGGTCAGCGTCCTGCTGCTGGCGGTGATGATCGGGGCAGCCTACCTGGCCCAGCCGCCCGGACGCCGGGACGAGCTGCCGGGGGAGGGTGAACGGACATGATCGGCCTGACGCATTACCTCGTGCTGGCCGCGCTGGTGTTCTGCTGCGGCTTGTACGTGATGACGATCAAGCGGAACGCGGTGGGCGTGCTGATCGGCGCGGAGCTGGTGCTGAACGCCGCCGCCCTGAACTTCGTGGCCTTCTCGCGCTACGCCTCGCGCGCGGTGGACGGCCAGGTCGTGGCGCTCTTCATCATCGTGCTGGCCGCCGCCGAAGCCGCCGTCGCGATCGCGATTTTCGTGAACTACTACCGCACCCTGGCGACGATCGATGTGGACCAGGGCGATACGTTGAAGGGCTAGCGCCGCGCGGCCCGCCGCGGGCCGCTGGCGAACCGGGTAGCAGAAAGACATGAGCACCATCGAGATCCTGCTGGTCTGCGGCGTCCTGGCCCCGCTGGCGAGCTTCGTCGTGCTGGCCCTCTTCGGCAGCCGGCTCGGCAAGCCGCTGGCCGGCTGGGTGGCCGTCGCGGCCATCACGCTCAGTACTGTGCTGGCGACCGCTGCGCTCGCGAATTGGAGTGGCATGGAAGCCGCCGAGCGCACGGCCGCCCGCACCGGCCCGTACGCGTGGGCCCAGCTCGGGGACGTGCCGCTCACGCTGGGCGTCAACCTGGACAGCCTGACGCTGATCATGTTCTTCATGGTCGCGCTGGTTTCGACGTGTATCTTCGTCTTCAGCGTCGGCTACATGGCCGGGCACAGTGACGAGATCGACCACGTCAGCAAGTTCCACCGCTTCTTCACGTACCTGTCGCTGTTCGATTTCAGCATGCTGCTGCTGGTCATCGCCGACAGCCTGCTGCTGCTGTTCATCGCCTGGGAGCTGGTGGGCCTGTGCTCCTACCTGCTGATCGGGTTCTATTTCCACAAGAAAAGTGCATCGAACGCGGCGATCAAGGCCTTCGTCACGAACCGCGTGGGCGATTTCGGCTTCATCATCGGCCTGGGCATGGTGCTGCTGTTTCTGGGCGACTTTTCGCTGGCGGGGGCGGCCGAGAAGCTGCGGCAACAGTGGGAGCACGGCGGCGCGCTGTTCACCGAGACGTTCCTGGGCCTGAGCTACGCGACGTGGATGGGCATGCTGCTGTTCTGCGGCGCCATCGGCAAGAGCGCCCAGTTCCCGCTGCACGTGTGGCTGCCCGATGCCATGGAGGGCCCGACGCCGGTGTCGGCCCTGATCCATGCGGCGACGATGGTGGCGGCCGGCGTGTACCTGGTGGCGCGGATCTTTGTGCTGCTGACGCCCGCGGCGCAGCTCTTCGTGGCGATCATCGGCTGCATTACGCTCACACTCGGGGCCCTCGTCGCGATCGTGCAGACCGACATCAAGAAAGTACTGGCGTACAGCACGATCAGCCAGCTCGGCTACATGATGCTGGGCATGGGGGTCGGCGCGTGGATCGCGGCCCTGTTCCACCTGCTGGCGCACGCGTTCTTCAAGGCGCTCATGTTCCTTGGCTCCGGCCAGGTGATCGAAGGCACCCACCACGAGCAGGACCTGCGGAAGTTCGGCGGGCTGCGCAAGAAGATGCCGGTGACGTGCTGGACGTTCTTCATCGGCGTGCTGGCGATCGCCGGTGCAGGCATTCCGGGCCTGGGCCTGGGCCTGGGCGGCTACTTCAGCAAGGACGAGATCCT
>CAZVRR010000094.1:0-12406 GCA_964629745.1 uncultured Planctomycetales bacterium | reverse complement strand
CAGCGGCGGAATCGTCTCGGGATTGGCCTCGATCCATAGCGCGGAATTGGCGCTGGTCTGTCCCCGCGAAAGCGTGACCAGGCTGTCGGGAAAATCGACCAGCGCGATAACGGCCCCGCTGCGGTCTGCCGCCCGTGTGCCATCCGGCAGGGGCTGGGAACCCGCGAATACCCAGGGCACGGACGCGGGCGGACGGGCGTATTCGGCCTCCCGCAGCCAGGAGAAGGGATTGGCGCTGCGCTGCTGCCCGTCCTGCTGCCAGGTGCACGTCAGGGAAATCAGATCGCCCGTTGGCCGGGTGTAGGTGCCCTGTGGCTCGTTCCACTGCGGGGGCAGGCCGGGCTCGACGCCGATCAGTCCCAGGGCCAGGTAAATATCAGTCGGCCGAGCCGCGATGCGGAGAACGCTCTCGTGGTCCTTGCCGGCCAGCGCCGCCAGGAACTCGAGCGGCCCGCTGCGCAGCACGACGCGGCAGTCCACTTGAACGCAGCGGTTCTCCCAGTCGATTCGCACGCCCGGCTGGAAGGGGCGCGGCCCCTTCGACGTCTCCGGCTGGCCGGTCGCGCCGGCGCCCGCCAGGATCAGCAGGGCGATGGCGCAGCCGTGCGACGCCCGCCACGTCCGGCCGAAAACAGCCCGCCCGCAGGCATGCACCTGCGGGCGGAGTTGGTTGGCCATTTTGACACGCATCGGGGGGCGGATCAGCCGCCGGTCGCCGCACTGAACGTGGGGAACGCCTCTTCCTCGGCCTCGCTCTGGATGATGATCTTGGCCTTGAGCAGCAGGAGGAGTGTCGAGGTGTCCTTGATGTTCGTGCGGTTCGAGAAGAAGCGCTTGAGCACGGGCACCTTGCTCACGATCGGCACGCCGGCCTCGACTTCAATCTCGCCCACCGACTTGAGCCCACCCAGCAGCACGGTGCCGCCGTCGGGCACGGAGACCTGGGTGGCGATCGTCACGAAGCCCTGGTCAAGCAGCTGGACGAACACGCCGGGCGAGTTTCCGCTCGGCTGCGTCACCTGGAAGCGCTCGAAAGTCGGGGCGTCGGCCTGCGTCAGCTCGACCCGGACCGCGACGTACTTGCGGTCGCTGCTGACCGTGCCGTAGACGCTGAGCGTCGTACCGCTGTTGGCCGTCGCGGGCACCGGCTGCGCCAGGGCCGCCCCCTCGGCGACCTGCGCGTTGATCGTGCTGACGTACTGTTTCGCGCGGCCGATCTGGATATAGGTCTGCGACCAGTTCTCCATCACCACGCGCGGGGCCTGCACGATCGCGGAACGCCGGTTGGCCTGCGTCGCCCGGATCAGGAAGTCGACCTGCAGGTTATCCAGGAACGAGCCCGCGATGTTCATCATCGGGCTCAACCCGCCGGTGCCGGCGAACGAGCCGGGTACGCCGGTCGAAAGCGAGTTCGGATCGGTCACGACGATCGAGTTCTGGCGGGCGCTGATCGGCGTGAACTCGCTCAGGTGCGGCCCGACGTTGCCCTGGTTCGGCACGAACGCGGCGGCCCCGTAGGGCTGAGACACGCCGGACTGCGCCATGGGCGTGCCGAACGCCGGCGGCGTGGCATACGAGCCGATCTGGGAATAGGTGCGCGGGATCAGGACGGGGGCGCCCGTCCCGGGGTCGGTCACGACGTTGCCGCCCGAGAACGCCTGGTCGTAACCCGCGGTGGCGTTGTTGAAGACGAAGTCGAGGTCGACGCCGAATTCCTCGAGGAAGTTCGAGGTGACATTCAGGACGCGGGCCTCCAGCGCAATCTGCAGCGCGCGCCGCGCCCGCAACTGGTCGAGCAGGCCGCGCACCTGGCCGTGGGCCTCGGCGGTCTGGTAGACGATCAGTTGCCCGTTGAGTTCGCGGATGGAGGCATCGCCGCCGCCCATCTCCTGCCAGGAGTCGGTCGCGACAGTCTGGCGAATCACCGACATGACCTGCCGGATCATGTCGTGATCGCTCAGGGGCGGGGGATCGCTCACCGACTGGTTCTCCGGGGACGACGATGAGCTGAAAATCTCGCCGCGGCGGCCGTCGCCACCGCGATCGGGCACCACCGTCGGATCGAGCCGGGCTGCATTCGTGAAACGTGCGGCGGACATCAGCAGGTCGCGCACGTCGTACACCCGGATGAACTTGTCGCAGTCGAGCTTGTCGCGGGTGGCGATGCGCAGCAGTCCGTCGCTGACGGCAAACGTGAGCGGCACCTGCCCGCCGGCCTGGGCCAGGATCTCCTTGAGGACCACGCGCAACGGCAGGTTGCGCAGGGCCAGCGAGATCGGGCGGTCGGCTTCGATGCCGACGTTGCTCAGGTCATCCCAGTCGATCGCGATGTTCAGCTCCTGCGACTCGTGCAGGTGGTCGATGATGGTCCCGAGCGGGGCCTCCTCGAACTCGAACTGCGGCAGGATCTGGTCGAGCTTGCGGTTCAGTTCGGTGTCCTCGGGTGGACCGCCGATGCCGCGGGCCTGGTCGCGCTTGGCGGACAGCTCGAGCCAGTTGCGCGGATAGAGCACCTCGTAGTCCCAGGGAATCAGGGCTTCCTGGGCGGTGAGAACCGCGGAGCGTGTCTGCGAGTACAGGTCGCGCTGCCATTCGGCCTGGGCAGTCAGCGAGGCGTAGTCTTCCGCCATTTCCAACTGGTCGCGTGCCTTGGCGTTGGCGGGGTCGATGTAGAGGATCTGTCGCAGGACCTCGGCGGCCTCCTCGAAACGCCCCTGCTTGCGCAACTGGGACGCCGTGACGAACAGCGACTCCACCTTCTCGCGCCGCGCCTGCTCGATCAGTTCGGCCCGCCGCTCCACGCGTACGGCGATTTCGTCCCGCTCGCGCTGGGCCTGCTCCTGCTGCCAGAGTTCCTGCGCGGTGTTGATCTCCGACCGCAGTTGCTCGATTCCGTCGCGGGCCGCGACGTACTTGGACACCGGCTCGGCGTAAGTGCGATGCGCCTCGATCCGCTGGAGCGCGTCGTCGACCAGCCGGCGTGCCAGCTCGTAGTCGTTGGCCGCCATCGCGTCGCGTGCCTGCGCCGACAACTCCTGCGCCTGGGCCACCGCGCGCTGCCAGAGCAGCTCGTCGCGCATCCGCAACTCGTCGACCGGCGTCAGGCGGCGCGGCTCCGCGGTGGGCTCCGGCGGGGCCGCCGCGACCGTCGTCATCGCCGGCGCCGGCGTGCCCGTGCCCTGCGAGACGTCCGTGATCGTGATTACCCCCGGCTGGGCGGCGTCATCCAGCTTGCGCTGGGCTTCGATCCGCTGGCGCTGGGCGGTGGCCCGCTCGCGCATGGCCGCCGTGGCGTAGGGATTATCGAGCACTTCCCGGTAGTTCCGATCCGCGGCCTGCCAGCGGCCCGCGTCGAAATCCGCATTGGCCTCCGCCAAGTCCCCCTGCGCTTCCTCCAGACCGGCGAGCGCCTTGGGGATCTCCCGGGCCGGCCTGGTCCTGCCGGCTAAGCTTGGCGCGCTCCACCTGCCCCAGCGCGTCGCGTGCCCCCGCGTATTCCTGCTTGTCGAAAAGTCCGCCGGCTTTCCGGAGCGTGTCGTCCTGCACGGCAGCCGTGGTTACAACCAGCAGGACCAGCAACCCGGCCAGACCCTTCCAGATCCGCATGTGCTGCATCGGGATCTCCTTCGCATCCGGCGTGACCACGACTTCTGACGACAGCCACGCCGGCCGCCACGATGCGCCCACGCACACCGCGCGGCCATCCAACAACCCTCGAATCACAACCGACGGCGGGGATGGATGAATGATGACGCCATCGTGCGCGCGTTGTACCTCGCTCCCACGTACTGGGGCGTAAGTGTAGTGCCACCCCCCGCGCTCTGCAATGCGCAGCCCGGCCCGCCGGACGGCAAGCCGTCCGTGCGCGCGGGGGGATGCGTACGCGTGCTTCGAGTGACGGATTCCCGCCCTGCAGATGCGACGACTACAATGCCTTCAATGGCGCACGCGCAGGAATCGCACATCGAGCTGGGAATCCAGGGGATGCACTGCGCCGGGTGCGTCGCGAATGTCCAGCGGAGCCTGCGTGCCGTGCCCGGCGTCCGCAGCGCGGACGTGAACCTGGCGACGGGCCGCGCAACGGTGGAGCTGGCCGATCCGGCGGCCCCGTTCGAAAGCGCCAGGCTGATCCAGGCCGTCCGGCAAGCCGGTTACGAGGCCGAGCCGATCGCACCCGACGCCGCCCCGGCGGTCGCCGCGGCAGACACCGTGCACCTGCGCCGACGCCGCTTGGAGCTGCTGGCCGCGACGCTGATCGCCAGCCCGCTGCTGTTGGCGCACCTGGTCCACGCGATTCCGGCGTTGCCGGCGTGGCTCTCGGCCCTGAATCACAGCCTGATGCACACCCCGTCCGGCTGGCTGTTGCAGGGTGCGATAACTGTGCTCGTATTCGCGCTGGCGGGTCGCGAGATGCTGCGCGGCGCCTGGCGCGGCGTTCGCTCGCGGGTCGCGAACATGGATGTGCTGGTGGCGCTGGGGGCGCTGGTTGCGTTCGGGAGCGGAGTGGTCGGGATTCTGCTGGCCCGCGCGAACTGGATTCTCTTTGACGCCGCGGCCCTGATCATTCTGTTTGTCGCCATCGGCAAGCACCTGGAAGCCGGCGCGCGCGGCCGGGCAACCTCGGCCCTGCGCGGTCTCGCCGAGCGCATTCCGCGTGACGCGCTGCGGATCGTGGGGCCGCGGGTCGAAACAGTCCCCATTGCGCAAGTTCAACCTGGTGACCTGTTGCGCGTGCCGGCGCACGCCCTCATCCCGGTGGATGGGACGGTCGTCGATGGGCAGGGGACGGTGGACGAGTCCATGCTCACGGGCGAGTCGCTGCCGGTCGCACGCAGGGCGGGTGACCAGGTCTTCGGCGGGACGCGCTGCGTCGAGGGCCTGCTGGACATGCGTGCCACGGCGCGAGGTTCCGAATCGGCCGCCGCCCGGATCGCACGGCTGGTCGAGCAGGCACAGAGCACGAAGCCGCCCTGGCAGCGGCTGGCGGATCGTGTCGCCGGCATCTTCGTGCCGGTAATCCTCGGCGTGGCCGTGCTCACCGGAGCGGGATGGCTGGTATTCGCGGATGCCTCCTTCGCGGTTGAGCGGGCCATTGCGGTGCTCGTCGTGGCCTGTCCGTGCGCCCTCGGGCTGGCGATCCCCACGGCGGTGGTCGTTGGCACCACGCGAGCCGCGGAGCGCGGCATCCTCGTGCGCGACGCCGCCGCCCTCGAAGTGGCCGGCAGCGTGCGGGAGATCGTGCTGGACAAGACCGGTACGCTCACGCGCGGCGTTCCGTCGGTCACACAGATCCGCAGTGCCGATGGCAGTCCCGAGGCGGAGATCCTCCGTGCCGCCGGCGCGCTGGAGCAAATGAGTGAGCATCCGCTCGCGCGGGCGATCGTGCTGGCCGCCGCCCGGCGCGGTCTCGATCTGCCGCAGCCAACCGGGTACTCGTCCATGGCGGGGCGCGGCGTGCGCGGCGAAGTCGAGGGTGTGACCGTGCTGGTGGGCAGTGCCGACTGGCTCGCGGCCAACCGCGTCGAGATGCCGGCCACGTCGGAGTGGGGTCCTGCCGAAGACCCCGCAGTGCTGACGGTCTGGGTGGCGCGCGACCAGCGCCTGCGTGGCAGAATCGAGCTGTCCGATACGCTGCATCCGGACTCGCCCGCGGCGATCGCGGAGCTCCATCGGCTGGGTGTGCGGGCCCGCATTCTCTCGGGCGATCAGCCGGCCGCGGTCGCACGTATCGCGCAGGAGCTGGGGATCGACGCGTGGGAGGCACGCCTCACGCCGGCCGAGAAGCTGCAGCGGGTGCAGGATCTTGCGGCGCGCGGTGCGCGGGTCGCGATGGTGGGCGACGGGATCAACGATGCCCCCGCGCTGGCGGCCGCTGACGTCGGCATGGCGATCGGCACCGGTGCGGATGTCGCGCGGGCCGCCGCGCCGATCTGCCTGATGTATCACTCGCCGCGCCTGATCGGGGAGACGGTGCGGATTTCGCGGGCCAGCGCACGGGTGATGAAGCAGAACCTGGGCTGGGCGCTGGTCTACAACGTTGTCATGCTCCCGCTGGCGGTGTTCACACCCCTGCCCCCGGCCTGGGCCACGGCGGCGATGATGCTCAGCTCGCTGTCCGTGGTCGGCAATTCGCTCCGGCTGCGCAGCATCCTCTGAGGAACATCGTCTGCGGTCTGTGGCCGCGACGTGAATTGACAGCCCCCGAAGCGCCCCCGACACTGCCGCGCATGTCGGGGTTCTGGGTCATCGCGTTCGTCGTCGACTATGTCCTCGTGCCGTTCGCGCTGTTCTCGGTGCTGCGCCAGCGGAAAGAGCCGATGGCGATGCTCTCCTGGCTGCTGGCCATTCTCTTCTTGCCCTACATCGGCATGGTGCTCTACTGGATTCTGGGCTCGAACTGGGTCGTGCGCCGCACGAAGCGCCGGCGGAAGCGCGTCGCGCACCTGATCGCGAAGATCGAGGCCTGGGCGGATCAGCAGGCCGGCGGCGCCTCGCGCGAGGAGCAGCCCGACCTGCCGGATGACCTCCGCGCCATCGCCAAGCTCGGTCGGCGCCTGGCGGACCTGCCGGCGGTCGGCGGCAACCAGGTCGAGATCTTCCAGGAAGCCAACGCGACCTTCGCCGCGCTGGAGGCGGCCATCCGGCAGGCCAGGCACCACATTCACGCGGAATATTACATCTGGCGCCCCGACGAGACCGGTATCCACTTCCGCGACCTGCTGATCGAGAAGGCCCGCGCCGGCGTGCAGGTGCGCCTGCTGCTTGACGCGGTCGGCTGTTTCTGGATCACCCGCAAGTTCACGCAGCCGCTGCTGGACGCCGGCGCGCGGGTCGCCTACTTCCTGCCCCTGCGGCTGCTGCGGCGCAAACTCAGCCCGCACATGCGCAACCACCGCAAGATCGTCGTCGTGGACGGGCGCGTCGCCTTCTTGGGCAGCCAGAACATCGGCGACGAGTACCGTGGCCGCCTGCGCAAGCTCAGCCCGTGGTATGACACGCACATGTATGTCGCCGGTCCGGCGGCCCTGTTCGTGCAGCGAACCTTCGCCGAGGACTGGCTGTTCGCCACGCGCGAGGACCTCACGGGCGAGGAATTCTTCCCACAGCCCGAGCGGCCGGGTTCGTCGATCGTGCAGATCCTGCCGACGGGGCCCGACCAGAACATCAGTCCGCTGGAGCAGATCGTGTTTGCGGCGGTCAGCTCGGCCCGCCGGCAGATCCGCATCGCCACGCCGTACTTCGTGCCCGGCCCGGCGCTGCGCATGGCGTTCACGCACGCGTGCAGCCGCGGCGTCCAGGTGGAGCTGGTCCTGCCCACGCGCAGCGACGCGCTGATCGTCCTGTGGGCCGGCCGCAGCTTCTACGAGGAACTGATCGAACGGGGCGTGAAGATCTACGAGTATGACGGCGGCGTCCTGCACTCGAAGTTGATGACGGTTGATCATCGCTGGTGCATGGTGGGGTCCGCGAACATGGACGTGCGGAGCTTCCGCCTCAACTTCGAGATCACCGCCCTCGTTTACGATCAGAACGTGACGGCCGAGCTGGCCAATTCGATCGATCGCTTCTGCCGGCGCGCCCGGCTGATCACGGTCAAGGAGCTGCGGGCGCGTCCGTGGCACGAGCCGATCGTCGAGGGCTCGGCCCGGCTGCTCACGCCGCTGCTCTAGTGGGGGTCGACGTCTTTGTTCGACGACGCGGCACACCCGTGCCACGGCTCTGTGAGCCGTGTTCTTTCTTCGAACGTGCCACGGCTCTGGGAGCCGTGTTCTTTCTTTGAAAGAGACACACTCACGGACCACCGCACTGCCGGGACGGCAGTGGTACAAGACGGGGACGAAGACACTGCCGGGACGGCAGTGGCACAAGAAGGGGATGAAGACACTGCCGGGACGGCAGTGGCACAAGCGGGGGACGAGGACACTGCCGACACGGCAGTGGCACGAGCACCGTCCGGGAGGGACGGTGTGATGGTTGCCCAGCACGAAGTGCTGGGGTGGCGGCACCGAGACCTTGGGCTTTTTTGGATTGCCGTCCCGTCGGGACGGCGCGGAGCGGAAACGAGGAGCCCAACTGAGCCGGGCTCGAGACGCCATCGGCATGAAGGAAGACACTGCCGGGACGGCAGTGGCACAAGACGAAAACGCTGCCGTCGCGGTGGTGCCGCAAGACGAAGACATTGCCGACACGGCAGTGGCGCAATCAGGTGACGTAGACACTGCCGGCACGGCAGTGGCACAAGCGGGGGACGAGGACACTGCCGACACGGCAGTGGCACAAGCACCGGCATTCAATTCGAGAGATCGACAGGGTTTATAAATGCAGGGCGCTGCCGGCGCGGTATTCTACCGCGGGAAGGCAGGTGAACCGTGATGCCGGCGACACTGAGCGTGTTCCTGCTGGTGCTCGGACTCGCTGCCCTGGGCCTGGTGCTGATCGTCCGAGGGCTGCGCGCAGATCCGGGCGGTATGAATTGTCCGGAGCGTGCCTGCCGCCATCGAAACGAACCGGGTGCACGGTTCTGCGCCCGGTGCGGTGCGGAAATCTCGGAGCGCTGAGCGCTGGTCCGCCGGCACCGGCCGCCAGTGCGGTCGGGCCTACGACCAGCGCAAAGGAGTCTGTCCATGGCATCGGCAGAGACGAACGCTTCCTGGACGCCGCCGGCATGGCGGCTGGGCCGGAGTGGTGTGCCGCTCAGGTGGCTGCTGATGGCTGCGGCAGCCGTGTTCCTGGTCGGTTTTGGCTACTGGTGGTTCATCCAGCGCGTCGAGGTCGAGCCGGGCAACGTCCTGATCCTGATTCGCAAGGTCGGCGCGACGCTGCCCGCGGACTCCGCGAGCGCACCCGGGGCGGCGGTGTCCGACCAGGTGGTCCTGTATCCGGGACTGCTGCAGAAGCTCGGTGAGCCGCCCGACTCGACCCGCTACAAGGGCGTGATGTTCGAGCCGATCCCCGAGGGGCGGCACTTCTACGACCCGTTTGTGTGGGAGCGCATCGAGACGCAGGCGGTGCTGATCGCCCAGGACGAGATCGGCGTGCTCATCCGCAACTTCGGCCGCAGCCTGCCGGAAGGCAAGACCGTGGCCACCGAGCCCGACGAGCGCGGGCCGGTCGCCGAGATCCTCAAGCCCGGGCGCTACAACATCAATCCCTTCGCCTACGAGGTGCGGCGGCTCAAGCCGGTCGTGATCCCCGCCGGCCTGATCGGTGTGCAGACGCTCCTGTCGGGGAAGAACCCGGGCGATCCGAACCAGTACGTGGTTGCGGCGGGCGAGCGCGGGGTGCAGCCCGATATTCTCGCGCCCGGGATGTACTACAACAATCCCTACCTGCGGCGGATCGACCTGATCGACGTGCGCAGCCACACCATTGATATGCAGGGCGACGAAGCGATCCGCTTCCCGTCGAACGACAGCTTCGAGATCCTGATCGACTGCACGGTGGAATATGCGATCCGGCAGGACCTCGCGCCGTACGTGATGGTCGCGATCGGCGAACACGATGACATCCGCGACAAGCTGATCCTGCCGTACGCCCGCTCGCTGTACCGCATCGAAGGTTCCAAGCTGCTGGCCCGCGACTTCATCGCGGGCGACACGCGCACCGCGTTCCAGCGCCGCGTCTTCGAAGGCCTGCGCGAGCAATGCTACGCGCAGGGCATCGAGGTCCGCGCCACGCTCATCCGCCGGATCGTGCCGCCGCTGGAGATCGCGGGGCCGATCAGCGATCGGCAGCTCGCCGGCCAGCAGATCAAGCAGTACGAGAACGAGATTCACCTGGCGCAGGCGGAGGCGAAGCTGGTCGAGCAGCAGGAAATGCAGCAGCAGAACCAGGCGATCGGGGCGGCCAGCCGCGAGGTGGTCTCGGTCGTCAAGCAGGCTGAGCAGGACAAGGGCGTCGCGCTGACGGCGGCGCAACAGCGGCTCGAGGTCGCACGGCTGCAATTGCAGGCCGCGGGGGAGACGGCGGCCGCGACGGTCTCGCGCGGCAAGGCCGAAGCGGAGGTCGCGCTGCTGCGGTTCCAGGCCGAGGCGCAGCCGCTGGCGCAGGCCGTGGCCGCCTTCGGCAGCGGCGACGCCTACGCACAGTATCACCTGTATCAGAAACTCGCGCCGGCGGTGAAGTCGGTGCTGGCCAGCACGGACGGGCCGTTCGGCGACATCTTCCGGCAGCTCGTTCCGGCGCTGCCGGCGGACAGGACGGCGCCGCCGCCGGTGGGTTCGCAAACCGCGGCCGGTGCGGTCGACTCGAGCACGGGAGGTCAGCCATGAATCCGCGTCGGGTGATCGGCTTGGTGGCGGGCGGAGCGATGCTGTGTGCCGCGCTGGTGCTGGGCTTCGTGTGGGCCAAGTGCCGCGTCTACGTGCCCAGCGACAAGTGCCTGGTCCTGATTCGCAAGACGGGCCAGCCGCTGCCGGTCGGCGAGCGCATCGCCGGTCCCGGCCAGAAGGGCATCCAGCGCGACACGCTCGGCCCGGGGCGCTACTTCTTCAATCCGTGGGTATGGGACTGGGAACTGCACGAGCTCGTCGCGGTGGCCGGCGGCGATCCCGCCGGCTGGCGCGAGTACTACGACGCCGCGCGCGGCGAGGCGGCCCCGCCCGATATGCGCGGCACCTGGCCGCAGGTCGGCCTGCTGGTGAACCGCGTGGGCAAGCCCTCCGGCGTCGCGAACGAGGTGGTGCCGCCGGGGTTCCAGGGCATTCAGCGCGAGGTGCTCACGCCCGGCACGTACCGCATCAATCCGTACGTGTTTGACGTGAAGTGCGTGCCGGCGACGGTCGTGCCACTGGGGTGCTGCGGTGTCGTGACGTCGCAGCTCGGCGAGATGCCGGGCGTCGAGACGGTCGAGGAAGTCAGCGTCGGGCCCGACGGGCAGACGGTGAAGGGCCACCCCAAGGTGATTCAGCAACTGGCCCAGCCCGGACAGCGCGGCGTACAGCGGGACGTGCTCGCGCCGGGCATCTACTACCTGAACCCCTACGTCTACCGCGTGCAGATCGTGCAGGTCGGCTACAACCAGATTTCGCAGTACGCCGAACGCGTGCGGACGGCCAAGGGCGAGCAGTACGTGCAGAACATCCCGCTGGCGCAGCAGCAGGCGGTCGCAGCCGGGGCGGACATCAGCACGCACATCACGTTTCCCTCGAAGGACGGCTTCACGATCGACGTGGAAGTCACCGTCGTCTGGGGCCGCCATCCGGCGCACGTCGCGGAGATGATCAACCGCTTCGGCGATATCCAGAAGCTCAAGGAGATCATCCTGGGGCAGATGCGGAGCATCTGTCGCAACACGGGCAGCGAGTACGAGAGCACCGATTTCATCCGCGGCGAGAAGCGCGAGCTGTACCAGCAGGAGGTGACGGAGACGCTGCGCCGCGTCTGCCGCGAGCGCGACATCGAGATTCTCATCGCGCTGATTCACAACATCGAGGTCCATGGCAGCCCCGAGGCCGAGAAGGAAGGCGTGGACCTGAAGAAGACGATTCAGCGCGGCTACATCGCGCGGGAACAGGACATCACCAAGCAGGCCCAGCGCGAGACGGCGATCGTGAAGGCCGACCTGGAAAGCGCGAAGATGGCGGTGGAGATCGCGCGCGAGCAGATCACCGCGGACACGCGCAAGAAGGTCGCGCAGATCAGGGCCGAGGGTGAGAAGCAGGCGCAGGAGATCCTGGCGCAGCGCGACCTCGAGGTGGCCGCGATCGAGAAGCAGATCGCCGAGCTCGATGCACAGACCACGCGTCAGCTCGGCACCGCGCAGGCCGACGTCGAGAAGATGAAGAACCAGGCGCAGGCCGACGGGCGGAGACTGATGGTCGATGCGTTCGGATCGGGTGCGGCGTACAACCTCTATACGTTCGCCGAGTCATTCGCGCCGGAGAGCATCCGCCTGATTTTCGCCGGCCCGGGCACGTTCTGGACGGACCTGGGCAAGCTGGAGGACGTCGCGGGCGCGCGCCTGCTGGAGACCACGCAGCCGAAGTAGCCCGTCGCAGCCGCGGGGTGCCACGGTCTGGCTTGGCCTTTGGAACAAAGGCCAAGCCAGGCCGTGCCACGCTCCCCCACGTCTGCGAGATTCTCTGTTGTGGCGTGGCACTCATCCCGACTTGTCGCACCAGCGCGCCACGCTGCTGCATGGGGACGCGCCACGGCCGGGCCAAAGACTCTCATAACGTCTGGATCAGATTTTGGGGAGCCGGCCACGCGAATGGCTGACCGAACGGGGATATGTGCCGTCGCCACAGGGGGCCGATCAAGCGATCGATGATTGGACTCCCTGGACCGGCTGGAGAGCTAAGAGGGGCTCTCCGGCAGTATGTCCGTGAGTGTAACGAGGTGTGAGGGAGTGTTATGTCTCGACAAGAGCCGCCGAAAGTCTACGGGCTATGCTACGCCCTCAATG
>CAZVRR010000093.1:11225-12748 GCA_964629745.1 uncultured Planctomycetales bacterium | reverse complement strand
CTTCACGTCAGGCCTCCGGGGCGGGCATTTCGCAACCGGCATCTTCCCGGCAAGCGAGCGGGCGGGTCAATGACTGCGGGCGAGGCGGCGGCATGGCGCTGCGGCGACGAAGGGCCGGGCGGTTGTGGTCGGATGCTCTTGGCCATTTGTGTCGCCTTCCGGGTGTCAGACGGGTCGCCGACTTTCTCGTATACTGCACCCCGAAAATCCGTTGCGGCTCGTCGTCCGCCGACCACGGCCGAACAGTTCTTTTGACGGTCCTCGGCGGACGCTGCGACTCCGCTCCTTTTTCGGTCGTTGGGAAAGTGTCCAGGTACATCTGGGCCCCGTCGGCGGGGTGTCAGGAGTGCACATTCAAGGAGGCTGCGCATGCGGGACATCCGCACGTTGGCATCATTCTCGTTCGCTTCGCGTCATCGATCCTTCGGCCTCGCCGTCGCGCTGGCCCTGGTCAGCGCTGCATCCTTGCGCGCACAGGATGAGCTGCCGCCGGCACTGCGCGACCTGAAATGGAAGGTCGGACCCAGCGAACTGGCGCTCGGCTCCGTCGCGGAGATCGCGGTGCCACCCGGCTACCGGGCCCTGGGGGGCGGCGAGACGCGGAAGGTGCTCGAGCTGATGCAGAACACCACCGATGGCTCGGAGCTCGGGCTGGTCGGCCCCGATTCGCTCGACTGGTTCGTGGTCTTCGAGTACGACGACATCGGTTACGTGAAGGACGACGAAAAGGGCGACCTCGATGCCGACGCCATGCTCAAGTCCATGCGCCAGGGGCAGGTGGAGGATAACGAACAGCGCGCGAAGCGCGGCTGGGCCGCGCTGGAAATTGAGGGCTGGGCGCAGCCGCCGCGCTACGACGAGGAAACGCAGAACCTCGTCTGGGCCATCCGTCTGCTCAGCGAGGGGCAGGTGAGCGTCAACTACAACACGCGCCGGCTCGGCCGGGGCGGCGTGATGAGCGTGGCGCTCGTGGTCGACCCCGAGGACCTGGATGCGACCGTGCCGGAGTTCAACAGGCTCATGGAGAACTACACGTTCCGCACCGGCCAGAAGTACGGCGAATGGCGCGAGGGCGACAAGGTCGCCGCCTACGGCCTGACCGCGCTCGTCACGGGCGGGGCCGCGGCGATCGCGGTGAAAACCGGCCTGGTCAAGTGGCTGTGGAAAGCCGTCCTCGGCGGCATCCTCGCCATCGGTGCGCTGTTCAAGGCGATCTTCCGGCGCAAGGACCGGGCGGCCACCGAGTAGCGCGAGCGATGGGCTATCTTCAGGAACTGCTGTTCGTCCTGCTCGTGCTCTACGCGGTGGAGTGCGTGCTGCCGGTCCGGCGCGACCTGCTGCTCATTGCGTCGCACTTCGGCGGCTTCCGCGTCACGCGTGCCCGCGACCTGCCGGGACCGGCGGCGCGCGGACTCTTCCTGTCCATGCCGCTGCCGCCGCTGGGCGCCACGCTGATGGCCCAGTTCCCGCCGCTATCGTGTGCGCCGGCGGGGATCAGCAGCGTGGGCGCCCATGGGCTCGGC
>CAZVRR010000093.1:0-11125 GCA_964629745.1 uncultured Planctomycetales bacterium | reverse complement strand
CGCCTGCTGTGCAACGCATTGTTCGTGTATTTATTTGTCGTCGCGCCGGTGATCATCGGTCGTGCGGGGCTGGGCGGAACGTGGCCGATCCTGCTCGGTCTGCTCGCGGCGCTGTGGGCGGCGACGGTCGTCTGCTACGTGTACACGCACCGAGCCATCTGTCCCGAACGTCGGGACGAGCGCCGGCACCATGCGATCGTGATCGCCCTGACGCCGCTCGCGACCATTCGCGCCATCGATCTGCTGCTCCGGGAACGCCTCACGTCGTTCCATCCGCTGGCCATCGCCGCCGCCCTGTGCCCGCCGGCGACGTTTCGCCAGTTCGCCGCGGAAGTCCTCCGCGACCTGGTCCATCCGTGCACCGGCCCGACCGGCGAGGCAAGTGCCGCGGCGGGTGCGACCGCCTGGTTTCGTTCGCGCCTGCGGGCCTGTTGCGAGCAGCTCGTTCGTCGGCACGGTCTGGAACCGGCGGAGCTGCTGCACGCCCCGCCGCCGGAGGATCCGCGCTGCCAGGCGTACTGCCCGCGCTGTTTCGGCCAGTTCGTGCGGCCGGTGGAGGTATGCCCGCATTGCCCCGGCATCGCTCCGCTTCCGTTCGGACACGAGGCGCTCACGGCGAAGGGATCGTCATGAGCTGGCTTGAGTACCTCATCCTGGCGGTCATCGCGGCGGTCGGCTATGCCGTCGTGTCGGCGGTGTTCAATCTCGCCCGTCGCCGGCGGCGCCAGCCGCCCACGCCGCCGACGGCAGCGCCGCCGGACGCTGCCGCACTCGTCCGCGTCTGCCCGCACGCCGACTGCCACCAGGCGAACCTGTCGAGCGCCCGGTTCTGCCGCTGGTGCGGGCGAGACATGGGATAACACGGCGCCGCAGCGCCCGTCGCTTCGATCACGGCATTCCAAGCGTCCGCCGCACTGCTCGTGACGGGAGGGGGCAAACGGACTCGCCGACCCGGCGGCCGGCCCATTCTTCCTGCCGGGGAATAAAACCTTCATCTGTAGTAGGACCCGATTTGTCCTCCCGCGCGGGCGCCTGCAAGTTTTGTATTGCATTCACGTTGGGCGAAGTTAGAGTAGTCCACGTCGGGTCGCAGCAATTCACGGGACCACACATGTCCGTTCCGCCCGCGCCGCTCACGGTCGAAAAGTCGGATCGGATTCGCGCGCTCGCCGTCCCGTGCTGCTTCGCAGCGCTGGCCATCGTGTTCGTCCTGGACCCGCTGCCGTTCCGCAGCCCGGTGCCGCCGGCAGAACCGGCGCCGGCATGGGCCGCCAGCATGGACACGGTTCGTCACCCGAAGCTGGCGCCCTTCATCGAGTTGGCCGGCCGGCAGTACAACTGCCGCGCCTGCCATGACAAGTTCCAGTTTTCCGAGGACCCGCCGCTGCAGATGCATGGCGATATTGCCTTGGCCCACGGAATCAACAACCGCTGCCTGAACTGCCACCACGCGACCAACCGCGATGCCTTCGCGGGCAACCGCGAGGAGGAGATTCCCTACGACCAGCCGCAACTCCTGTGTGCCAAGTGCCACGGCCCGGTCTACCGGGACTGGCTGAACCGCTCGCACGGCCGCACGAATGGCTTCTGGGATGAGCGCGCCGGTCCGGTCGAGCGGCGCCGGTGTATCGAATGTCACGATCCCCATACGCCACCCTTTCCACCCATGCCGCCGGCGCCGCCTCCGCGCACGATCCGGATGGGCGATCAATCCGGGCCGGCGGAGCACCCGGCCGTGACGAACCCCCTGCGCCGGGCCGCGGCGCCGCCTTCGGACCATGAACCGCCGCACGCGCCACCGTCGGGGCACGAGGAGCTGCCATGAGCACCACCGACGACAACCGGCTGAATGCGGGGCGCACCGACGAAAGCCACGGCCCCGGACTCACGCGCCGCGGATTCCTGACGAAAGGGGCGGCGGCTGCCAGTGGTGTAGCCGCGCTGGCCGCCGCGCTGTCGCCGCTGAGCAAACTGGACCCTGCCGACCTGCCCACGCTGGAGAAGCTGCTCCAGCGGCACTACAAGGAGATGACGCCGGCGGACAAGCAGGCGGCGCTGGCGCGCATCGCGCGCGAAGTCGGGCAGCGCTACCACGTGCATCCGCAGGTCAGTGACCCGCCGCCGCAGGACGGGGTGGAATTCGTCTACGCCCTGAACATCAGCCGCTGCATCGGCTGCCGCAAGTGCGTCTACGCCTGCGTGCAGGAGAACAACCAGTCGCGCAGCGCGGGTATTCAGTACATCCGCGTGCTGAAGATGGCCAAGGGAAGCATCGACCTGGAGACCGCGGAGCACCATTACGATCCGCCGCAGGTACCCGAGCACGACAGCTACTACATGCCGGTGCAATGCCACCAGTGCGCCAAGCCGCCCTGCGTGAAGGTCTGCCCGGTCGAGGCGACGTGGCAGGAGCCCGATGGGATCACCGTCATCGACTACGACTGGTGCATCGGCTGCCGGTACTGCGAAGCGGCATGCCCGTACTGGGCCCGGCGCTTCAATTTCGCGACGCCCGAAGTTCCGCCGGCGGAGCTGAATCCCGACATGGGCTACCTCTCGAACCGCCCCCGGCCGCGGGGCGTGATGGAGAAGTGCACCTATTGCCTGCACCGGGTTCGCACCGGCCGGATGCCGGCCTGCGTGGAAGTCTGCCCCACCGGGTCGCGCAAGTTCGGCAACGTGCTCGATCCGGACAGTGAGGTGGCCTACATCCTGCGGCAGAAGCGTATCTTTGTACTGAAGCAGGACGTGGGCACGCTGCCGCGGTTTTTCTATTACTTCGACGAGCGCGGCAGCCGCTATCACGAGCCGATCGCCCCCGTCGGGCCCGGAGCCCCCGCGTGAAGCGTTACCTCACCTTCGTCTGGCAATGCGTGCGGCTGAGCTTCGTCGGCGACTGGCGCTACCACGCCTGGATGACGCTGCTGACGGTCGTGGCGCTCGTCGGGCTGCACGCGTATTGCCAGCAGTTCGTGCATGGCCTGGTGACTACCGGCATGACTGACCAGGTCTCCTGGGGCCTCTACATCGCCAACTTCACCTACCTGGTCGGCCTGGCGGCCGCCGCCGCCATGCTGGTCATCCCGGTATACGTGTACCGCAACATGCACCTGCACGACGTGGTGATTTTCGGCGAGTTGCTGGCCGTCGCCGTGATCATCATGTGCCTGCTCTTCGTGATGGTTGACCTGGGCCGCCCGGACAAGGGCCTGCACCTGCTCCAACGTTTCAACTTTCCGATCTCGATGCTGACCTGGGACGTCATCGCCCTGAACGGCTACCTGCTGCTGAACCTGCATATTTGCGGGTACTTGCTGTATTGCGCGTATTGCCGGCGGCCACCCGCCCCGATTTTCTACGTTCCCTTCGTATTTGTAGCCATCGTCTGGGCGGTGAGCATTCACACGGTGACCGCCTTCCTGTACGTGGGGCTCGGCGGGCGGCCGTTCTGGAATTCCGCCATCATCGCGCCGCGCTTCCTGGCGTCGGCTTTCGCGGCCGGCCCGGCCTTCATCATCCTCACGCTGCAGATCGTGCGCCGCGTAACGGCGCATCGCGTGAGCGATGATGCGCTCCTGACGCTGCGACGGATCGTCCAGGTCGCCATGCTGATCAACTTTTTCCTGCTGGGTTGTGAGGTGTTCACCGAGTTCTACACCGACTCGGCCCACCTGGCATCCGCGCGCTATCTCTATTTCGGTCTGCACGGCCGCGCCGCGCTCGTACCATGGATCTGGATCGCCATCAGCTTCAACCTGGTCGCGGCCGTGCTCCTGCTCCTGCCCGCTTCGCGCGGCCTGCCCGTGCTGAACGTGGCCTGCGTGTTCACCATCGCCGGCATCTGGATCGAAAAGGGCATGGGCCTGATCGTGCCGGCATTCATTCCCACGCCGCTGGGCGAGATCGTCGAGTACGTGCCGACTCTCCACGAGTGGCTTGTCAGCCTGGGCATCTGGGCCTTCGGTCTGCTGCTGTACACGATCTTCGTGCGCATCTCCGTGCCGGTGCTGGCGGGAACGTTGACCTGCTCGAACAGCCCGCCGCAGCACCAGCCCGCGGCAAAATCGTGATCCCCTGCGGGGGCGGGGGAGCTTGCCCGGCCGGACTTCATACGCTACAAGCCACGCGCACGGGTGCTCGGAGCGCGTGGTGGAGTTTTTCGCGGTCGGCCTGGCGGCGCTGCTTTCGTCGGCGCTGACGTTCTTTTCCGGCTTCGGGCTGGGCACCATCCTGATGCCGGTGTTCGCCCTGTTCTTCCCGCTGGAGCTGGCGATCGCGCTCACTGCGATCGTGCACCTGCTCAACAATCTGTTCAAGCTCGGCCTGCTCGCGACGCACGTGAATCCGCGCGTGTTGCTGCGCTTCGGACTGCCTGCCGTACTCGCCGCCTTCGTCGGGGCCGAGGCGCTGGTCTGGCTCGCCGACCTGCCGGCCGTCGGACACTACGAACTCGCCGGCCGCACGATGGAAATCTCGCCGCTGAAGCTGATCCTCGCCGCCCTGATCGTCGTGTTCGCCGTGCTCGAAATGCTGCCGCGCTACGGCCAACTGGCTCTCCCGGAGCGCTGCCTGCCGCTCGGCGGCGTGCTCAGCGGCTTCTTCGGCGGGCTGTCCGGTCACCAGGGCGCCCTGCGCAGCGCGTTCCTCGTGCGGTCGGGCCTGTCGAAGGAATCGTTCATTGCGACCGGCGTCGCGATCGCGTGCCTGGTCGACGCGGCGCGCCTGGCGATCTACGGCACCGCGCATCCCTGGGACCTGGTCCGCCGCAATGTGCCCATGCTCACGGTCGCCGTGCTGGCCGCATTTGCCGGGGCACTGGCCGGCCGCCGGTTGCTGCACAAGGTGACCTACCGCGCGGTGCAGAACATCGTCGCGGCCATGCTGCTGCTGATCGCGGCAGGAATGGCGGCGGGCCTGATCTGAGTCGCCCCGATCGGCGCTGCCGTCTACCTCGGCGGCCGGGGCCAGAAGACGTAGTCGTTCGTCTGGGCCTTCGGATCGTGTACGCCGCCGTCATCCACCCCGTCGCCGCCGGCCGAGTAGAGCAGGAAGTCGTTGTCGCCGGGCTGGTAGTGGAAGGGGGCCTCGGTAAACGGATCGATCACATAGTCGGCGTCGCCGAACACGTCGAGTGAATCGGGGTAGCGGCCATGCGTCTGCCGGTAGGCCCGCAGTTGCGTGCTCAGCCGCACGGCCCGCCGGCCCGTCTCAGCCCGCGTCTGCACGAAGTGGGCATGGGCCAGGCTCGGCGTCAGCCGGCGCAGCAGGGGATTTGTAGCGGTCTGGAGCGTCCCCTCGAAATCGCTGATCTGCTCGCGCGCCACCGGGTAGGGCTGGCTCATGCGCCGCGTCAGCTCGTCGTAGTACTCGTTGGCTTCCGCCACGCTCCGGTCGAACCCGGCCGCCGCAAATTGTCCCATTTCCATCGCGCCGCGCACCTGGTCGAGCACGCCGCCGGTGTCCGTGCCGCCGCCGGGGCTCACCAGTGTGAGGATCTGCTGGAGCTGCCGGACGTCGAGCACTTCCGTGCCGGTCGCGGGGTCGCGGCGGAAGACGTGCTGGGTGGTATCGAGCAGCATGGCGCGTTCGCCCTGGAGGCCGTGCTTCGTCGACTCGATCGGTCCAAAGCGCTGCTCGAGCCGCTCGGCGAGTGCCGCGTAATCCACCTGGTCCGCCTGCGCGCTGGCCTGGAGATCCAGCAGGGCCTGGCTGCCGAGTTGCTGCACGGCGATGCCCACCAGGTTCTCGATCAGCGTCGGCGCGGCCCCGTTCTGCGCTCCGGCGGCGACGACATCGAGGTAGCGTTCCGCCGCCGCGGTGGGGTCACCAGCGCTTTCGTAGTACTTGCCCTGGGCCACCGTGGCCTTGGCCAGCGTTCGCATCTGCGTGAGATGCGGCAGCAGTACGCTGATGAGCCGGTTGTCCTCGCTCTGGCACGGCATGCCCCGGTAGGCGAACTCGGTCGCGCTGCGGTACTGGTTGATCGACTCGCGGTTCGCCGCCAGCCAGGCCTGGAACTCAGGTGCCGCCAGCGCGTCCGGGTCACCCGCCAGCGCGGCGTCGAACAGTTCCGGCGCGCCATCCCAGGCGACGAAATTGTCCATGGCCGCCTGGTAGTAGGGCACCGCGCTGGGGCCGTCCGTCACCGCCAGGCTCCGGAGCCACGCGACATAGTCGACCGGTTCGTCCAGGCTGGGCTGCGGGACCTCGAATTCGTCGGCGGCGGCAACGGCAACGGGCTCGTCGTCGCCGGCGAGGTGCTCGCCGGCCTGCTGCTCCGCCTCCGCGCCCATCGCGATTTCGTCCGCGGCCTCGAGCGCTTCCTCTTGGAGATGCGCGGCGGAAGCCTCGTCGGCCGACGGCGGTTCGATGAACTCGGCGCTCGGCACGTCAGGTTCCGTGGCGGCTTGATCGGCGGCCGCGCTCAGTTCGGCGGCCGCGTCCGTTGCGGCGGACTCCTCGGCGGGAGTCTCGATTCCGGCGAGCACCGGTTCATCGAGTTCGGCCGTCCCGTCTTCTCCGTCGAACAGTAATGCGCTGAGTTCACTCGGTATCTCGCGTGCGGTCTGGCCGCTGGCGGAACCGACAATCGTGAGCGTCCTGAGATCGATCCGGATCTTGCGCCCATGGCGCAGCACGATTTCGAACTCGTCGCGCTGCGGATCGAACGCGACCTCCGCCCCCGGCAGCCACTCGATTTTTCGCGCGCTCTTGCGGACATGTTCCCAGTCCGCCGGCCCGAGCAAGTCGGACAACAGGAAATGCCGCAGCAGCTCGCCGCGCTCGCCGTAGATCACGACGGCGTGCCGCGCCCCGCCGCGCTGATATTCGTCCAGCGTCACGACGAAGCGGCCATCGTCGCGGACGACGGCCAGCTCAGGGGCCGCGTCGTTGGCGAGGTAACGGCTCCAGCGCGGCCGGGGCCGGCCTTCGCCCCGGTCATATAGCGTGGCCTTACAGCCGCGCGTAGCCTCCATGCCCAGGCGTCCCGGGCGAACTTCGAGCAGAAAGCGTGCATTGGACGATTCGGCCTTGCGCAGCGGCGCCCCCGGCGCGGCCGGCACTCCCGCCCCGATCGCCCCGCACAGCATCAGCAACAGCTTCGTTGTACGGCACATGGCTGGCTTCCTTGACGGCGCTGGCGATGCGACGGTCGTCCCCCGCGGCCGCGCACCGGCCCTATGGTACTCTACGCAATCTGGCGGGAGCAGTCGCAATGTCGGACCAGCGCTGGCTGATTACAGGCGCATCCGGGCAGTTGGGCGGCCACCTGCTCGCGGTGCTGGCCGCGCGCGGCGCGCCGCTGCTGGCCCTCGTCGGCCGCGGGCCGCTCGGCATCCCGGGCGTTGCGGCGCTCCGCATCGACCTGCGCGACGCAACCGCCCTGCGCGAATGTGTCGCGAAATTCCGCCCGACCCATGTGATCCACGCCGGTGCCATGACAGCGGTCGCCGACGCCTGCGCCCGGCCCGCCGAGGCGGCGCAGGTCAACACGCAGGCCACCGTGGTCCTGGCGGAGGCGACGGAACAATGCGGCGGCCGCCTGGTCTTCTGCTCGACGGACATGGTTTTCGACGGCACTGCCGCCCCGTACCGCGAGGACGATCTGCCGTGTCCGCTGAGCCAATACGGCCGGACGAAGGCGACGGCCGAGCGGTATCTGAGCGGAATGCGCCATGTCCTGATCGTCCGCATCCCGCTGCTGTACGGGTTTGCGTGCACGGCGCGCGAGACCACGTTCGCACGCCAGGTGGCGGCGCTGCGGGCGGGCACGCCGCTGCGGCTGTTCACGGACGAATTCCGCACGCCGGTGAGCCTGCCGGACGCGGCGCGCGCACTGGTGGGGCTGGCCTGTTCCGCGCGGACGGGCGTGCTGCACCTGGCCGGACCGCAGCGCCTGTCGCGCTACGAGCTGATCGCGCAGGTGGCGGACGCGCTCGGGCTGGCCCATGCGCGGCTGGAAGGTGGGGCGCGAGATTCCGTGCCGGCTCCTGAGCCGCGGCCGGCGGACCTGTCGCTGGACGACAGACTGTTTCGCGCGGCCTTTCCCGGCCTCGCGCCGGGCCCGGTGTCGCGCGCGGCGTTAAACGCACCGGGCCGCGAAACGTAGCCTGTCGGCTGCGCTCCGCGGCCCAGAAATTCGAGGACTTAGCGAACGCCTACTCGTGCTGCTCCGGCTTGCGGAAGAGCACGTCGTCGATGTCGCCCAGGAAGCCCTCGCCCGGCCCGTGCAGGCCGCCGCGGCGCTTCCGTTCCTTGCGCTGTCCGGCGTCGTCTTCGACCGGAACGTCGCCGGTGGCCCAGTCGGCGCGCTTCTTGGAGAGGCCGATCTTGCGCTCGATCGTGTCGACGCGCAGGATCTTCACGTCGATCTCGTCGCCGATCTTCACGACTTCCTGCGGGTTCTCGACCTTGTGGTCGGCCAGCTCGGACACGTGCAGCAGGCCTTCCAGGTCGGGCTCGAGCTCGACGAACACGCCGAAGTTCGTGATCTTGGTGACCTTGCCGCGGATGACCATGCCCGGCTGGTATCGATCGGGCACGGCGCGGAGCCACGGATCCTCGGTCATCTGCTTCAGGCCCAGGGCGACGCGCATCTTCTCCTGGTCGACGCTGAGGACCACGCAGCGCAGCCGGTCGCCCTTCTTGACCATCTCGGACGGATGGCTGACCTTCTTGGTCCAGCTCATGTCGGAGATGTGCAGCAGCCCGTCGATCCCTTCCTCGATCTCGACGAACGCGCCGTAGTTCGTCAGGTTGCGGACCGTGCCCTCGACGACCGTGCCGGGCGGGTACTTCTGGGCGACCGTCGTCCACGGGTTGATCTCGGTCTGCTTCATGCCGAGGCTGATTTCCTGCTTCTCCTTGTTGACCTCGAGCACGACCACCTCGACCTGGTCGCCCAGGTTGACGACCTCGGACGGGTGGTTGATGCGGCGGGTCCAGCTCATCTCGGAGATGTGCACCAGCCCCTCGACGCCCGGCTCGAGCTTCACGAACGCGCCGTAGTTCATGATGTTCACGACTTCGCCGCGCACGCGCGAGCCGACCGGGTAGCGCTCCGCCACGCGCTCCCAGGGGTTCTCTTCCTTCTGCTTCAGGCCCAGGGCGATCTTTTCCTTGTCGCGATCCACGTTCAGGATCTTGACCTCGATGTCCTGGTCGATCTTCAGCATCTGGCTGGGGTGATCGATGCGGTCCCAGCTCATGTCGGTGATGTGCAGCAGGCCGTCGATGCCGCCCAGGTCCACGAACGCGCCGAAATCGGCGATGTTCTTGACCGTGCCGCGGCGGATCTGGCCGATCTCGATCTCCGCCATGAGCTTCTCTTTCGCCCGCTGGCGCTCCTCCTCGATCAGCTTGCGCCGGCTGATGACGATGTTGTGGCGCTCCAGGTCGATCTTGAGGATCTTGGCCTCGATCTCCGTGTCGATGAATTCGCCGATGTCGGCCGGCCGGCGGATATCGACCTGCGACGCCGGCAGGAACACCGGCACGCCGATGTCGACCAGCAGCCCGCCCTTGATCTTGCGCAGGCAGCGGCCCTTGACCGTGTCGCCCTCCTTGGTCGTCTCGACGATGCGCTTCCAGTTCAGGATGCGGTCGGCGCGGCGCTTCGAGACCAGCACCATGCCGGTATCGGATTCGACGTCCTCGATCAGGACCTCGACCTCGTCGCCCACGTCCACGTGCGACGGATCGTCCCACTCGTCGAGGCTGACGATCCCCTCGCTCTTCAGACCGATGTCGAGGACCGCCTCCCGGTCCGCCAGGCTCACCACGCGCGCCTTGACGATGGACCCGGGATTGAAGTCCCCCACGACCGCACTGAGCTCCTGCTCCATCAGTTCCGACTGGCTCGTCCCGCCCTGGACGGCCCCGAGCTCGCGGTTGAGCTCGTCGTCGGTCACCTCAATACCCTTCAACAGCGTTGGATCGACCATGCAACCAGTTCCTGCCACACAAACGCGCCGACTCGGCGGATTCCCGGGACCCGCGATTCGGGGAGGGGGAAGACGGGAGTGCAAAACGGCGCCGCCGCCTCTCGCTCCGGAACGCCCGGGGCAGCGTGAGAAGCGCAGTCCGGCACTATACCGGATCGGCGGAAGCGGGGCAACACGGACAGGATCGGGGGTGGGCGGCGGGGGGGATTACTCCGGCGTGCCGGCCTCGCGGGCATGCAGCTCGCGGAGGATCTCCTCGCGGCAGCGGGGCAGCGTCAGGCCCAGGAGCGTCAGGGCCTGCTGGGCCGTGGTGTGCTTTTCCCGCAGCAGGGCCAGCAGCAGGTGCTCGGTCCCGATCTGCCGCGATTCCAGCTGGTTGGCCTCGTCAATCGCGATCTCGATCACCTTGCGGTAATGCGGGGAGCCGGGCAGCCGGCCGAAGACCCAGGTATCTTCCTTGGACCGCTCGACGATCTGGTCGATCGCCTTGCGGGCTTTCTGCTCGCTGACGCCCAGCCGCTCCAGAACCCGCGCCCCCAGCCCCGCATTGTGCCGCAGCAGCGCCAGCAGGATGTGCTCCGTGCTCACGTACTCCAGGCCGTGCTCGTGCGCGATGTCATTCGCGAGATCGACGACCGTCTTGGCGTTCCCATCCAGGTGGCGCAGGGGCATTCGCGGACCTCAGCTATAGCCAGTGCTTGGAAATCCACTTATACCCCAGCGACAATGCCGCGACAACCACCGTGAAAACAAGTGTGATCTTAAGCAGCCGTAAGCGGTGGCGGATTTCGGTGTCACGCATCTCGGCGAGTTGCAGGTTGAGCTGGACGATCTTCTGATCGATCCGCCGCTCGATCTCCTCCAGCTTCGCGTCCACGCGCAGCTCGATCTCGTCGAGCTTGGCCGCGATGTAGGTGTCCGCGGCGCCGCGAAGGCGTTCCGTCACGTCGTGCAGGACATTGAGCCGCCGGGCCAGGCTGCGGCGCTGGAGTTCCGGATTGACCTCTTCCTCCGGGGCGCGCGGCTCGGCGGCCGCCTTGTCCACGTCGCGTTCGAGGAGTTTCCCCACGGCGACCGACAGGAACTCGCGGCCGACGTGGCCCAGGTGCCCCGCCAGCCCGCGCAGGATGCCCGGGCGCTGCGGCTCGCCGCCGCCGGTCGGGTCCGGCGTGGCGGGCGGC
>CAZVRR010000092.1:0-12861 GCA_964629745.1 uncultured Planctomycetales bacterium | reverse complement strand
GGACGCACGGCGGGTGCCGTGGGCTCCGGTCATGCGCGCGGCCTGCTGCCGGCGGTGCGCCCCTGCGGAGCCGCGCCGCGCGCGGCGCGGCGCGGCAGAACCGACGCGGCTCAGCCCGTGAGCAGCGCGACGAATGGGTCGATGTCGAACGCGTCCACTGCCCCGTCACCGTTCACGTCGGCCGCTTCGATCGAACAGGCGGGATAGTGCTCCGCGTAGCCTTCCGCGTCCGTGACCGCCAGGACGAAGGCGTCGATGTCAAAGGCATCGACGCTCCCATCGCAGTTCAGATCGCCGGGAATCATGGACGGCCCCGTGGGGTTCAGGCGCGCGGTGAACGTGCTCTGCACCGAGCCCTCGAACTGCCGGCCCGCAACCCAGGCGGCGCAGGGGCCGAACACGTCGGCGCCGGCGAGCGAAATCATGCTCGAGGGCAGCGGCCCGGTCGTGCCCCAGTCCGCCCCGTCCCAGTAACCAACGGTGCCCGAGCCGAGATTCAGGATGCTGTCAGGCGACAGCGCCGCGAGCGCACGGCCGCCGGCCGGGCTGTCGTACGGTGTCCAACTCGTGCCATCCCAGTGGAGCGTCAGCACGTGGTAGTCGCCGTCGAACCAGTCGCCGGTGGCCCACACGTCATTTGGCGCCAGCGCGATGACGTCGTAAAGCCGGCTGAAGTAGCCCGGCGTCGGGCCGGGCACCTGTGTCCACGACTCGCCATCCCAGTGAAGGATCATGGACAGATCGGCGTCGTCGCCATCGCTCCCTCCGCCGACGGCCCAGATGTCGTCCGGCGCCAGCGCGGCGCCGGCTTCCAGCCCCGTTCCGGGCGTACCCACGATGAACGGCGTGTCGCTGACTGTCAGGCTTTCGCCGTCCCAATGCAGGGCCAGGCCGCGCGGCTGGTCCAGGCCGGTCGAAATGTCGACCCAGTCGCCGAGGAACCAGATGTCATCGGGCCCCAGCGCCACGATATCGCGTATGTTGTCGCCGGAGACCTGCTGATAGATGGTCTCGTAGTACGGCGGCAGCGGCGTCTCGACGACCTCCCACGACGCGCCGTCCCAGTGCATGACCAGCATGTGCGTGCCCACGTAGATGCCGCCATGGCCCACGTCATTCTTGTATCCGGCCGCCCAGACGTCGTCCGGGGCGATGGCGGCGACGGCCTCGAGCCCGCAATACGTCAGCGACGGGCTGGGCGAGGGGTTCGGTGTCGGCACGATCGTCCACGCCTGTCCGTCGAAGTGCATGGCCAGCGTGTACATGCGCGACGAGCCCATGTAATCGGCGAGATAGGATCCGACGGCCCAGACATCGTCCGGGTCGATCACGCTGATGTCGTGCAGCACCGAGAACGTGCTGCCGGCCGGATTCGGGCTCGCGATCACTTCCCAGCTTCCGCAACCGGCCACCGGGCCGTCGGCGCGCGCGGAACCCGCTGCGAGAACCACGCCAGACAAAAATCCGAGACACATCTCCATGCGCATCATTCGATGTCCTCTCACCTGCCCCCGTCACGCCACTCGTCCGTACAGAGGGCGTAAAAGCGAAGAAAATTCCGTCAACGACGCGCGCCGGCGGTCCGCATTACGGAGAATTTACCCGGCACGTCCGTCCGGCGGGCTGAAGCCCGCGGGATTTGGCCCGGCGACCAGGCGGATCGCGCCGGGGAGAACCTCGAAACGCGCGTCCAGCGCTCCGCGCACCTCGCCGTCGACCGTCAGGTCCAGCGCCGGCGTGGCCCGAATACCCAGGCGTGCCGCGCGAAACGTGAGCACGCGCTCGCTTTCCACGTGTTTGCCGCGCACGATGTCGAGCCCCGCCAGGAGGGCCGCGCCAAGCGGCTGCACGGGCAGGACGCTGACATCGAGCCGGCCGTCGTCGAGCCGCGCCGCGGGACCGATCTCCAGGCCGCCGCCCACGTAGCGTCCGTTGGCGATGGAGAGCGCGTAGGCGCGGACGCGCAGGGTATGCCCGTCGAGTTCCAGGATGGTGTCGTGCTCGGGCGGATCCAGCATTCGGCCCAGCACCGCCATCCAGTAGGCCCACGCGCCCCAGCGGGACTTTTCCTCTTCACCGACCGCGGCGCTGATCTGGCCCGCCAGCCCGGCGCTGCACACGTTCGCCATATAAGTCGTGCTGCCGTCAGCCAGTGCGACGTGCACGACGTCGGCAGCCCGCGCGGGGGCCGTCCGCGCCAACTCGAAGGCGGCGGTCGGATCATCCAGCGGCAGGTCCAGTGCGCGGGCGAGATCGTTGCCCGACCCCAGCGGCACGATACCCAGCGCGGCGCTCGGCAGCGCCGGGGACATTGCATTCAGCGCCGCGTGGATCGTGCCGTCGCCGCCCGCGATGATCAGCCGCGCGCAGCCCATGGAGAGGGCCGCGCGCACACATTCGCCGATCGGCCGACCATCGCTGGCCAGATCCAGGGGCACCGCGCAGTCCGCGGCCGCGGCGCGCAGCTTCTCCACCGCGGCGGCGGCGCCGCCGGCCTGGAGATTGGCCACCATGCGAGTTGACATCCGGCCCGCGTCCGCAGCGATCACGCCCTGATCTTAGCGCGGGGATGGTCGCCGGCGCGAAGCGAACCGGCTAGACGTCGGCATGTGGCACGGTGGAGGGCACGGCCCGTCTCCGCCTCAAGCCCGCGGGTGGCACGGCCCGTCTCCGCCTCACGGGCGGAGACGGGCCGTGGTACACGGGATCTGAGGGCAGCGCAAACCGGCGCCGTGGCGCCAGTGTCGCAGACGGACCGTGTGGTGAGGGAGCTAGGGTTTGCCTTGCCCCTCGTACTGCTGCAGGGTCTTCTCGAGTTCGGCCTTCATCTGCGGCTGCGTGGCGACCGCGACCGCCTTGCGCTGCATCTTGACGGCCTCGTCCTTTTTGCCCGTATCCCAGAGCGCCCGCGCGTAGGTGTCGAGAATGGGAGCGTTCAGTTCCTCCGTCAGCTTGTTGGCGCGCTCGGCCGCTTTCAGCGCCAGCGGGAGGTCGCGGGTCTGGACCTGCGGCTCGGTCAGGATCGTCCAGGACAAAGCATTGAGCTGCTCGGGGTCATCCTTGATGATCTCGTAGATCTTCTCGCCCAGCGGGCTGGCCTTCGCGTCGGCCGTACTGGTGACGAGCTGGAAGTACTCGGTCATCAGCTTTTCCTGCGCTTCCATGCGCTGCGCAAACTCGCGTTGCGCCTTTTCGCCGATGGCCTGCAACTGAGCGGCGTCCGTCTTCCCGGCCAGCACGGCTTCAACCACTTCGTCCAGGCCAAAGAGCGGATGACCCTGGTAGGCCAGGCGGCCGTCCTTGTCGATCACGAACGCGTGCGGAATCCCCTTCTGGTTGAAGGCGTCCATGTAGAGCTTGCTCGTGGCGTTCCGGTCATCCAGCGCCACGACGTATTCCATCTTCGCGCCCTGCGCGTCGACGAACTTCTTGACGACGGCGGCGTCCTCTTCACTGCTCACGCCGACGACGACCACGCCGCGATCCTTGAATTTCTTCTGCAGTTCCGTCAGGTGCGGGATGCTCTTGCGGCACGGACCACACCACGTGGCCCAGAATTCCACGACAAAAACGTTCTTCCCCTTGCCCGCGGCGAGATCCACGGGCTGACCCTTGATCCAGTCGCGAATCTTCAACGCCGGCGCCGGGTCGCCCAATTCGGTGGCGAAGGCCGGGGTGCCGATCACGGTCACGGCAAGGGCAAACAGGACGGCAGTACGCACAACACTCATACGTTTTTTCCTCAATTGGGGAGACCACCACGCTCGGTGCGGGGCGGGTCGGCGCCCGCGGCTGTACGGTACCGCATCAGCGACTTGCGCCGCAAGGTGAAGTTCAGCGCCCCGCGTGCCGGCGCCGCCCAGGACGGCTCGGTCAGCGCGGTGCGCCCCCCGGCCGCATAAAAACATCAAACTACCTGCCGGGGGCGCGCTGCCGCCATGAAAGCAGAACTCGTTTAGACATCATAGCTTAGGGGCATTTTGCCCGGGCGAGCGCTCCACCGCATCGCTGCCAGTTGCCCCTGCGACGCGGACTTGTGGAAAATCGTGTCAAATCGCACCAAAGTTGTGCTACTATATTCCGATGCACGTGAAACGGCCGTAAGCAGGGTTCAGTTCGGGCCCGTACGAATCGTCACAACATCAGGTTTCCCGGTGGCGTGTCGCCGGCGCGCGCAGGTCGGCTGCGCGCGCGAGCGACCGCCGGTTCAAGGTGCTTTTTTGCCGGCCGCGGCCGGCGCCGGTCGAAGGGAGAGAGTCGATGAATCGCTCGTGTCGCTCCGTACCGTACGGCAAGCTGGTGGCGGGGACGCTGTTGTCCTGCGCGCTCGCGACGTTCACACCGCTGGGCGCGGGCATGCTGCTGATTCCCGCCGGTCGCGCCGAACTGTCCTCGACAGTCTTGCCCGCGGGTGAGTCGCGTGCCGTCGGCGCATGCTGCTATCACGACGCCGACGGCGTGCCCGTGTGTGTCGTGACGTCGTTCCAGGAATGTCGGCAGTTCTTCCACGGCGTCTATGCGGGCGACGGCACGAACTGCGACCCGGCGCCGTGCGCGGACCTGCCCACGGGGGCATGCTGCTACCAGGTCGCCGGCGGGGCGCCGCAGTGCGCGGTGCTCTACCCGCTCGAATGCGAGTACCTCCAGGGGGTGTACCAGGGAAACGGCACGACCTGCAATCCCGACCCGTGCGAATCCGGCTCGGGCATGGGGGCCTGCTGTTACCGCGAGCCCGGCTCGATGCAGTGGATCTGCGCGATCATGTCGGCGCAGGAATGCGAGTTCCTCCAGGGCCTCTACCAGGGCGACGGCACGCCGTGCGATCCGGATCCGTGCGAGCCGACGACAGGCGCGTGCTGCTACCGCGACCCGGCCACCGGCCAGTGGGGCTGCGCAATTGTCACCGCCGCCGACTGCGATCTGCTCTACGGCGGCATCTACCAGGGTGACGGCTCGAACTGCGGGCCGCCACTGCCGTGCGAGAGTCACGATCCGAAGGGCGCCTGCTGCTATGTCGACGCCGAGGGGATCAGCCAGTGCGTAATCGTCAGCGCGTACGAATGCGACACCGTGTATTTCGGCGCCTACCAGGGCGACGGTTCGAGCTGCACGCCGGATCCCTGCACCGACGAGGGTGCGTGCTGCTTCTTCGAGGGTGGACAGGTCTGGTGCGTGGTCACGACGGCGATTGACTGCGAGACGCTCTACCACGGCCAGTTCCAGGGCACCGGCACCAACTGCGACCCGCCCTGGCCGTGCGACATCGACCCGCCCACGGGCGCGTGCTGCTATGGCACGCCGCCCAACTGCACGATCGTGTCGCAGTTCGACTGCGAGCACACGCTGGGCGGAACATACATGGGCGACGGGGTGCCCTGCACGCCGAACCCCTGCCCCGAGGGCGAGGTCGGCGCGTGCTGCGTCGTGGACGCGGCCGGAAATCACGTCTGCGTGACCGCGACGCAGGCGCAGTGCGAGGAGCTGCTCCTGGGCGTGTACTTCGGCGACGGCTCGCTCTGCACGCCGGAATTGTGCCCCGAGGATCCGCGGCCGTGCGACTGCGTCAGCGAGTGCGACGCGCAGACGCCGCAGTACGAAGACCCGACGTTCGCCGGGTTCACGGGCGCATCCGTCGTGGCGACCGAGTTCGACCAGTGGTTCACGAACTTTGTGCTGGTCGTGACGGACATCAAGAACAAGGGCACGGCGCCGTTGAATGTGCACTGGGCCGCCGCGACCCGCTACAGCCACCCGTCGTGGACGCCCACGAATCTCGGCTCGCCGTTCGGCGTCACGGTCGATGACATGGGCAATATCTACGTGACGGCGTCGACGAGCTACAGCGGCTCCGTGGCCGGCCCCGGCGGCTGGGGCGCGGTCTACAAGATCGACGCGAACACCGGTGGCATCAGCACCTTCGCCACGCTGCCGAACACCGGGCCGGGCCTGGGCAACATCTGCTTCGACTCCGCCCGCGCGCAGTTCTTCGTGACCAACTTCGAGGACGGCCGCATCTACCGCCTCGACATGGCCGGCAACTGCCTCAGCACGTTCGACCATGCCACCGGCCTGATCGGCGGCTGCGCCCCGGAAGCCGGCGACCCGCCGGGCTTCGCCAGCCTGAACGAGCGGCCCTGGGGCGTGGCGGTCTACAACAACCGCGTCTACTACGGCATCTGGGCCGAAGACATGGGGCGGCCGAGCTTGAGCGACGCGAACACGATCTGGTCCATCGCCCTGTCCGGCGGCGATTTCAGCGGCGCCGCGCAGCAGGAAATCGTGCTGCCGGTGTTCGCGACCGGCTACGCCTACTCGAGCCCGCCGTCGCAGATCAGCTTCTCACGGACCGGCTGCATGCTGGTCGCCGAGCGGAGCATGTACCTGGACAACTGGCCGTCGGCGCACCAGTCGCGCGTGCTCGAGTACCGCCAGATCGGACCGGTGTGGTGGCCGAGCTCGAACATCTACGACATCGGCTTCCTCTGGTCGGGCAGCGGCACCAACGCCGCCGGCGGCGCCGACTTCGACGAGGACGGCGACGTGTGGGCCACGGGCGACGCGCTCCAGTTCGCGCCGCAGACGATCTACGGCCTCCAGGGCCTGCCCTGCACCGGCGGCGACGTCACGCAGAGCATCCTGGTCGATCTGAACGGCTTCTTCACCACCGCCGACAAGACGCAGATCGGCGCGCTGAAGGTGACGTGCTTCACGCAGTGCACGCCGCCGCCGCGGCGGATGGTCGCCTGGTTCCCGCTTGACGAAACGAGCGGCACGACCGCGACCGACATCGCCTGGGGCAACAGCGGCACGTACACCGGCACGACGGCCATCGCGGGGTACGTGCAGGGCGCGCACCGCTTCAACGGCACTTCGGACTTTGCGAAGGTGCCCAATGCGCCGCAGTTGAACTTCGGCGCCGGCAATTTCTCGGTGGACCTGTGGCTGCGCTCCACCAATCTCGGCTTGCCAGTGATCCTGGACAAGCGCGGACCTGCGCCGCAGGGCTACTCCGTCTTTCTCTACCAGGGCCGGCCGGGCCTCCAGCTCGCGGACGGCAGCAGCTTTGCGAACTTTATCCCGCCCAATGTGATCGCGGACGGCACGTGGCACCACCTGGCCATCAGCGTGAACCGGACCTCGGCCAGCGGCGTGCGCTTCTTTATCGACGGGAGCTTCGTGGCGGCCTACAACCCGCTGCCGTACGCCGGCAGCCTGACGAACCCCAACCCGCTCTGGATCGGCGTGCGCGAGCCGGCCCTCGGCGGCAGCGGCTATTTCGAAGGTGACCTCGACGAGATCGAGATCTTCCGCGGCGTGCTGAAGCCCGAGGACATCCTGCGGATCTTCCGCGCGGGTCACGCCGGCAAGTGCAAGGAGCGCGCTTACCTGCCGCCGGTCACGACGTACTGCCCATGGGAGAACGTGAAGGCCGTGCCGTTCACGATCTTCAACGACAGCACGAGCACGTTCACTCACAACTGGGCCCTGCTGGGCAACACGAGCTGCGCCGTGCCGGGCCCGACGGCCGCGCAGTTCTCGCCGCAGAACATGAGCGGCGTGGTCATCCCCGGCGGCTTCAGCCAGAGCTGGACGATCAATATCACGCGTCCGGCCGGGCTCGTGCCGTGGCTGACCGCGTGCTACGACGCGACGGTGCTGAACACGACGCTCGGGTTCCCGTTCGGCACCAGCGCGGCGCTGAAGGCGATCGGGTGGAAGTGGTGCTTTATCGTGCTCGATCCGGACATCGGCGTTGCGACGATTCCGTTCCCGCACGGCGCGAGCGTCGGCTTCGCGGTCACGAACCAGGACAGCGCGAGCGACGTGCTGGAATACCGGATCGTGGCCCGCGCGACGGACGGCGACCAGGAGGACTCGGTCGTCCGGCTCAACGGCCTGCCGCCCGGCGAGCCGGTGATCGACACGATCCAGGTCGGGCCAGGCGAGACGGTGCCGCTGACGGTGGACGTGTCATTCGCCGAGCACGAGGCCTTCGTGCTGTTCGACATCGTGCTGCTGGCCGACGCCGACGGTGACGGCGAGTTTGAGCCGATGGCTTCGGTCGGCGTGCGGTCCGTGCTGCCGGACCTCGTGCCGGGCGACCTGAACTGTGACGGAGCGGTCAATGCGTTCGACATCGACCCGTTCGTGCTGGCGCTGACGGCGCCGGACGCGTACGCGGCCACGTACCCCGACTGCAACATTCTCAACGCCGACGTGAATGGCGACGGCGTGGTGAATGCGTTCGACATCGATCCCTTCGTCGATCTCCTGACGGGCGGATGATTTGAAGCTCCGCTACGGTCAGGGGCCCGCGCCGGCGTCTCAACCGTCGGCGCGGGCGTTCCTTTTTTGGGGGCGGGCGGGAAGGAGAAAGGGGGCCCGTGATCAGGTGATCAGGTGATAAGGTGAAAAAGTGATAAGCGGGGCCGGCGAGTTCTGCGAAGGCAGCCGCTTACGTGAGAGGACACACGGCCGCCGTGCGACCGTGTTCCTTTTCAATCGCCTTCACCCGGGGTAGCCTCCCCGGTCGGCGGCCCGGTGCGGTGTCGACACGGCGGCGAGGTGGAGGAATTGCGGATGCGCAAGGGCAGTGTGCGGCGCGGGCCGTGTCTTTTTGCCGTCGCGGGCTGGTGCGGCATCGCCGGGTCGGGCTGCGAGAAGGCCCCGACCGCGCCGCCTGACGCCGGGCCCGCGCAAGCCAGCGCTCCGGCGGCGACTCAATCCCGGCCCGCCGGTGCGAGCGGCGAGCTCGTGCTGACGCCGGCGATGCTGGCCCTGGCCAGCCAGCCGACCACGCGTCCGACCGGCAGCTTCCTCGACCGTGGCCCGGGAACCGAGCTGCGAGTCGTGAGCTACAACGTGAACCACGACAAGATCTTCCCCTCGGTCGACAGCCTGTCAGCCGAGAAGTTTCAGCGCGTGTTCCGCGCGCTCGACGCAGATATCCTGTGTCTCCAGGAGATCAGCGACGACGCCGGCGACGATCTGCAGAAGCTGCTGAACCTGATGGCCCCGCTGACGGAAGGTTATACGTGGCACGTGTACGTGGGCAACACGAACGCGACGGTCAGCCGGTGGCCGCTCAGTCTCACCGGCGACAGGCTGTCCGTCGCCACCTACCGCGATCCGGCCCTGGCGCTGGTCGACCTGCCGGATGAGCGCTTCGCCGCCGACGTGTACGTGCTGAATAACCATTTCAAATGCTGCGATCCGGAAACGAACGACGCGGTGCGCCAGAAGCAGGCCGACGCGATCTGTCAGTGGATCCACGATGCGCGCGATCCGGAGGGTGAACTTGAGCTGCCGCCGTTCACGCCGATTCTCGTCATGGGCGACCTGAACCTGGTCGGCACGCTGGAGCCGTTGCGGACGCTGCTGACGGGCGACGTACACGCAGAAGACGTATGCGGACCGGACCGCCCGCCGGACTGGGACGACACAGAGCTGACGGACGCCCAGCCGCGGCACAACGCGAGCGGCGCGGACACGTATACCTGGCGAAACGACAGAGGCCGGTTCGACCCCGAGCGCATGGACTTCGTGATCTACACGGACAGCGTGCTCGAGGCGGTGCACAGTTTCGTTCTCAACACCGTCGCGATGTCGCCCGAGGAGCTGAGCCGCTGCGGGCTGAAGCGCTGGGACACGACCCGCGATACGCGCGGCAGTTACTTTGACCACCTGCCCGTGGTCGTGGATTTCCGGCTGAGGCCCTCGGCCGGCGCTGAAAACGCCGGCACCCCGCCCGCGCCCGAGGACGACGATTCGGCGTCCGAGGATGCCGCACCGTAGCCGCCCCGGCCGCCGGCGATGCAATGGCGCGGTTTCCATCGGCGCGGCAAGAAAGGTCCCGCCTGACGACCGATGGCCACGAGCGAGCTGCCATGGCCGCCTGGAATCACGCGCTTCACACGCTGCCGTCGTCTCACGCCGTCCCGTCGGGACGGCATGACGCGATGGGCCATCACTTATCCCGCCACGTTGTGGCGGGCTTTCATCGCCGCGTCCCGCCGGGACGCCGTGAGGGTTGCCCAGCACCCAGTGCTGGGGCCGCGCCCCGCTCTTCGCCCGATCCTGTCGCTCGAGCCGCGAGGACTAACCGCGTCCCGCGAGGGACGCAATGAAAGTTGCCCAGCACGCAGTGCTGGGGCCGCGCCCCGCCGTTCCTCGTCCCACCGTCTCGTTCACGCCGTCCCGTCGGGACGGCATGGCGCCTAGGGCACGGCCGGGTTGCGGTACGCACTGCGCGTCGGGGCCGCACAACGGCCGTGCGGGCCGGCGGCGCCGTTGGCGTACCCCCATGTGGACGCGATGGATACCATGCGCGAACTTACGACAATCCGGGCGCGCGACGCGGCCTCGCTCCGCCGGGATGCGGCTGCCGCCCGGCAGTTATTGCGCCCCTGTAACGTCTGCGAGCGGCGCTGCGGCGTCGATCGGACCGGCGGACCGGCGGGCCCCTGCCGGCTCGGCGACCAGACGTATGTCTTCCGCGAGTATCTCAGCGTCACCGAGGAGGCGGAGGTCGTCCCCGCCTGGCGCGTCTACCTGGGCGGCTGCAACTTCCGTTGCGGCTACTGCGACACGGCGCCCGAGTGCTTCGAATTCGCGCGGGGAATGCGGGTCAACCCGCCGGCCCAGGCGGCACGCTGGCGCCAGGCGATGGCAGACGGTGCGCGCTGCGTCAGCATCCTGGGCGGCGAGCCGACGCTCCATCCGCACACACTGCTCGAAATCGCGGCGGCCGACCCGGATCTGCCGCTCGTCGTCAACACCAACCTGTACATGACGCCGGAGGTGCTCGATTTGCTCGAGGGCGCCGTATCGCTGTACCTCGGCGATTTCAAGTTCGGCAACGACAACTGTGCCCACCGGCTCGCCGGCGTGCGACCCTACGTCGATATCGTCCAACGCAATATCGAGGCGATCGCGCAGCGCACCCCGCTCATCGTCCGACACGTGCTGCTGCCGGGCCACCTGGAATGCTGCTACCGCCCGGTCGTGGACTGGCTGTCAGACTCGATGCCCGGCACCCGTTTCGAGCTGTACACCGGCTTCGTCCCGTGCGGCCGGGCGGGGCCCATCGGCGTCGGCCGGCTGAACTCGGTCGCGGAGGAGCAGGAGGCGTGCGCTTACCTGCGCAGCCGGAGGCTCGCCTGGGAGGCCAACAGCCATGCGCACGCCTGAGCCACGCAGCAACAATGCAGCGCGTCGTGCAGTGCCGGACACGATGCACCCGGTCATCGCGCTGACCTTCGGCGTGGACGGGCGGTTGTACTGTCACGACCTGCCGCCGGAGCTGGCGGACCTGCTCGGTACTTTCTGTGGGGACGTGCCCGCCGTCCACGGACGGGTACCCACAAAGGCAGTGGCGCATGAGTGAACGTCCCGCCCCGTCCCCATCCGCGACTCGGCCCGGGAAGGACGGGGCGGCCGGCCCAGGCCGGCTGCCCCCCGTCGCCGAACCGCGGCCGCCGCGCTCCGGGCCGGCCGAACGCGACGAAATCGAGGTGCTGATCCGCGCCCGTTACCCCATCCTCTACGTCGTGAGCTGGGAAGAGCCGCGCGTCGAGCAGCACCTGCGGGCCATCGCGGGCCGGCGCGGCAAACAGGTGTATTGCTGGTCGGTGACGACGGGCCTGCAGAACGCCGGCGCGGTCGGCGGGGGCCGGTCGAAGGGGCTGGCCGACCCGATCGAGGCGCTCGATTCGGTGATTGAGCACAAGGAGCCGGCGATCTACCTCTTCAAGGACCTGCACCCCTTCACGCGCCGGCGCGACTGCAACATCGGCGTCATCCGCAAGCTGCGCGAAGTCGCCCTGGCCCTGAGCGACAGCTACAAGACGCTGGTGCTCACGGCCCCGGTGCTGGACCTGGCGCCCGAACTGGAGAAGGACATCACGGTCGTCGACTTCGCGCTGCCGGGCGCGCGCGAGTTGGACCAGCTCCTGCAACGCATCTGCGCCGACGTGGCGGCGCATGCGAAGCTCAACCTGCACCTGAGTGACCGCGACCGCGAACAGCTCATCCAGGCGGCCCTGGGCCTCACGCTGCAGGAAGCGGAGAACGTCTTCGCCAAGACGATCGTCAATGACGGCCGCCTGTGTGCCGACGACGTCTCGGTCGTCTTTTCGGAGAAGCAGCAGATCATCCGCAAGAGCGGCCTGCTGGAATACTGCGATCCGCAGCTCAGCGTCGAGGACGTGGGCGGGCTCGACCTGCTCAAGGACTGGCTCCGCAAACGCGGCCTGGCCTTTTCCGACCGGGCGCGCCGGTTCGGGCTGCCCGCGCCGAAGGGCGTGCTGCTGGTCGGCGTGCAGGGCTGCGGCAAGAGCCTGTGCGCCAAGACCGTCAGCCAGATGTGGCACATGCCGCTGCTGCGCTTCGACATGGGGCGCATGTTCGCCAGCCTGGTCGGCTCGTCGGAGGAGAACATCCGGCGGGCCATCGCGGTGGCCGAAAGCGTGGCCCCCGTTGTCCTGTGGGTGGACGAGATCGACAAGGCCTTCGCCGGCTCGCAGGGCTCCGCGAACACCGACGGCGGCACGACGGCGCGCGTGATGAGCACGTTCCTGACCTGGCTGAGCGAAAAGCAGAAGCCCGTGTTCGTGCTCGCGACGGCGAACAAAATCGCGCAGCGGCCACCCGAGCTGCTGCGCAAGGGTCGCCTCGACGTGATCTTCTTCGTCGACCTGCCCAATGCCGAGGAGCGCGTCCAGATCCTGACGATCCACCTGCGCAAGCGCGGCCGCGATCCCGCCACCTTCGACCTGCCGGCGCTGGGCCAGGCCACCGCCGGCTTCAGCGGCGCGGAGATCGAGGAAGCCGTGATCAGCGCGCTGTACGACGTGTTCTACC
>CAZVRR010000091.1:0-12890 GCA_964629745.1 uncultured Planctomycetales bacterium | reverse complement strand
CGACCGCTTCGGGCAGATCGAGCCCACCGTCCTCGTCGTCACGGACGGCTACACCTACGGCGGCAAGCGTTGTGCGACACTGCCGCGCGTCGCCGAGATGCTGGCGCAACTGCCCAGCGTGCAGCGCGTGGTGGTGGTGCCCTACCTCGACGCGCAGGTCGACCTGTCGGGCCTGCCGCGCGCCGTGGCGTGGCGCGATTTCCTGGGTCCGCTGACGGAGCCCGCGCCCGCGCTGGAGTTCGTCGAGGTGCCCTTCGCCCACCCGCTGTTCATCATGTACTCCTCGGGCACCACCGGGATTCCCAAGTGCATCGTGCACGGCCATGGCGGCACGCTCGTGCAGCACATGAAGGAGCTGATGCTGCATTGCGACCTGCGGCGCGGGGAGCGCGCGTTCTACTTCACGACCTGCGGCTGGATGATGTGGAACTGGCTGGTCAGCGCCCTGGGCACCGGCGCGGCGGTCGTGCTCTACGAGGGCAACCCGGCCTACCCGGACGCGCGCCGGCTCTGGCAGCTCGCCGAGCGCCTGCGGGTCAACCTGTTCGGCACGAGCCCCAAGTTCCTCGGCGCCGTGCAGAAGGCCGACGTGCACCCCGGCCGCACCCACGACCTGTCGGCGCTGCGCATCGTGTGTTCCACCGGCTCGCCGCTGAGCGAGGAACTCTTCCAGTGGGTCTACGACGAGGTGAAACGCGACCTGCAACTGGCGAGCATCAGCGGCGGGACCGACATCATCTCGTGCTTCATGCTCGGCAATCCGATCCTGCCCGTGTACGCGGGCGAGATCCAGTGCCGCGGCCTGGGCATGGACGTGCAGGCCTGGGACGAGCACGCCCGGCCGGTCATCGGCTTCAAGGGGGAGCTGGTCTGCACCAGCCCGTTCCCGTCGCAGCCGGTATGCTTCTGGAACGACCCGGACGGCCGCAAGTACCGCGCCGCATACTTCGAGTTCTACCCCCGCCAGACCGTCTGGCGCCACGGCGACTTCATCGAGATCACCGAGACCGGCGGCGTGATCGTCTACGGACGCTCCGACGCCACGCTCAACCCGGGCGGCGTGCGGATCGGGACGGCGGAAATCTACCGCATCGTGGAAGGCATGCCCGAGATCGTGGACAGCATCGTCGTCGGGCGCGATACGCCTGACGCGGACGTCGATATCGTGCTGTTCGTCGTGCTGCGGCCCGGGCTGACGCTTGACGCCGCGCTGGAAAAGCGGCTGCGCGTGGCGATCGCGGAGGGCGCCACGAAGCGCCACGTGCCCAAGCTGATCCGGCAGGTGAGTGCGATCCCGCACACGATCAGCGGCAAGAAGGTCGAGCTGGCGGTGCGGCAGATGATTCACGGCCAGTCGGTCGGCAACCGCGACGCCCTGGCCAACCCGGAAGTGCTCGACGAATTCCGCGTCGGTTGAACGGCGGTGGAATCGCGGCCGCGCGGCGCAAAGGAGCGGGCGAGTCGAGTGTGGGCTTGGGCGGGACTCGACTCGCCCTTCATCAGGGGAACGGAGGTTCAGGGGGCTCGCGACGGCCAGCACCGCTGGCACCGGCAAAGCCATCCATAACACGTCACGAGCTGCACGTCCGTGCGAGGTACGTCAGAGTACGGTGAGCGGCCCAGCCGTGGCGCAGCATCTGCTCGCGGCACGCCGTCCCTGACGCGGAAGCCTACTCCTTGCCGGGGCCCGCCTCCCCCGACAGCGAAGGCGTCGGCAGCACGTCCTTCACGTCGGGTTCGAGCCCCCAGGCCAGCATCTCATTCCGAACCAGCTCGGTGAGAAACGGACGCGAGACGAGCGGGTACCCGAGCTCCAATACCCGCCCTTCAATCCGGCCCGCGAGGAAGCGGGCAATCGGCTGCCGGACCCCGTATAGCCGCTGGAGCGTGGCGACCACCGCGCCCTTGCGCCAGCGAACCGGGGCCGTCGCGGGCCCGCGCGGATCCGTCACGCGCACCCGGCTGCGCCGCGCCTGACGCAGGCGGTGCTGCGTTTCGAGCAGCCGCGCCGACTCGCACATTCCGGTCTGTCGTAACACCGCCCGGGCGCAGCGCAACACGTACTCGGTCGTCGGGAGCTGCGCGGCACTCCATTCCCGCAGGTGCATCGCGATGGCCCGGACGAGCGGCTCCGCCAGTTCCGGGTCCTCGTGAGCGGCCGCGAGCAGCCGCGCCAGGCAACTGCGCAGCTTGACGAAATTGAACGCTTCGGCCGTCCCGTCGCGCTTCAACAACATCAGGTCCTTGATGCTTTTCACGCGCCCGCCTGCCCTTCGAACAAGTCCTGCTGTCCGGGGATGTCTTCCGCCGAACGCTCGAGCACGTCCTGCGCTTCCTCGATGAAATCGCCGACGTCCTCGAACTTGCGATACACGCTTGCGAACCGCACGTACGCCACCTTGTCCACTCGCCGCAGCACCGCGGCGGCTCGCTCGCCGATCGTCTGGCTGGAAACCTCCTTTTCGTAGTGGGTAACCAGATACTCCTCAATTTCGTCGACAATCTGCTCGATGCGGTCGGCGGAGATCGGCCGTTTGTAAGTCGCTCGCAGTACCCCGGCCCGGATCTTGTCGCGGTTGTAGGGGACCCGCGAACCGTCGCGCTTGATCACCGTCAGCCGGATCGATTCCTCAATCCGTTCGTAGGTGGTGAATCGCCGGCCACACCCGAGACACTTGCGCCGTCTTCGAATGGACCGTCCCGCCTCCGTCAAGCGGGAATCGATCACCTTGTCGTTGTCCACCTTGCAGTACGGACACCGCATCGGTTCGGGTTTCCCGGCTGCCCACCGACCGGTCGCAGGGAGGCATCTCCAACGATCCTCCAGCCTGCCGGAACCTGCCCGCGCTTTGCAGATTCCGGGTGGACTCAACTACTTATTGAATCCAAGCGAAGTCTACCCCACAACATGCAGTGTGTCAAATAAAATCCCACTCGTAACGCGACAATCGGACCCGGCACGAGTATAACCGCGGCCATGGCGGCGCTGGCCGAAATCGAGCATGACGGGCTGCGGGTCCGCGGCTTCTCGCTGGCGGGCGAGGAGACCTTCTTCGTACTTCCCGAACTGAACGTCGCCTTTGACGTGGGACGCTGCCGGCGCGAGCTGCTGAGCGTTGACCATGTCTTTCTCAGCCACGGCCACATGGACCACGCCGCCGGCATCGCGTACTACTTTTCCCAGCGCATGTTCGTCGATGTCCCGCCGGGACACCTCTACGCGCCGCAACCGCTGATCGACCCGATCCAGCGGCTGCTGCGCGTCTGGGCCGACATCGACGGCCACGAGCCCCCCGCGCACCTCCATGCCGCCCAGCCCGGCGTCGACATTCCCCTGCGCCGCGACCTGGTCGTCCGGCCATTCGAGGTCAATCATCCCGCCCGTCGCCACGACCGCACCGTCGTCCGCAGCCTGGGTTACGCGGCGCTCGAGGTGCGTCACAAGCTCAAGGAGGAATTCACCGGCCTCGCGGGCCCGGCCCTGGTCGAGCTGAAGAGGAAAGGCGTCGAGATCACGCGGCGCGTGGAAATCCCGCTGGTGGCGTACTGCGGCGACACGGCGCCGGGCGAGTTCCTCGAGCTGGACTACGTGCGAAACAGCAAGATCCTGCTGCTGGAATGCACGTTCGTCGAACCCGATCACCGCGACCGCGCCCGCGCGGGCTTTCACATTCACGTGAGCCAGCTGCCCGGGATCGTACCGCAACTCAACAACGAGCGGATCGTGCTCTTCCACCTGTCGCGCCGCACCGCGCTCGCCGAGGCGCGCGCGCTGCTCCAACACGAACTCGGTGAGCTGTACAGCGAGCGGATCCTGCTCCTCATGCAGCAACGGCGGACCCGCCGACCCCAACCGGAATAGGTGTTCAGCGACGAGAACCCGGTGCAGGTGAACGTCCCCGGCAGCGAGCCCCGTGTCTTGCGCCGTCTGACGCTGCTCGACCCGCGACCGGCGGACGAGGCGTACCGCCGGCCGTTCCATGCTGCGGTGAACATTCCGCTGGAGGAACTCGCACGGCGCACGTACGAGCTTCCCCCGCGGCACGAGGTGGTGCGCGTCGCGTCGGTCGGCGACGTCAGCGCCCGCTGTGTCCGCTGGTTATGCGATCACGGACGCCGTGCAGAACTCGCGACCGCGGTCACCGCTGCGCCGCAAGTGGCTGAGGAGCCCGGGCGGCTGTGGGAGCCCGCATCTCTGCTGCTGCCGGCGGTGGAGCAGCTTCGGCCCGGCCAGGCGCTGGACCTGGCCTGCGGCACCGGGCGGAACGCGGTGTTTCTCGCCGCCGCCGGGTGGAGCGTCACGGCGATCGACGTTCTGCCGGATGCCCTCGACCGAGGAGCCGAGCTTGCCCGGCGCTACGGCGTCTCAGAACGTATCACGTGGCTTAAAACGGACTTACGGTCGGATCCCCTGTCGGGGCTGGGGCAATTTCAGCTGGTCTGCGTGGTGCGGTATTTTGATCGGCGGCTGGCGGCGCGGATTACGGAGCGGCTTGCCCCGGGCGGATCGCTCATTTGCGAGTGTTACACGCCGACACATCGCGCGCGGCATGGTCGTCCCGGGCAGGCCGACGTGGTGACCGTCGCGGAGCTGCGCGAGAGTCTCCCGCCGCTATCGCTGAAGGTTTGCGACGAAGGGTGGAGGGGGGTCGAGCATCTGGTCCGGTTGTGGGGTGTGAAAGAAGGTGATGATGGTGGTTATAGGTCTTAACTTTTTATGGAATACCTTGACAGACCCTCACGGTTGGGTAAGCTGGTAGTAGGTACAGTGCGTAACGGGATCGAGTCTGGGTTGTAATTTATATCGCATTCATTCATAACGTCATTGCGATCGTCATAAGCTTCGCAGCCCTCATTCGATAATCGCCGCAGTCCGTTCCCGCCAGCAGCACGACACCTGAGGCGCAGGCTGTGCGCGCCCATGTGTGATCGTGCGCCCTAACGCAAACTCTGCAAACTAGTGTAACCACGCGCTGGTTCGGCGTTGGTCCGAGCCGGGCACTTGGCGGGCGTTCCGTCCGGGTGCAAGCGCGCTTGCGACTGGTGCGGCTGTGGCCCGTTCACATGGCGTCGGACACCTGGTTTCGGCGACCGACGAGGAGCTCTCATCCAAACGAATACCGTGAACGGTTCCGCACGCGGACCGGTCGGAGGAGCTTACGGGTCTGAATGCAGGAGGTTGCCATGAAGAAACGAAGAGCGTTCACATTGATCGAGCTGCTGGTTGTGGTGGCGATCATCGCGTTGCTGATCTCCATCCTGCTGCCGAGTCTCTCACGCGCCCGCGAACTGGCGAAACGGGCGGTGTGCTCCAGCAACCTGCGCGGCGTGGGCACGGGGATGCAGATCTACGCCAACGAGAACGACGACTGGTTCCCGCAGTCCTGGTACCGGGAGCCGCAATCCGTCGACCAGACCCAGCCGAACATGACGTCTGTAACGTTCAAGGGATACCTTGCTTATCAGTACACCATGCGCACGACGACTGACGGTACTGGCCCGGGGACGGAACAGGTACACCCCAGCCGCTCCATGTTCCTCCTGGTCGTGGGCGCGAACTGCACTCCCAAGCAGTTCATCTGCACCAGTTCCGGCGAAACGGAAGACGTGCTGCGCAACAACGCCGAGGGGACTGAGACCGCGGCGGCGCCCGGCGTCAACCGCTTCGACTTCCGCGGCTACAACAACGTAAGCTACGGCACGCAGCTCATGTACGGCAACCGCGGCAAGCCGCGCATCAGTCTTGATCCGCGCATGCCGATCAGCGCCGACAAGGGCCCGTACTTCCAGTCCGGTCAGCCGGCTGATGACGGCTCGCTGCCGGACAGCTATCGCTCGGATGGCGAAACGGACGGCCTGCCGGACTTTGCCGAGTCCGAGGGTGACGACATCCTGCGAGTGACGGCAGACCGCTGGCGTCCGTACAACAGCCGTAACCACAACGGAGAAGGCCAGAACGTGCTGTTTGTCGACGGCCATGCCGTCTTCGAGAAGAAGCCGATCGTGGGCGTCAACAACGACAACATCTTCACCGGCACGGACGGCTGGGAGATCGAGAACTCGCTCCTGGGCATGAAGCCGACGGACGAGTTTGGCCCCTGGTCCAACACGGACACGGTGATCGTCCCCTAATTCTCGCCGCGAACCCTTACCCGGTTGACGGGGCGGTTCGACCCACCAGGTCGGCCGCCCCGTCGGCTTTTCAGGGCCATGCCGCGCGGTCGCCGGCGGCTTGTGTTTCCGGGTTCGGGATGTAGGATAAGCGCCTGGCGTTCTTCATAACTCACTAGTGCGACCTGGGAAATCACCGTGGCTGTCGACCCGCACGCATCCGACGAAGCGGACCTGAACCGCGAGCTGGACCTCGAGCTCGGCGCTGTTTCCGCGGAGGATCTGGCCCGCATGGCGGTGGCGCATCCGGAACCGCCGGCGGCGGACGAGCGCGGCCGGATTCGTGGCCGCGTGCTGGCGATCCGCGGCAGCGACGTGTTCGTGGATATCGGCGGCAAGAGCGAGGGGTTCGTGTCGCTCGACGAGTTCGAGCCCGACCAGCCCCCGACGGTCGACCAGGTGCTCGACCTCGTTCCGCAGGGATTCGACCGCGAGTCGGGACTGATGCGCCTGTCGCTGCGGGAAGCGAAACTTGCGGCGGACCTCGACACGCTCCGGGTGGGCGACGTGGTGAAGGCCCGCGTGACGGGCAGTAACATCGGCGGGCTCGAGCTGCGCGTGCATGGGGCGCGCGGCTTCATGCCGATGAGCCAGGTCGACATGGTGCGTCACGACGACGTCACCGGGCTGATCGGCCGCTGGCTCGAATGCGAGATTACAGAGATCGATCGGCGCGGCCGCGGGCTGGTGCTCAGCCGCCGCCGACTGCTGGAGCGCCAGCGCGAGGAAGATGCGCGCCAGTTGCGCTTTCAGTTGGCTGAAGGGCAGGTGCGGCGCGGTAAGGTCGTGCGGCTGACGGACTTCGGTGCGTTCGTCGACCTCGGCGGCATCGAGGGACTCCTCCACGTCAGTGACATCAGTTGGAGCCGCGTCGGCCACCCGAAGGACGTTCTGCACGTCGGCACCGAGATCGACGTGCAGATCCTGAAGGTCGATCTGGTGAAGGACCGGATTTCGCTGGGCATCAAGCAGCTCTCCGCCGACCCGTGGACGGCCGCCCCGGGCAAGTACACCGCGGGCCAGACCGTGGAAGGCCGCGTCACGAAGCTGATGAATTTCGGCGCGTTCGTCGAGCTCGAACCCGGGATCGAGGGCCTGATTCCGATCAGCGAGATGAGCTGGACCCAGCACGTCAAGCATCCCAAGGACATCCTTTCCGTCGGAGATGGCGTTCGCGTGGCGATCTTGGCCTTCGACGCGGAAAAGCGGAAGATCAGCCTGAGCCTCAAGGCACTCGGCACCGATCCGTGGCAGGGGATCGAGCAACGCTATACCCCCGGCGCCACCCTCTCGGGTGCGGTGACCCGGATTACGAACTTCGGTGCGTTCGTCCAGCTCGCGGAAGGCGTCGCAGGGCTCGTCCACATTTCCCAGCTCAGCGACCAGCGCGTCCGGGCCGTCAGCGACGTCGTCGAGGTCGGGAAAGTGGTGAACGTACGGGTGCTCGCCGTCGATCCGGCCCAGCGCCGGATCTCCCTGTCGATGAAGCCGGTCCACACCGCCGCACCCGCCGCCTCTGCCGAGCCGGCTCGGGAAGATCCGCACGCGGAAAAGAAGCGCAAGCGGCCGTTGCGCGGCGGACTGACCTGGTAGCCCCCCGGCGCGGCGTTCATCGCGCCGTTTCAATGTCCTCGACGATCCAGCAGTCGAGCGTCGCGTTCGCGTTGCAGCGCACCGTGAACACGTTCTCGCCGGCCTGGAGTTCGGTCTCACCCACCAGGTAAATGCTGTTGCTTTCGCGGTCGTACTTCACCGTGCCGATCAGCCCGCCGGCCGCGTCGAACACCTCGATCGTGTCGAACACGCGCACGCCGCGCTGATGCACGCGCAGGCCCAGGCGCACGCGCCGGGCGCGCTCGGCGGGCAACGCGATCTCGACCGGGTCCTCGGTCGTAATGGTCGCCGCCACGTGATTCGACAACTCGTCGCCGTTGGCGAATTTCTCGGCCAGTTCGCGGCCCCATCCTTCGCCGCGCACCCGGCCCTCGATTTCGACCGCCCCCGGAATGCGCAGCGGCGGTGGGGTGAGCACCTCCGGCGTCAGCGGCGGGAACAACGCCGCGCGCGCATCGTCGTCGGCCGGCGCGTACCAGTACACCACGCTGCTGTAGTAGGTTTCGCCGGGCTCGCTGCCCGGCAGGTCTTCCAGCATCAGTTCGACGGACCGTTCGAAGTTGAGGCAATCGGGCAGCAGCCAGCGGTAACCGGAGCGCTTGCCGAATGTGCCCGCCCGCGTCAGGCCATGCAGCGGTTGAATGACCGGGTCGATGCCGGTGGTGCTGCCGACGAACGCCCCGCTGCCCACGCCGAGCCAGGCCGGAAACCCTGCGCCGTCAACCCAGGCTTTCAGATCGCCCGCCGTCCAGTCACTTGCCCGCGGGCAATCGACGTTCAAGACGGTCCCTACGATTCGTCCGGGGCCGCCGGCCCGCAGCACGGGATACTCCCGGCTGGCGGAGGGGTTTTCCCGGCGAAAGCGGGCGTGAAACCGCAGGGCGTCCGCGGGCACTTCCTGCTTTTCCACGCGTGCGACGACGCGCACCCCCAGGTCGCGCCCGCGCGGCAGGCTCGCGGGCGCCGTGATCTCGATGCGGGCGGTGTCCGAGAACGGCATGGGCCAGTGGCAGTACAGAAACCGGCTCTCGTGCGTCACCTTGTTCGGGTCCTCGCTGGTGACCTTGCCGGGCATGGTGGTCCACTGCTCCGTGCCGAGGGGCAGGCTGCGAAAGCGGAGCAGTTCAAAGCCTGACCCGAAGAAGTCCACCAGCGGCGCTTCCACGGCGGGCTGCGCCTGGCCGTCGAAGTAGATGCGCAGCACGCAATGGTGCAGTGCATAGGGATAGGTCGGCAGGCGCGCATCCAGGAAGCCCACGTACAGCGCCCGGAGGATGCCGCCTCCGCCGAACGATTCCAGGCTGAGCTGGGCGCCGGCCTTGAGTTCCTGGGCATCACCCAGCGTGTAGGTCTTGCGGCCGCCGAAGAGCTGCGGGTCCGTGTAGCCCGCGTACAGGGTCTGTTCGACCGCCGCGCGGGCGGCCTGGGCCGCGTCGTCCAGCTCGCGCGTGAACGTCTGCACGCTTGTGCCCGCCGGGAAGCGGGTATAGCTGATTTCGTAGCACGCGCGCGGGTCGTTCAGCAGCACGCGACAGCGGCGCGTAAAACCGATCGGCACGTAGCAGGTGCCTCCGCTGGCCGGGGCCAGCGTGCACAGGGGTTCCTGGAACGGCGCGGCCTGTCCGTTGAACAGCTCGGCGCACGGGAGTTCCAGCGCCGGCTGATCGTCAAGCAGGAACCGGATGTGCCCTGCCGGGACCGCGCACCAGATCCGCGTCAGCGCCCCGGGGCCCTCCACTTCGGCCGCGACGTGCCAGCCGTCCGCCTCCGCGCGCAGGAAGTGTCCGCAGTCGTCGTCCAGGCGGGCCTCGCGCAGGTGCCCGTTCGCATCGAGATTGGCTTGGCGGTCGCTGCTGGAGAACAGCCCGCTTTGCTCGCCCGCCGGCGCCGCCCACAGGCGATCGAGCTGCACGATGCGCTGCAGCAGGTCCGCCTGCGTCAGCGTCTGCTGGGCGCGCGCCGACGCGTGCGACGCCAGGACCAGTCCGAGCACCAGCCAGCAGCGGTCACCTTGCACGCTCAGCTCCGCTTTGGCGCGCTGCCGCGCCTATACGTTGAATTTGAAGGTAATCAGGTCGCCATCCTGAACGACGTAGTGCTTGGGTTCCTGGCGCAGCAGGTTCCGCGCTTTTGCTTCGCGCATGCTGCCCGCGGCAAACAGCTCGTCGAACCCGATCGTCTCGGCCCGGATGAAACCGCGCGCGATGTCGGAGTGAATCTTGCCGGCGGCCTCGACGGCCGTGCTGCCCTTCGGCACGATCCAGGCGCGCACCTCGTCCGGACCGCCGCCGGTCAGGAAGAAGATCATGCCGAGGGCATCGAAGCACGCGCGGATGATGCGGTCCCGGGCCAGGGCGGCAATGCCGTACTCCGCCATGAAGCCCGGCCGATCCGCCGGTTCCATCTGCAACAGGTCGCTCTCGAGCGGCGCGCACAGAGCGGCGGTCGCGTAGGCATGTTCGTCGTGAAACGCGGGCGGCCGGCCGGCGAGTTCCTCGCTCACATTCAGGACGAGCACTTCCGGTTTTTGCGTCAGGAAGCCGAAGCTGCGCAGCAGCTTCTCCTCCTCGCCGGGCTGAATGACGTCGCGCAGCGGCTTCTCCTGTTCCAGCGCGGCCTGGCAGCGGCGCAGCAGGGCCAGCTCGTGTTTCTGCGCGTCGTGCTCCTTGCTGGGCTTCGTGAGCGCTTTCTCGAGCTTCTCGGTGCGGCTGGAGCAGATCAGCAGGTCGGCCAGCAGCATTTCCTCGCGCAATTCGCGCAGGTCGCGCAGCGGATCCACGCTCCCGCCGTGCATTGGCACGGACGGCGATTCGAACGCGCGGAGGACGACGAGCAGGGCATCGGCCTGGCGCAGCGTGGGCAGGTGCTTGGCGAGTCCGGCCTGTTCCGAGTCGCCCTCCGTGCTGCCGGGCAGGTCGACGAATTCCATGGTCGCCTCGGTCTTTCGCCGGGGCTTGAAGAGCTGGAAGAGGAAATCGAGGCGCGGCTCGGGAACGTGGACGGCCGCCAGGTTTTCCTCGCTCGCACGCAGTTGGGCCCGCGAAATCCCGCAGATGGCGGTGTAGACGGCGGTCTTGCCCGAGAATGGAAACCCGACGATGGCCACGCGCATGACAAGCGCTCCCGCACCGTCCCGCCGACGGCTCACCGGCCCGCGGGGGCAGTGCTGAACCTTGTGAGCGGGAGTGTCCGATCAGTATCATACCCGGACGCGCCAACCTCCGGTAGAACTCGGCGCGGCACCCCTGTGCGCGAGGAAACCGCATGCGTGACCACCGAACACTGGGCTTGGCCTTGGCCGCGGTCGGGCTGCTGCTGGGCGGCTGCGACATTCCGGGTACCGCTGCCTGGGCCCCCGAGCTGGACGACGTGAACGCGATCGTCGACGACACGGACCTGACCGTGCAGGAGCAGCGGGCACAACTGCTCGACATGGGCCTCTCTCCGCTCGTGATCAATGCGCTGCTGCGCAGTGAACGCACGGGCAACCAGTTCGGCGGAGACCTGCGCTCCGCCTACGAGAAGGTGACCGGCGGCGCCCTGCAATCGCTGACGCCCGACGAACTCCAGATCTACGGCGACGCGGCCGAGGACGTGACCACCGCCAGTGACGATTTCGCATTCAGCGATACCGAGGCGCAGGCGACGCTCACCTTGTTTGCAGAACAGGACATCAACGACACGGCCGATCTGCTCGCATTTCTGGATGATCCCGCGGCCGTCGCGGGAACGCCGGCGGACGTTCCCCTGGACATGGTGGAAGCGCTGCTGGTGGATTTCGATTCCGATCTGCTGCTCCCGGAGTTGCCGTGAAGGAGACCCTTCGATGCGCATCAAGCACGGATTCGTCGCGGTTGCAGTGTGCGGACTGGGGCTGCTGGGTGGCTGCCTGGGGGCGGCGTCCCGCACCAACAACCAGGGCGGCGGCAGCCTGCTGTCGGCCGTGCTGAAGTACCAGAATCTCACCGCCCTGAATCCGGACGAGATCCAGATCGTCACCGACTTCATCATTGAGAACGTGGAAGAGGTCCCCGAGCAGGTGGAGCCGCTGACCGACGACCAGGCCGCGGCGGTCGTCGAGTTCATCGATGACAACAACCTGAACACCGTCGCGGCCGTGCAGGCACTCATCGACAACCCCGGCGACGTGGTCATCTCCGACAATGTCCGGCAGGTCCTGGAAGCGATGATCGAAGCCGATCTCGAGGAAATGCAGGCCGCGGCCGAGCAGCCGTAGTCCCACCGCGGCCGAACTTCCGCCGGCAGGCCGCACCGCCGGGGTGCGGCCTTTCTGCCCGGTGGGCTGTTGGTGCTACGTGGCCGCGCGGCGCAGCGTCAGGTGCACCACCTCCGCCGGCGCGTGGATCCGCAGGGGGAACCAGTTGCCGATGCCGTTCGAGACGACCAGGCTGGACGGGCCGCGCCGGTACAGCCCCGACCAGTACTTGAACAGAACCGGCCCGGCGCCCAGCCGCTCGGTCAGCATCAACTGCCCGCCGTGCGTGTGGCCGGACAGCGTCAGCGGAATTCCGGCCTGCGCGGCTGCATCGAACGCGTGGGGGTGATGCGCCAGGAGGATGGGAAAGCTGTCGGAACGTACGTGCGGCAGCAGTGACTCCAGCCCAGGTGCGCCGCGCCGCCCCGGTGCGCTGCGCCGGCCCCACGCCAGTCCCAGCAGTTGCACGCGCGTGCCGCGCACGGTCAGCGTGGTCGTTTCATCGCACAGGAGCGGGTACCCCGCGGACCGGACCCGCCGGCGAAACGCCGGTCCGTCATCGATCAGGTCGTGGTTGCCTTCGCACAGGTACAGGCCGCCGGGCGCGTGGAGCTGGTTCAGCAGGCCCAGGGCGCGGTCGAGATCGGCGAGGCGGTAGTCGATCAGGTCGCCGGTGAACAGGATCAGTTCCGGCCGGCCGGCGTATGTCTGCTCGAGCAGCGCAGCGGTCAGTGCCGCGGTCGTGAAGCGCCCCACGTGTGTGTCGCTCAGGTGCGCGATGCGCAGCCCGTCGAGCGCCGGCGGCAGGTCCGGCAGCGGCACCGCCAGGTGGCGCGTGCGCAGCGCGTCGAGCTGCGTCAGCCCCCGCGCCGCACCGGCCAGCGCCACC
>CAZVRR010000090.1:0-12959 GCA_964629745.1 uncultured Planctomycetales bacterium | reverse complement strand
CGATGGAGGTCCCCGGCGTGGCGTTGGCGCTCTATGAGCGTGGCGAGTTTGCGGACCCGTACTGCCTCCCGACTGGCCCAACCGCCCACATGCCACCCTTCCAGCCCGCCCTGATGGCGGCGATCTACCATTTGCTCGGGCCGACGCTCGCCGCGGGCTATGTCGTCTGGCAGATCGCGACCGCGTTCTATGGAATTATGTTCGGCATGCTGCCCTGGCTCGCGGGCCGGCTCGGACTGCGGCGCGAGGCAGGTGTCGTCGGTGGACTCGCCGGAGCAGTCATCCCCCGCTGGCCGGGCTATGTCGAGGCGCTCGCGGCCATCGCGATCGCCCTGATGCTCGGCGCCTTTCTGCGGCGGTGGGAGTCCCGCTGCGCTTCGCCGGTGGGCTCGTTCATCCTGGGCGTAGCGATCGGCCTTTCGTACTACGTGACGCCTTCTCTTCTGCCTGTGGCGCTGGGGCTCCTCGCCTTCGAGCTTGCGTGGCTACGAGAACCGCGACGCTGGCGGTGGGCCGCGCTAATCGTTTTAGGCATGACACTCGCCTGCGCGCCGTGGACGTGGCGCAACCACACCAGCCTCGGCGGTCTGGTCTTTATCCGCAGCAATTTCGGGCTCGAGCTGCGCATGGGAAACCACGAAGGGGCCGGAGCCACAATCGAGATGTCGGTCCGGGCAGGCACCGAACGTCACCCGGGCAATAATCAGGAAGAAGCGCGGAAAGTCCAGCAACTCGGCGAGCTCGAGTACATGCGACAAGTAACGCGCGAGACTCTCGAGTGGATTCGCACGCATCCCGCGGCATTCCTCCGGCTGACCGCCCTGCGCATCGCCCAGTTCTGGTTCGGGCCGATTGATGATCGCTGGGCCGCGCTTCGGATTAGCCTCGTGACGCTGCTGTCCCTGGTCGGCGCCTGGCGGGCGCTGCCTCTGCTGAGTGTTCCCCAGCGAGCGGCGCTTTTGATCCCGTTCGCCACGTACCCGCTGGTTCACTACCTCGTCGGCTTCGAGGCCCGCTACCGGGAACCCTTGGACGGGCTCGCGCTGCTGCTCGCCGCCACGTGCTTCGGTGTACGGCCCCGGCCGAGTGCGACCACCGGAACACCTTCGTCCTCGCTACTTCATTCATGATCCCGGACCATGGACCTGCGCGCAAGTGGACCCGCGCGACAGCATCTCTGGAGCGCGATGTCCAGGGGACTTCTGCCGCGGACTGCCTGCCCTCCGGACTCAGCGACCCGTAACAATGCCGTACAGGCAGGCGTGTATTCATCTGTTCTCTCGGACATGCACCTGCTCCAAGGCATCGCGCCATTCCTTCTCCAATTCAGCATTAACCCGTGCTTGAAGCCCGGCCGGCACCCCAGGACACGTAACCAGTACAACAGGGCCGTCCTTAAGTTGTGATTGGGGCTCTGGGAATACCAGACGCACCTGCCGTGCGTGAACAAAAATCGCCGCCGGGTATCTCTCCGAATTGGCAAGACCGACCATCGTTCCATCCGCGTAGAATCGCAGCACACTTCCATTCAGCAGATCATCAATTGAGTGGGGCACCTGCCCGGTTTTCGTGAAGTACTCGATTCCGGCCAGACCCACTACCTGCATCGCCTCCCTCCCCCGGAGCATATCGTAGTAGCACCCTCGTAGGCGCACTATTCCAATGGTAGCTGCGATGCACCCAACGACAAGTACAGTTCTTCGAGTTCGCAGCATTTTCGGGATCATTTGCACTCGCTCGCATCCGACACGGACTTATAGATTCTCTAAATGCCATTCGTGGCTGTCTCGGTCTATTTCAATCGCGATGGAAAGGTAAAACGTAGTCATCCCACGCGTCCCCGCCATACTCGTTGCGTTGGGGCCCTCCCCACACAGGTTGCTCCATGACGCGCTGGCGCGCATCGAGGACAATTCGAATACTCGCGATCCGGAAGTCCGGACACCGAGATGCGCGGCTGCCGACCCACATTTCGCTGTCGGGGATGAACTGAACGGCACCCAGATAGACTCCCCATTGCCGCCACACACTATCCGGGCCGTGCACAATCTCATCGATCGGCGCAATCGGCATGCCTGGAGAGACCCCAAACGCTACAAACGTTGGATCAGTCACCGCGACGTATATGACGGTTTCCGAATCGTCGAGTACAGCAATCCCCTCGACGCCCGAGCGAAGCTGGACGTTCGCGGCACGCCGAAAGGAACTAGGTGTTGCCAAGACCGAAAAGAAATCGTCTCGATCGCCGAGACACGCGCCGGTTTGGATTAGATCATCAGCTGACATCCCAGGCCACAGCGGTTCGACAGCGCTTATGATGCGCTCCTCTTCCGTTGCGAGGAACAGGCATGTACCGCCTTCAAGCAGGGCAATAGCGACTCTCACGATTGCAGAGAGCATTCACTGACTCCCGAACCTCTCATGGTTCCGCCACTCGGACAACTTACGATGCCAGCGAAGCCTCCGCCACTCGCGCCCCTCCGTCGACGTCCGGCGCGGCCCCATCCGCGGGACACGTGTGCGGTGCGCCCCTGGGCCCCGGCCAGCTTCGCCCCGTAGCTCGCCTGCCGCAGAAACACGGCGGGCCCGGCACAAGTACCTGCCGACGCTGTACTTACACGCCTCATGCGGCCGCGGGGGCGGGGCGCCGCCCCGGCACGGGCGCGGGTTACAGCCGGTCGCCGCGGGCTGGCTGCGTGATCGTAAGCACCCGCGCCAGACTGCCGATAAGTAGGAATAGGCACGCCGTGCCCCATGAGCGCTCCGCGCGTTGCATGCGCGTGCGGCTCGTTCGCGTGCGCGCGATTCGCCGCCGACTCGGGCCGGCTGTCCCGGCTCAAGCGCGGCAGACCGGCGACGCGCTGCTGCGGCGCCGGCCGCGACTGGCTGGGGCGTTCGTTGTGTCGAGCAGGCCCGATGTCCGAACAGGCGGATTGGCGACCGGTTGCTCACGACGGCGCACGCGATGGCGCGCGGACCGACGGGCCACCAGTCCCAATCCGGACGTATGCCCGCACCGTAGCCGTGCTCGTGCTCGGCCTGGCGTTCACCACCGTCGTATTCCTGCACGCACGCAGCCTCGAGCAGCGCGGCCCGCACGGCGCTCGCGGCGAACGACGCGCATGGACCGCCGCACACGCGATCCTCGCCGGCGGCGGGGGGATGACGCTGTTCGCGGCCGTCTGCTGCGGCCCGCTGGCGGCCCGTTCGGCACGCAGCGGGCACCGGCGGGCGGAGGAAGTGGCGCGTGCCAGCGAGCAATCGCTCTCCGAGATTCTGCACAGCACGTCTATTCCGCTGTTTGTCATCGACAGTCGCCACATCGTGACGCGCTGGAACCGGGCCTGCGAGAACCTGACGGGCGTGCGCGCGGATCAGGTGATCGGCCGCCGGCCCTGGTCGGCGTTCTACCCGGCGCAGCGCCCGGTGCTGGCCGACCTGGTCACCGACCAGTGCCTGCGGGACGAAATTGCCGCTTTGTACGGGAACAGCCAGGAATCGGCGACGTTGCCCGGGGCGTACGAATTCGAGGCATTCTTTCCGCAGCTCGGTCACGGCGGGAAGTGGCTGTTCTGCACGGCGGCGCCGCTGCGCGACGCGCGCGGAAACGTCATCGGGGCGATCGAAACATTCCAGGATCTCACGGAACGGCGGCGCGCCGAAGAGGAGTTGAAGAAGCTGGCATCCGTGGTGCGCCACACCAGCGAGCTGATCTCCCTGGCCGCTCCGGACGGGAAGCTCGTCTTTCTCAACGAGGCCGGCTACCGGCTGCTCGGGCTCGACCCGGCGGACGCGGACCAGACGGACATCCTGGCGCTGCTCCCCGACCATCTGCGGGAAATGGGCCGACCCGAAGTCGTGCCGGCCCTGCTCGCGCGTGGCACGTGGGAAGGCGATCTGCAATACCGCAACCGCAGAACGGGCGCGCTGATTGACGTGCACACGATGGCCTTCACGATCCAGGATCCGGCCACGGGGCGGCCGCAGTACCTCGCCAATGTATCGCTCGACATCACCGCGCGCAAGCAGGTGGAAGGCGAATTGCAGCGGCGCGTGGCGGAACTGTCCGAAGCGAAGCGGCGCCTGGAAGTCCTGGTCTCAAACACGACGGACCGGGAAAGGCGGATGGTGGATTTGAAGGGCGAGGTCAACGACCTTCTGCATCTGCTGGGACGCGCGCCGCGCTACCAGGTGCCGCAGCAGGTGGCGGAGCTGAGTGGATCGACTCTCGCCCCCGCCGGGGAGGAAGGATAGAACATGCCCGTCACGCTGTACTGGCTGCAATGCGGCGGATGCGGTGGTGACACCGTTTCGTTACTGAGCGCCGAGTCGCCCGACCTGCTCGAACTGCTGCACCTGCTGGACATCCGCGTGCTGTGGCACCCGTCGTTTTCGAATCACACCCCCGACGAACACCAGGCGGTGCTCCACGACATCCTGAGCGACCGGCAGCCCCTCGACCTCCTCTGCATCGAGGGCACGATCATCCGCGGGCCGGGCGGCACGGGCATGTACGACGTGGCCGGCGGGCGGCCCAAGCAGGACCTGGTCGCCAGGCTGGCGCGGCAGGCCCGCTTCGTCGTCGCGGTCGGGACCTGCGCGAGCTTCGGCGGAATCGGCGCCGACGGGGCAGTCGAAGCCTGCGGCGTCCAGTTTCTCAAGTCGCAGAAGGGGGGGTTCCTCGGGGTCGACTTCACGGCGCGCAGCGGGTTGCCTGTCATCAACCTGCCGGGTTGCCCCGCGCACTGCGAGGTCGTCAGCAGCACGCTGACCGCCCTGGTCGGCGGCGCGGCCATCCCGCTGAGCGAATTCAACACGCCGCTCGCCTGGTACGGCCTGCTGGTGCACCAGGGCTGCACGCGCAACGAGTATCACGAGTACCGTGTCGAAGACCAGGGCTTCGGCGAGAAGGGGTGCCTGTTCTTCCACATGGGCTGCCACGGCCCGCTGGCCTACGGGCCGTGCAACAAGGTGCTGTGGAACCGGCGCAGCTCGAAGACCCGGGTCGGCGTGCCGTGCTTCGGCTGCACGCGGCCTGACTTCCCCCAGCCGTACCCGTTCTTCCACACGCGCAACATCGAGGGGATTCCGCGCCAGCTCCCCGACGGCGTCGATCGCGCGCACTACATGGCGTACAAGGGCATGGCCGCCGCGGCTGCTCCGCTCCGGCTCAAGGATCGCAAGACCCGCGTGTAGCAGGGAAGGAGTCGGCCGGTGTCCGCGACACTCACAGACGTGACCACGAGCCAGCGAGTGACCCGCCAGCTCAACGTGCCGCTGAACCGGGTAGAGGGCGACCTGGAAGTGCGCGTGGCGCTGCAGGACGGCCGCGTGACCGACGCCTGGAGCTCGGGCACGATGTACCGCGGCATCGAGAACATCCTTCTCGGCCGCGGCGCGCTCGACGGCCTGGTGATCACGCCGCGCATCTGCGGCATTTGCAGCACCGCCCACCTGACCGCGGCGGCGAAGGCGCTCGATGCGATCGCCGGCGTGGACCCGCCGCCTGACGCCGTTCGCATCCGCAATCTCGCGCTGCTGACCGAGCTGCTGCAAAGCGACGTGCGGCAGAGCTTCCTCACGTTCGCCGCGGATTTCGTGAATCCGGCATACGCCGACCGGCCCCTCTACGCGGAAGCGGTGCGGCGCTACGCGCCGCTGCAAGGCGAGACGGTCATCCAGGTGATCCAGCAGACCAAGCGCGTCATCGAGATCGTGGCGATCCTGGGCGGACAGTGGCCGCACTCTTCGTACATGGTTCCCGGGGGCGTGGCCACGGTGCCGGGCCTGGCGGACCTGGTGCAGTGCCGGCATCTGCTCGCCGTGTACCGCGCCTGGTACGAGCAGCGCATCCTCGGCTGTTCGCTCGAGCGCTGGTCCGCGGTGCGCAGCCGGGACGACCTCGACGCCTGGCTCGAGGAATGTCCGGCCCAGCGGGACAGCGACCTGGGCTTCTTCATCCGCTTCGCGCGGCAGATCGGGCTTGCGCAGCTCGGGCACGGCCACGGCAACTTCCTCAGCTTCGGGCAACTCGACCTGCCGCCCGGGACGGGCGTACGCGGCCCACGTACGGACGCGACGCACCTGGTGCCCGCCGGCTTCGCCCGGGCCGCCCAGGTGACTCCGTTCGACGAGTCGCAGGTCGCGGAGCACGTCGCGTACTCGTGGTATGCGGACTACGAGGGCGGCCGGCATCCGCGCGCCGGCGAGACACAGCCCTATGCCAGCGGCGGCGGAAGCCGGAAATACTCCTGGGCGAAGGCCCCACGCTACGCCGGGCTGCCGGCCGAGACGGGCCCGCTCGCGGAATTCGTCATTGGCCAGAACCCGCTCTTCCTCGACCTGCTCAACGAAGGCCGGCCCAATGCCTTCGCGCGCCAGCTTGCACGACTGGTCAGGCCCGCCGGCCTGATGCCGGCCATGGAGCAATGGCTGTCGGAAGTCACGCCGGACGGGACATTTTACGTGCCCGCTCCGCTGATCCACTCCGGCGCCGGTTTCGGCGCCACCGAGGGCGCACGCGGAGCCCTGGGGCATTGGGTGAAGATCGCGAACGGAAAGATCGAACGGTACCAGATCATCACGCCCACGGCGTGGAACGGATCGCCGCGCGACTCCGACGGAGTGCGCGGGCCGTGGGAGGAGGCGCTCGTCGGCACGCCGGTCGCCGACGCCGACAACCCGGTGGAGCTGGGCCACGTGATCCGCTCCTTCGACCCCTGTCTCGTGTGCACGGTGCATGCCGTCGATGATCGCGGGGCGCACCGCCGGCCGCTGTGAGGCACGCTCGTGAAACGCGTCATCTGTATCGGCAATCGGTACCAGCCGGAGGATGCCGCCGGACCGCGCGTGTTTGACCACCTCGTCGGGTCGCTGTTGCCGCCGGACGTTGCGGTGCTGGATGGCGGACTGCGCGGTCTTGACCTCCTCTGCTACCTGGAGCACGTGGAGCGGGTCGTGTTCGTGGACGCCGTGCGGGGGCGCTCGACGCCGGAGCGGATCGTGGTTCTCACGGCCGCCCAAGTCGAGGCCGCCGCAGGGGGCGTATACGACCACGGTGCGGGGCTGAGCTACCTGCTGGGCGCGTGGCGCCGCGTGGTCGAGGGTCCGCTGCCGGAGATCTACTTGGTGGGAATCGTGGGACTGGCGGACGCGGCGACGGTGGCCGCGGCGGCCGAATTGTGCGTGTCGATCGCGGTACGGGGCTACGGGCAGGCGCAGTGCGCGCAGCTTTCCGGAGCCGGGGCATGAAGTTCGCCACGTGCGAGAGCAGCCGCGAGGAGCTCCTGGAGGAAAACGCGATGCTCCGGGAGGAGGTTCGCGTCGCGCGGCGCGCCTCCGAGATCACCGCCCAGCTCGTCGTGCAGCAATTCGTGAAGATCGAGGAGATCCTGCTGCGGCTGGAGGAGCAGGCCCGCATCGAGCAGGAACTCGGCCGGAAACTCGCGGACAAGCTGCAGGAGTCCGAGACGCGCGAAGGGGAGCTGGCCCGCGACCGCCAGCGGCTCGAGGACATGCAGGTTGCCGCGCTGAACATGATGGAAGACATCGCGGCGGCGCGCGAGGCGGCCGAGGAGGCCACCCGTGCCAAGAGCGCTTTCCTGGCGAACATGAGCCACGAGATTCGCACGCCGATGACCGCGATTCTAGGGTTTGTCGAGTTGATCGCCGAGGGCTGCGCGCGTGCCTGCGCGTTCGGTACGAAGGAGCACCACGATCACCTGGCCACGATCTCGCGCAACGCGGGGCACCTGCTGCACGTGATCAACGACATCCTGGACCTGTCGAAGATCGAGGCGGGCAAGCTGGCGATCGAGCTGGTCGATTGTTCGCTGATCCAGCTCATCGCCGACGTGCAATCCCTGATGCGCGTGCGGGCCGACAGCCGCGGGCTGACCTTCCAGCTCGAGTTCGCCGGGCCGATCCCCGAGCGGATCACGACCGACCCCACGCGCGTGCGCCAGATCCTCATCAACCTGGTTGGAAACGCGATCAAGTTCACGGAGCAGGGCGGCGTCCGGCTGATCACGCGCTTTGTGCCGGCGGGGCCGGTCGCGGGCGGTCAGGCCGGCGAACCGCACATCGAATTCGCGGTGGTCGACACCGGAATCGGGATCGCACCCGAGCAGGTCGACCTCCTGTTCCAGCCCTTTGCGCAGGCGGACTCGTCCACGACGCGCCGGTTTGGCGGCACGGGACTTGGGCTGACGATCACGAAGCGGCTGGCGAATCTCCTCGGCGGGGGGATCACGGTGGAGAGCCGGCCGCAGGTGGGCAGCACGTTCAGGGTTACGATTGCGGCGGCGATCGCACGCGACGTCGAGTTCATCGAGAACCCGGCGCAAGCGACCGTCGCCGTGCCGGAGGACCCGCCCACCGCGCCTGCCCCGGCCGCCCCGCCCATCGCGCTCGGCTGTCGCGTGCTCCTGGCCGAAGACGGGCCGGACAACCAGCGACTCATTGCGGCGGTGCTGCGGATCGCGGGCGCCGAGGTGACGATTGCGGAGGATGGCCGGGCGGCTGTCGACGTCGCGCTGCTGGCGCGCGACACGGGCCGCCCCTTCGACGTCATCCTGATGGACATGCAGATGCCCGTACTGGACGGGTACCAGGCCACACAGGTCTTGCGCGCCCGTGAATATCAGGGACTGATCATCGCGCTGACGGCCCACGCGATGGCGCAGGATCGGGAGAAGTGCCTGGCCGCGGGTTGTGATGACTACGCGACGAAGCCGATCGATCGCCGGCAACTGATCGCGATGATCCAGAAACACGTCGGCACGGCGGCGGCAGCCGCACCCTGAAAGTGTGCCCAAACGACTCCACGCCAACCTGCGCGCTGCATGACAGGGATGGGGCGAGTCGGCGCCATCACATCTGCGAAACACCATCGCGCTGGAGTTCTTCCTGCTCCGCGGCGCGGGCGACCGATTCCGCCGGAAAATCGTACCAGCCCGGGTCCTCGCAGGTCGGCGCGTGTGCGCGAACCTTGAGGACCTTCGCCATTCCGCCGAAGACCGTACGCGCAAACTGACCATGCAGACCGTACATCGGCATCGAGTTTTCCGGGACGCGCATGTTCATCTGTGCCATCCCAAGCATCCCCGTATCGCCCATCACCATGAAATCGGGCAGGAGCGACTTGATCTTTTGCGTCAACTCCGGCGGGACATCCACGCCGGTCATGTTCGGGACGTTGTGGCCCATCTGGTTCATCATGTGGTGGGCCATGTGGCAGTGGAGAATCCAGTCACCCGGATTGTCGGCGACGAATTCGATGTCGCGCGTGCTGCCGACCTGGACCAGCACGGTCGTTTCCGGCCATTGGCCTGCGGGCGCAATGGGGCCGCCGTCCGTGGCCGTGACGCGGAACGAGTGCCCGTGCAGGTGAATGGGATGATGACTCATCTGGCTGAGGTTCCCGATGCGGATGCGCACGCGGTCGCCGAGCTGCGCGACGAGCGGATAGCTGTCTGGAAATGCGCGCCCGTTCATGGTCAGCACATTGAAGTCCGTCATCTCGATCGGATTGGGCCGCGCGGTCCCACCCGCGATGAACATCTCGTGCAGCAGGATCGCGAAGTCGCGGTCCGGCGGCGGGTCCTGCGGCTCGCGCGGGTGCACGATGAACATGCCGATCATGCCCAGGCCGTCCTGCGTCATCGCGTCGAGATGCGAGTGGTACATGAACGTGCCGGCATCGGGCGGGTAGAACTCGTACACGAATGTCTGGCCCGGCGGAATCGGCGGCTGGGTCAGCCCGGCGAAGCCATCCATTCCGTTGGGCACGCGCTGACCGTGCCAGTGGATGCTCGTCGGCGCAGGCAGCCGGTTCGTGACATAAATACGGACGCGGTCATACTGCACCACCTCGATCGTCGGACCGGGCGAGTTGCCGTTGAAGCCCCAGAGCTGCGCGCAGAGCCGGTCAGTCACGCGGTGCACGATGGGCTCCGCGACCAGGTGCAGCACCTTCACGCCGTCAACGACGCGATACGGCAGCGTCGACCCGTCCGGCGTGGACACGGGACGATAGTCGCGCCCAGGCTCGCCCGGCGGATAGGCGCCTTGGACGGCATGGATCCAGGGCAGCTCCGGCCGATCCGGAGCGCGCGCGACCCGCGGTGCGGCCGGGCCGGTGGCGGCGGTACGCGTGGATGGTCCCGAGTGGGCCCGCGTGCTCTCCTGCGCCGCGGCCACTCGCGCCAGCGCGCCGGCCGCGACGCCGGCGGCCAGTACCGCGCGCCGCGTCGGCCGCCTATTCATCGCGCTGATCTCCGAAGCGCGCCTCGCGGTCGGCTCCGACATTTGCCAGCCTCCTGTATCCGGGTTCGCCCCGCGCCGGACCACCGTCGCGGCCGCGCTGCATGCCGCGCGCCGTGCGGAATTCCGCGGGCAGGCTGCCCATCAACAACTGCTCCAGATCCGCCTGCGCCTGCCAGAACTCGTGCAACGCGCCGACGTATTCGAGTTGTGCCTGGAGTTCCTGCTCTTTCGCCCGCAGCAACTGGAACACGCCGTCGAACATCGCGTTGTAGCGCAGTTGCGTTTCCTGCGTGATCGCCTGGCGCAGCGGGAGGTAGACGTCGCGCTGGAAGACGGCGCGCTGCCGGGAACTGGCCGTGCGATACGCAAGCTCCCGGGCCGCGGACCGCGTTTCGATCGCCAGGGCGGTGTAGCCCTCGTAACGCCGCTCGATCTCGGCCCGACCAGCCGCACGCGCCGCCTGCCCCTGATCCCAAAGCGGCAGCGCAATGTCGAGCCGCGGGCCGGACCAGGTCTCGGTCGGTCCGGGCACCTCCTCCAGCTCGTACTTCGTGCCGCTGCGCCGGCGGTGCTCGACGAGCTTGAAACTCTCTTCCTTCTCGAATTCCAGGCCCCCGCCGAGCTCGAACGTCGGAATGACTTCCAGCACTTCGAGCACGCGGAAGCGTTTCGCCGCGGCCTCGATCTGCAGATAGGCGCGCTGCACGTCCAGGCTGGACGCGAGGGCCAGGCGTTCCACGCTGGCGCACTCCACGCCGGTATCGGGCAGGGGAGGCAGGTCGTTCGCGGCGGTCCATGCCGTGTCGGGCCCCCAAAGGCCCATCAGCCGGTTCAATCGCTCGCGACACGGCACCCGGCGCGACTCCACCCGGGCGAGATCCAGCTTTGACTGCTCATACGCCGCCTGTTCGCGGAGTACGTCGAGCGCCGTGCTGTTGCCAGCCCGCTGCAGTTGCTGGGCCATCTCGTACGCGGACTCCGCGGCCGTCAGGCGCGCCTGCCACAAACTAACGGCGCGCTCGTTTGCCACGTAATCGTAGAAGGCGTGCTTCGTTGCACCGGCAACATCGATGACTTCCCCGGCAATTTCCAGCTTCGTGCTTTCGAGTTCCGTCCTGGCAACTTCGACTTCGAGCGGAATCAACAGCACGTCGAGAAAGTCCTGCACGACCGCGAAGTCGAAGATGCGCTGGCTGCCGGGGGCCCACTGGAACGCGCCCTGGAAGACCGGATTGCGGAGAAGCCCCGCCTGAACCAGGTCCGCCTGCGCCAGACCGAGCAGCGCGTACTCCGCCTGGAGTCGGCGGTTGTTCAGCAGGGCGACTTGCACGGCCGCATCGACGGTCAGTTCCCGCGCGAGCAGCTCGCGCACGGCAGCGTCAATCTCCGCGGCGCCGGCGGAGCGGTTCCACTCGATCAGCAGGCCGCCGCGCCGCCGAACTTCTTGCTGGACCTCGGCAAACGGCTGCCCGGGTGAGTTCGCGCGACACCCGCCGGCGATGAGGAGCGCCAGCATCGAAGCCAGGCCGACTCGTCCCAGGCTCACGCCGCGCGGCCGAATCCGCACGCCGGGATCAGTGCTGATGCGGACCATGTTCGTCACCGCCGCGGCCGGGCGCCGGCATATCCTGATGCAGCATCGTGCTCGGGCGCGACGTTGCGTCACGTCGCCTGGTAGGCTGGGGATCCAGTACGGCTGGCGGCGCGGGAAGCGCGGCGCTGACTGCATTGGCACTGGCCGGGTGATCCGGCCCGGGGGTCGGCACGGAGAGTGACCGACACCCGCAAAACGTTGCACAGCAGCCGATGGCCAGAGTGGAAGCGATGCCGTTTTTCCGTCTGCGATTCGCGCGCCTCACCGGCCACCTCTGTCCGAAGCGCCCGCCGCGTGTAAGCACCAACGCCTGTTCCAGCGCGTCGGCCGCGATGCGCTCCAGTCGAGGTCGCCACTTGACATGGAAACTGCTCCCGTGCTTGCCGGCCGTAACCCGATCCCAGTGGACTCTACGCGCGTCTTCGCGACGGCGCGATGAATTTCGCCTTATTATGGTGCAGGTAGACTTCACGCGGCCCGCGCGGAGCGAGACGGCTCACGTGCAATCAGCGCGTCGTCCGCGTTTTCTTTTCGGCGTGGAACACGTCCGTTGAGTGCAGATGTCGCGGCCGACGTGCGGCTCGACGCGCGGCCATCAGACGTTCGCGACGTGTGGCGACTTCGCGGGCGGAAGGACAGCAGCTCAGCAGTCCGTGAATGAACCGCGGTACCAGTTCTCAGCCGGCGGCCGCACCGCGCCCAAAGCGGCGCCATGACGGGCTGCGATGGGCTTTTGCGTCGGGCTGTCCGGGTGCGCCCCGGCCGGCGCGGCGTTTTCTACGGCTCGGCCGGCAGCGGGGAATCTTCAGGCGGCTTGGGGGGGATCGGTTGCAGTTCGAGGTCGCGGTAGCGGCCTTCCTTGGCGAGCTGCTTGAGATCCGACTGGGCATCCAGCTCCGTTTCGTAACACCCGAGCGTCACGAGAACGCCGTCGGGCGCGGTGCCACGAATGCGCCAGAGCTTGGGTGCACCGCTGCGCCAGGTTTTCGCCGCCGGACGTCCTTGGGTCATGCTGGTCTCTCGCCAGGGGTTGCGCAACGCGTTGGCGCCCCCGGAATCACGTGGGCACGCGGCCGCCGCCATCCGGCGGCCGCACTCC
>CAZVRR010000089.1:0-13017 GCA_964629745.1 uncultured Planctomycetales bacterium | reverse complement strand
CGGCTGACGCAGCACATCACCGACTTTTCCCTATGTGCCGTCGAACGGATCGGGGAAGCCACGGAGGCGCGACAACATGCTCATTCGTAAGACCGCCCAACTCGCCGCGCGCCCCCTGGCACTCGCGCCGGCACTCGCCCTGTCCGTCCTCACCCTCGCCGTGCAGGCTGGTTGCAGCCCCGATAGCAGTGCGGCGACCGCCCCGCTCGCGGCCGCGGCTGATCCAGCCGCGATGCATGAGTCCGCTGAGGCGGGCCAGTGGGTGGAAGTGCGGCGAGAGCGGCTGGCGCAGTACACCCCGACGATCGGCACGTTCCGGGCACGGCAGGTAACCCGCATCGGACCGCAAGTATCCGGTCGCGTGCAGGAAGTTCTTGCCGACGTAGGCAGCAGCGTCACGCAGGGACAGGTGCTCGTGAAGCTCGACCCCACTTTCTTCGAGATCGAAACGAAACAACAACGGGCCGTCATCGAAGCCGCGCGCGGCGCACTGGCCCGCTCAGAGGCCAACCTCGCTGATGCCGAGCGCGAACTGCGCCGCCAGAACGAACTGTTCGAGCGTGGCGCCGGGTCCGTGAAGGAACACGAGGACGCAATCACCGCGCAGCAGCGCGCCCAGGGCGAGCGCAACGAGTCCGCGGCCCGGCTGGAAGAAGCCCTCGCTCGCCTGAACTGGCTGGAGCAGCGTCTGACCGAGACGCAGGTCACGGCCCCCTACGATGGGGTGATCACGGCCCGGCTGGTTGACCCGGGGGATTCAGCGAGCATGACGCCGGTGACCGAGCTGCTCGAGATCCAGGACGTCGCGGCGCTGTACCTCGAATTCGCGTTGCCGCAGGAACTGCTGGCCCGGATGGCGCCCGACACCGCAGTGCGGTTCCAGGTTGACGGGCTGGATGGCCCGCCGCAGCAGGGGACGGTGGAAACGGTTTTCCCGGCCATTGATGAGGCGACGCGATCCTTCCGCTGCCGCGTGATCGTCCCCAATGCGCAGCGCCGGCTTCAGCCGGGGCTCCTCGCGCGCGTCGAGGTGCAGACGCTCGCCATCGATGACGCACTCGTCGTCCCGCGCAGCGCGCTGCGCCAGACGGCCCGCGGCTGGGAGGCCCGTCGCCAACGCGACGGTGCGCCGGCCGTGCAGGAAGTTGAGGCGGGGCTGGTGGCCGGGGATTCGGTACAGATCCTCGCCGGGCTCACGGCCGGGGACCGGGTGTGGGTGCCATAGACCCTTTCCAGTTGAGGTAGCACAGCGCCGTGTTCCTGTCCGAAACCGCCATCCGCCGGCCCGTCTTCACCACGATGGCCGTGGTCGCCATCCTGGTGTTCGGGCTTGTCTCGTTCCAGCGCATCGGCGTGGACCTGTTTCCGCGCGTCGAGTTTCCCGTGATCACCGTGCTGACCGAGCTTCGCGGGGCCGATCCCGCGACCGTCGAGACCACGGTGACCGACCCGATCGAGGAGGCGGTCGCCACGATCAGTTCGATCAAGCACCTGCGCTCCACGAGCGCCGATGGCTTTTCGCAGGTGGTCATCGAATTCGAGCTCGAGAAGGATGTCGACGTAGCCTACCAGGAGGTCGTCGCCAAGCTGGGCACCGCACGCGGCGAGTTGCCCGCGGACATCGAGGAGCCGATCGTCGAGAAATTCGACGTCGACGCCGCCCCGATCATGGCGGTGGTCGTCTCGGGCGACCTGCCGATCCGCGAGCTGACCCACATCGCCGACAAGACCGTCAAGGATACGCTCCAGCGCGTGCCGCACGTCGGGCAGGTCAAGCTCGTCGGCGGGCGCGACCGGCAGATCTGGGTCTGGCTCGACCGCGACCGGCTCGAGGGGCACCAGCTCGCCGTCAGTGACGTGGAGGCCGCGCTGCGCAGCGAGCATGTCGAGTACCCCGGCGGCCGCGTCGAAACCGGGCCGCGCGAGTACATCGTCAAGACCCGGGCGGAATTCGAGTCGGCCGCGCAGATCGCGGAAATGGTGCTGGCCTATCGCGCGGGCAGTCCGATCCGCGTGCGCGACGTCGGCCGCGTCGAGGACGGGCTCGAGGAGGAGCGCACGCTCGCGCGCATGAACGACGAGCGCGCCGTGTCCCTGCTCGTGCGGCGCCAGTCCGGAACGAACACGGTCGCGGTGGCCCACGCACTGCAGGCCGAGCTGGAGCGCCTGTCGCAGGCGCTGGCCCCGCGCGGGATTGAGCTGCGCATCGCGCAGGACATGTCGAGCTTCATCGAGGACTCCGTCGAGGAAGTGCAGTTTCACCTGCTGTTCGGCGGTGGGCTCGCCGTCGCAATCGTCCTGCTGTTCCTGCGGAACGTGCGCAGCACGGTCATCAGCGCCCTGGTCATTCCGACCGCGGTGATCGGCACGTTCTCGCTCATGTACGCGCTGGGTTTCACCCAGAACATGATGACCCTGCTGGGCCTGACACTCGCCATCGGCCTCCTGATCGACGACTCGATCGTCGTCCAGGAAAACACGATGCGGCATGTCGAGGAGGGCATGCCCGCCCGCCAGGCCGCCTCCTTCGCTACCCATGAGATCGCCCTCGCCGTCATGGCGACAACGGCGTCCGTGTGCGCTGTCTTCGTGCCGGTCGCCTTCATGCAGGGCATCGTGGGCCGCTTCTTCTACCAGTTCGGACTGACCGTCACGTTCGCCGTCCTGATCTCGCTGTTCATCTCGTTCACGCTCGACCCGATGCTCTCGTCGCGCCTGCTGCGCCCGCCGCAGCCGGGCCGGTTGTACCGCTGGTCCGAGCGCCTCTACGGCGGCCTGGACCGGCTGTACGAGCGATTGCTGGGCTTCGCACTGCGCCGCCGCGGTGTGGTGGTCGGGCTGGCGTTGTTGACGCTGGCCGGCACCGGCTACCTGGCGCGCTTCGTGAAGAGCGAATTTCTTCCGCTGGAGGACCAGAGCGAGTTCAACATCCGTGTGAAAGCACCGCTGGGCGCGAGTGTCGCCACGACCGATGCGACTTTTCGCCGGATCCAGCAGGTGCTCGCGGACCAGCCCTGGCTCGCCTACACGTTCACGACGATCGGGGCTGATGAGCTGCAGAAGGCCAACGAGGGCACGATGTACGTGAAGATGCGCGAGCAGGGCGAGCGCAGCATCGGCCAGCTCGCGGCGATGCACTGGACGCGCACGCGGCTCGCCGACCTGGACGACGTGACGACGAGTGTCGAAGCCGTGCCGCGCATTACGGGCGGCGGACACAAGACCGCCCAGCTCCAGTTCGAGGTTCGCGGCCCCGACCTGGCGCGGCTGGAGCAGCTCGCCGACACGATGGCCGCGCGGATGCGGCAGTCCGCCGGGTACGTGGACGTCGATACCAGCTTCGAAACGAACAAGCCGGAGGTGAACGTCTACGTCAAGCGCGATCGCTGTGCCGATCTGGGCGTCAGCCCGCTCAGCGTCGCATCGACGATCCGCGCCCTGGTCGGCGGGGCGGACGTCAGCAAGTTCAAGGCCGCGGGCGACCGTTACGACATCAGCCTGCGGCTGGAAGCGCCGTTCCGCAGCCAGCCCCACGACATTGAGCGCCTGGCGGTGCGTAACCGGCACGGCGAGCTGGTGAACGTCCAGAATGTCGCGTGGGTGCGCGAGGAGACGGGTCCCGTCCAGATCGACCGCTACAACCGCACGCGGCAGGTCACCGTCTATGCCAACCTCGATCGCGACCGGAAGGTCCTCGGCGACGCAGTGGACGAGCTGATGGGTTTTTCGCGCGAAATCGGCTTGCCGGCCGACTACCAGATTGCGCTGAGCGGCGAGGCCGAGCACATGCAGGAGTCCTTCGGACACCTGGTCTTTGCGCTGGGCCTGGCCGTCATCATGGTCTACATGCTCCTCGCGGCGCAGTTTGAGAGCTTCGTGCATCCGCTGACGATCATGCTGGCGCTGCCGCTGTCGGTGATCGGCGCGCTGGGGGCGCTGCTGATTGCCGGCCAGACGGTCAGCATCTTCACGATGATCGGCATCATCATGCTCATGGGCCTGGTGACGAAGAACGGCATCCTGCTCGTGGACTACACGAATACGTTGCGCGAGCGCGACGGCCTCGAGCGCAACGCCGCGATCCGCAAGGCTGGCCCGATCCGTCTGCGGCCGATCCTGATGACCACGCTGGCCATGGTGTTCGGCATGCTGCCCGTCGCGCTGTACGGCTCGGAAAGCCGCGCCCCGATGGCCGTCGCGGTGATCGGCGGCCTGACGACCTCGACGCTGCTGACGCTGATCGTTGTGCCCGTCGTCTACACGCTGCTGGACGACCTCGTGGCGCTCGGCCGGCGCCGGCTGGGCCTGCGGGCGCCCGCGCCCGGCCTGCCCGCCGCAGCAATGGACGCCTAGTCTGGCGCCCCTACAATTCCGCTTCGGGCCGCGCCGCACGGCGCCGCCGCGGCTTGCAGTGACGTAGCCGCCGCGGTACGGTCGCGTCGCTTGGATTCGGGCAGGAGTACTCCATGGGCTTGATGGACGGGAAGAAGGGTTTCATTTTTGGCGTGGCCAACGAGTACTCCCTCGCCTGGCACATCGCCGAGCGCCTGCACGCCGAGGGCGCGGCCCTGGCCTTTAACCATTTGCCGAATCCGAAGATGGAGCGCCGGGTCCGCATCCTGGCCGAGCCGATCGGGGCGCGTCTGATCCTGCCGTGCGACGTGAGCGACGACGAGCAGATCAAGGCGGTTTTCCGCCAGGCGCACGACGAGCTCGGGCCGCTCGATTTCGTGGTGCATTCGATCGCGTTCGCCAACCGCGACGCGCTGACCTATCCGTTCCACCAGACGAGCCGCGCCGATTTTCTCCAGGCCATGGAAATCAGCGTGTATTCCCTGGTGGCGCTGTGTCAGCACGGCCTGGCGCATCTCCTGGAAAACGCTTCGGTTCTGACGCTCACGTACCTGGGCGCCGTGAAGATGATTCCGGGTTACAACGTGATGGGCGTCTGCAAGGCGGCGCTGGAAGCGTCGGTGCGCTACCTGGCCGGCGAGCTGGGTCGGACAAAAAACATCCGCGTCAACGCCTTGTCCGCCGGACCGGTCCGCACCCTCTCCAGCTCGGCCGTTTCCGGCTTCTCCAAGATTCTCGACCACTATCCCACCAAGGCCCCGCTGGCGCGCAACGTCGAGCCGACCGAGGTCGGCAAGGCGGGCCTGTACCTGCTCAGTGACCTCTCCAGCGGCGTGACCGGCGAAGTGCACTACGTCGACGCCGGCTACAACATCGTGGGCTGGTAAGCCCGCCGGCCGCGAAAGCGAAACTGCCGGCGCGCGCCGGCTGGCATTTCGGGAGCGACGCCCTACAATGCGCCGGCTCGCGGAGGGGGATCGGCGTCGTCGGGACTGGAGGAGCCATGTTCAGCATCATTCCGCGCAATATGGCATTCTTCGACCTGTTCGAGAAGGCTGCCGGCATCATCCTGCGCGCGGCGGAATGCTATGCCGAGCTGGCGCACGATTACGCGCACCGCGACGAGCACGTGGCCCGCATCCGACAGCTCGAGCACGACGCCGACGCGGTGGCCCACCACGTGTTTGACCGGCTGGACCAGACCTTTCTCACGCCGCTCGATCGCGAGGACATCGAAACCCTGATGGTGCGCATGGACGACGTGGTCGATGAAATCGATGCCGCCGCCAAGCGCCTCATGCTTTACAACATCCCGGAACTGACGTCGGCCTTCATCAAGCAGACCGAGATCCTGCTGAAGGCCTGCCGGCTCACCGGGCAGGCCGTCTCGCGCCTGCGCGACCTGAAGCGGCCGAACGGGCTGCACGAGCACCTGATCGAGATCCACTACCTGGAAAACGTCGGCGACGACACCAACCACGCCGCCGTCGCCGAGCTGTTCCAGAAAGGGGGCGATCCGCTGATGGTGATGAAGTGGAAAGAGATCTACGACCTGACGGAGCGCGCGATTGACCGCTGCGAGGACATCGCCAACGTCATCCGCGCCATCGTGCTGAAAAACGCCTGACCCGACGGCATGGTCGCCTACGTATTCTTCATTATCTTCGTCGCCCTGCTCTTTGACTTCAGCAACGGGCTGAACGACGCGGCCAACTCCATCGCCACGATCGTCAGCACGCGGGTGCTGACGCCGCGCAAAGCGGTGATCTGGGCCGCTTTCTTCAATTTCGTCGCCGCCTTCGGCTTCGAGACCCATGTCGCCGGCACCATCGGGCGGAACCTGGTGCAGCCGGACCTGATCACGCCGAATCTGATCCTGGCCAGCCTGCTGGCCGCCATCGCTTGGACGATCTTCTGCACGCGCCGCGGCCTGCCGATCAGCGTGTCGCACGCGCTGATCGGCGCACTGGCGGGCGCGGCGTTCGTCCGCGGCGGGGCGGCGGCGCTGATCTGGAGCTCGCTGGGCAAGATCGCCATCTTCATCGTGCTCTCGCCGGTGATCGGCCTCGTGCTGGGCTCGCTGCTGATGGTGGCCATGCTGTGGCTGGTCCGGAACCGCACGCCGCGCGGCGTCGACCGGGTCTTCCGGTTGCTCCAGCTTGTCTCGGCGGCGATCTACAGCCTGAGCCACGGCCTGAACGATGCACAGAAGACGATGGGCATCATCTTCGCGCTGCTGATGAGCGTGCCGGCCCTGCGCAGTTGGGCGACGCACGACGGCAGCGCGGATTCGCGCGAGTTGGCCTGGTGGATCATCCTGAGCTGCCAGGCCGCCATCGCCCTCGGGACCTACATGGGGGGCTGGAAGGTCGTGAACACGCTGGGGAACCGCGTGACCAAGCTGCGTCCGATTGACGGGTTCTGCGCCGAGACGGGCGGCGGCGTCACGATCCTGGCGCTGTCGCAGTTCGGCATCCCCGTCAGCACGACCCACACGATCACCGGGGCCATCTTCGGCGTCGGCTCGCTGCGGCGACTGTCGGCGGTCCGCTGGAGCGTGGGCAACGACATCGTCCTGGCCTGGGTCTTCACGTTGCCTGCCTCCGCGCTGATCGCCGGCCTGCTGTACCTGGTCATCCGCCGTTTTGAGTAGCCCTAACCAAACGCACGCCGGTTCTTAATCTGCTCTTAACGCGAGCCGCATAGTGTTCCCGCGCCAGAGTTGCCGCGCGCGGTCGCGCCGCCCTGGTTGTCGGTGGAACGAGGACTGCGATGAGACACACGAGTGGTTCGAGCCTGGTGGCGTTGCTGCTGGCCCCGCTCGCCGCTGCGGCGGCGCCCGCCCAGCCCCTGAGCGGCACGATCCGCGTCGACGGTTCCAGCACGGTGTATCCCATCACGGCGGCGGCGGCCGAGATGTTCAGCGGGCAGCAGCCCGACGTGGAAGTCACGGTTGGCATCTCCGGCACGGGCGGCGGGTTCAAGAAGTTTCTCGAAGACAAGCCGGAACTGCGGACGGACATCCAGGACGCCTCGCGGCCGATCACCGCGGCTGAGCTGGAGAAGGCCGGCAAGCTCGGCGTGCAGTTCATCGAGCTGCCCGTCGCCTACGACGGCATCGCGGTCGTCGTGAACCCGAAGAACACGTTCTGTAACCACCTGACGGTCGCCGAGCTGAAGAAAATCTGGGAACCGGACAGCAAGATCAACAACTGGAAGGACGTGCGCCCGGGGTTCCCGGATGTGCCGCTCAAGCTTTACGGCCCTGGCACGGACAGCGGCACCTTTGACTACTTCACCGAGGCCATCATCGGCAAGAGCAAATCCTGCCGGGCGGACTTCATGCCCAGCGAGGACGACAACGTGCTCGTGAAGGGCGTTGAGGGTGACGCGGGCGCGCTGGGCTACTTCGGCCTCGCGTATTTCGAGGCGAACCAGGCCCGGCTCAAGCTGCTGGGCGTCGACAACGGCAACGGCCAGCCGGTCAGGCCCGACTCCGAGTCGGTCCGCAAGCTGATCTACACGCCGCTGGCCCGGCCGCTGTTTCTGTACGTGAACGTCCAGTCGCTCCAGCGCCCCGAGGTGCGCGGCTTCCTCGACTTCTACCTGGCGAATGCGAAGAAGATCGCGGAGCACCCGCGCGTGGGCTACATCGCCCTGTCTGACAAGCTGTACCACGTGGTGCGCGAGCGCCTGGCGCAGGGCGTGACGGGTACGATCTATACCTCGCCGGACGCGCAGTCCCGGAGCCTCTACGAGCTGTACCGGCTTGAATAGCGCGGGAGGACGATGCCCGTGAGACCGCTCGTCGGCGAGCGAGGTCTGTCGCACGCGCTGCGCGGCGCGCGCGAGTCCCTCATTCACGCCGGGCTGCTGGGCTGCGCGCTGCTCTCGGTGCTCACGACGTTCGGCATCGTGTATGTGCTGTTCAGCGAATCGCTGCCGTTCTTCCGCGCCGTGCCGCTCCGCGAGTTTCTCGCCGGGACGCGCTGGACGCCGCTGATCGAGCCGCGCTCCTACGGCATCCTGCCGCTGGTGGCCGGCACGATCTTCGTGGCCGGCGGGGCCCTGATCGTGGCGGTGCCCCTCGGACTGTGTACCGCGGTCTACCTGAGCGAGTATGCCCCGCGCTGGGTGCGGCAGGTGGCCAAGCCGTTCCTCGAGATCCTGGCCGGCATTCCCACCGTGGTCTACGGCTACTTCGCGCTCGTGTTCATCACGCCGTACGTCCTGCGGCCCCTGTTCCCGCAGGCGGAGATCTTCAACGGGGCCAGCGCGGCGATCGTCGTCGGGATCATGATCGTTCCCACCATCAGCTCGCTCGCCGATGATGCGTTTCGCGCGGTGCCGCGGAGCCTGCGGGAAGCGGCCTACGCGCTCTCGGCCACGAAGTTCGAGGTGTCGACGCGCGTCGTCTTTCCCGCCGCCATGTCGGGGACCGTCGCGGCCGTGCTGCTCGCGCTCGCCCGCGCCATCGGTGAGACCATGGCGGTCGTGCTCGCGGCTGGCATGACCCCCCGGCTGCTGGTGAACCCGCTCGAGAGCCTGCAGACGATGACGGCTTTCATCGTGCAGGTCAGCCAGGGCGACACGCCGGCGGGCACGCTGGAGTATCACGCCATCTTCGCCGTCGGGCTGATGCTGTTCGTCATCACGCTCGGGATCAACCTGGTCGCGCAGCGCGTGCTGAAGCGTTTTCGTGAGGTGTACGAGTGACGACCGGCACCGCGCCCGTGGTACTGTTCGAGCCGCGGCTGCGCCGCCGGCGGCTGTGGGGGAGCCTGTTCCAGCAGCTATGCGTGCTCGCCAGCCTGGCCTCCGTGGCCGTGCTGATCGTCCTGCTCGCCCACATCGCGTGGCAGGGACGCGAATTCGTGGGCTGGCGATTCGTGAATTCCCCACCTTCGCAACTGGCGCCCGAGAGCGCCGGGATCCAGGCCCCGCTGTGGGGCACGCTCTGGCTGATGGCGCTGACCGCGCTGTTCGCCGTGCCGACGGGCGTCGCGGCGGCCATCTACCTCGAGGAGTACGCCCGCCCCAACCGCCTGACCCGCTTCATTCACCTGAACATCGCGAATCTCGCCGGCGTGCCGTCGATCGTGTATGGCCTGCTCGGCCTGGCGATCTTCGTCCGCTGGCTGCTCGGCAGTCGCAGCCTCCTGGCGGGCGCCCTCACCTTGAGCCTGCTCGTGCTGCCGGTGATCATCATCGCCAGCCGCGAGGCGCTGCTGGCGGTGCCGCGCACGATCCGCGAGGCCGCCTACGCGGTGGGCGCGACGCGCTGGCAATGCGTGCGGCACCACGTTCTGCCCGCGGCGCTGCCCGGCATCATGACCGGCCTGATCCTGTCGCTCTCGCGCGCGATCGGGGAAACGGCGCCGCTGATCATGCTCGGGGCGTTGACGCTCGTCCGCACGCCGCCGGGCCGCTGGAAGGCCGACGACCGCCTCGACCTGGCCGGAATCTGGGAATGGCTCACGCGCACGCTCGACAGCCAGTTCACTGCGCTGCCCATCCAGATCTTCAACTGGGCCAGTCAGCCCGACGAGATCTTCCGGCGTCTCGCCGCCGCCGGGATTCTCGTGCTGCTGGTCGTGCTGCTCTCGATGAACGCACTGGCGACGGGAATCCGGGCATGGCAACAGCAGAGACAGCGTACGTGATGGCGCCGCGGCCGTTCGACGTGTTCGGCGCGACGCGCCTGGCCGGCGTGGCCCGGGAACGCGGCCGGCCCGCAGCCCTCGCGCGCGAGCCGGTCATCCGGGCCGCGCACCTCACGATCCGCTACGGCGATTTCACCGCGGTCCGCGAGGTCTCGCTCGGCATTCCGCCGCACCAGGTCACCGCGATCATCGGTCCCTCCGGCTGCGGCAAGAGCACCCTGCTGCGCGCCATGAACCGCATGAACGACTTCATCGAGAGCGCGCGGGTCACTGGTGAGCTTTTATACAAAGACAAGAATGTCTATGGAACCGCGTGGGACCCGGTCGAGCTGCGCCGCCACATCGGCATGGTCTTTCAGCGCCCCAACCCGTTCCCCAAGTCCATCTACCAGAACGTGGCCTGGGGCCCGCGCATCAACGGTTACCGCGGCGATCTGCGCGAGCTGGTCGAGCAGTCGCTGCGCCAGGCGGCCCTGTGGGACGAGGTGAAGGACAAGCTCCAGCGCAGCGCGCTGACCTTGTCGGGCGGCCAGCAGCAGCGCCTGTGCATCGCGCGTGCCATCGCGCTCCAGCCGGATGTCCTGCTCATGGACGAGCCCTGCTCCGCGCTCGACCCGATCGCGACCCGCCACATCGAGGACCTCATCGACCAGTTGAAGACGCAGTACACGGTCGTGCTTGTCACCCACAACATGCAGCAGGCCGCCCGGGTCTCCGACCTGACCGCGTTCATGTACATGGGAACGCTGATCGAGATGGACGACACGACGGTGATCTTCACGAACCCCACTGACCAGCGCACGCAGGACTACATCACCGGGCGCTTCGGATAGTCACCTGGCCCGCGCTTACAGAAACACGCCGGCCTCGTAACCGACCGAGTGCACGATCGTCCGCGTCTCGTGCTCCAGCTCACGCTCGGCGCTGGTCGTATGCGCCAGCTCGCGATACGTGTGCAGCCCCAGCTCCTGCATCGCGCCGATCGTCGCCGCAATCGCCCCGGCCCCGCACGCGCTGCGGTTGGCCGCCGCGTCGGCGATCACGCCCTGCGCGTCGAGCCGCTCGATCAGCTGGATCAAGCGCCGGTCATTCACGTCCTTCGCCCATTGCGCGCCCTGCAGGCCGTGTCCCGCCGGCTCGAACGCGAAGGCGGGTCCGTAATGCGTCAGGTCCGTCGAGCCGATGAAGGCCACCCGGCGCTGCACGGTCTGCGCCGCCTGGGCCGCCACGCGCCCGACCGGTTCGGCCCAGGGGCCCGCCTGCACCAGGATGGGCACGATATGCACGCCCGGCATCGCACGCTGCATCAGCGGCAACTGCACTTCGATCGAATGTTCGTAGGTGTGTACATCACGATCGACGACGATCTGAGCCTTGCCACACAGGTGGGCGGCGACGTCCTCATCGATCTGGAGCGCTCCGGCGGGCGTGTGCCAAGTGCCACAATCGTAAAGACTTGCGGGATTGCGGGTCGCGACGTGCACTGCCCCGAACAGCACAACCGTTTCCGGCTGCCAAGCGGCGACCGCAGCGATGCCCAGCGCAGCGGTCGGTCCGCTGTAGATCCACCCGGCGTGGGGCACAATGGCGCCGCGCGCCGCGGGTATGTCGGGGGGGACCCGCGCGAAGAGGGCGTCGAGCATCTCGCGGCATTCCTCGGCGGCCGCGGGATAGAAGCGGCCGGCGGCCGTCGGGTGTCTTTCGTGTGTCATGGGCTGGCTCTCACGTGCGGGAGAGCGATGCACCCAGCCGTTCGGCGAGGCGGTCGAACTCCTCTAAGGTCCTATAACTTATAACGAGTTTCCCCGAGTTCTTGGAGCGTCCTGGCCTCAGCTTCACGGGCATTCCCACAGCGAGACCAAGTGCACGCTCGAGCTCTGTGAGGTGCAGCCGCTGACCTGCGTTCATGACTTGCACGGTAGGACGGGAGGCGACTTCGGACTGGTGCTTCGCAAGCTGCTCGACCTGCCTGACCGAGAGATTCCGACGGACGGTGAGCCGGGCCAAAGCGAGCTGGCGCGCTGGATCGGCCAGGCCCGCAATTGCGCGTGCCTGGCCCATGCCCAGTTCGCCGCTCGCGATCAACTGACGGATCTCGGGACTGAGATTTAACAGACGCAGGTAATTCGCCACGTTTGGCCGACTCTCCCCGAGTCGCCGGGCAAGCTCGTCGGTCGTGATCTCGTAGAGTGCTACGTAATTGTGGTATGCCGTCGCCCGTTCCAGGGGATTGAGATCCTCGCGTTGCAGGTTTTCAATCAGGGCCAGTTCGAACGACTCGGCATCGGTCGCGGATCTGACGATCGCGGGGACGCTGGTCAGCCCGGCCCGCTGGGCGGCGCGCCAGCGCCTTTCTCCGGCGATCAACTCGAAGCTGTCGCCAACTCGCCGGACTACGATCGGTTGCAACAGGCCGCGGCTGCGAATCGACGACACCAGCTCGTCCATGGCCGCTTCGTTGAACGACTGACGCGGCTGTCGCGGGTTCGGTCGAATGCGTTCGACGGGCACTTCAGCCAGGCCGGCGGCCGGACTGTCGTGCAAATGCGTGGCGGGGACTGCAGCTACAGGCGCCGGCGCGATCAGAGCACTCAGACCACGTCCGAGACGCGCGACGGGTTTCGACATGCGCACACTCCCTTGCTTGCTGCGCGCACCCTACCGCGCAAGCCCGGGATGTCAATCCGGGCGCAAGAGTGTTTCACGTGAAACATTACCGGGCAAAGCGAACCGCGCACGGCGAGGCGGCGACGCGCTCTGTAGAATCTCTAGAAATGCTAGTCAAAGCATGCCGTCAGGTACGCGCGCAGCGCCTTCTCGACGAAGCGCCGGAACGCCGGCGTGTCGATCTCCGCCCGGTCGTGCACGTACACCGCCACCGCGTCGAGCCCGTCCTGTCGCGGCCGCACGTCCACGCGCGGCCAGTCGCCGTACGTCTCCAGATCCTGGCGCTCGTCCAGCGTCTTCAACCCGAGCGCGCGGTTCAACCGCGCCGCGCCCA
>CAZVRR010000088.1:0-13021 GCA_964629745.1 uncultured Planctomycetales bacterium | reverse complement strand
GATTCACTTCACCGGGCCGCGCGGCACCACCCGCGCCGCGTGCCTGCCTGACTTGTCAACAGACTTGTCCTTTTTGCGCCTCCTCCTCTGTTTCTCTCGCCCGCTTACGTGGCCGACACGGGAACTGCACGCCCGTCCGCCAGGCTCCGCCCCGGCACCGGGCCGGCCGCGTTCGTCAGGAATTCGTCCGGCGCAGCCGCCACCGCGACGCCACCGCCGGATACAAGCGAAGCAGATGCGGGCACCGGCGGAACGGCGCGCAGCAGCGCCAGCACAAGCGCCAGCCGCGAGTTCACGCCGAGCCGGCGATGAAGCGCCCGCAGGTGCAGCCGTACGGTCGCGACGCTGACCTGCAGCTCCGCCGCGATCGCCCACACGTCCAGGGCCGCGCACACCAGCGCGGCGACCTGCATCTGCCGGGCGCTGAGGCCAAAGCGCGCCATCAGCACCGGCCAGCAGTCGGGCGGCAGCAGCGAATCCGGCGCACGCGTACGTGCCCGATGCCGCTCCCGTCGAGCTGTGGCCTCGAGTTGTCTGCCTTGCGAAATGTACGGCACCGCATACGCGTTCACGGACGCACCCCCGTGTGCAAGCCGCAGAGGTGTAGCACACGTCCCAGGAATCCGCCGCACGTGGTGGGTCGAAACCCCTCTACCCACGATAGAGAAAACCATACCTCAACAGCCGAATGATTTCAACGTAAAAATCCAGTACCCGGAGAATTTAACTCGTACATAACGAGTGCGAAACCAGTCAATGTAAGATTGTTACATCGACGAGACCCTCAGGAGCAGCGGTACGGTGACAACACGTCGCATTGGGGTTACCCCTCATACGCTGTACTGGTTTGAGACGAGACGCATCCTGCTCTCACCCCCCTGCGGACTGCGGCATGAGGCCTCCGGACCTCCCGTGCGGCCCGCCACAGATGTGGAATGCAGTATCCGTGCCAGATCGGCGACATTGCGGGCATGCAACTTGTGATTGATCCGCGACCTGTAGACTTCGACCGTCTTTTCCTGCACGGCCAGCCGCTGCGCGATCGCGCGGCTGGGCAGGCCCGCCATGACCAGGTTGAGCACTGCCGCCTCCCGCGGCGTGAGCTGCGAAACGCGGCGCTGGAGCTGGACGCTGTGCAGGTAGGCCTCGTAGCTCCGGCCGCGCTCGGCCAGCGCCCGTTCCAGACATACCACGCTGCGCGCCGTGGTCAGAGGCCGCTCGAGCACATCAGACGCCCCGCCGCGCATGGCCTCCACCGCTGTCGCCACATCACTCGCGCCGCTGATCACCACGATGGGGATGTAACTGGTCGTGTCGCTGATTGCCTGCTGCAACGCCAGGCCACGATGCCCGTCGATGCGTGCATCAATGACGATGCAGCCGATCTGGCGTGTCTGCAAACTGCGCAGCAGCTGGCCGGCCTCGACGAAAATCCGGACATTCACCTGCATCTCCGCCGCGATGCGCATGAAGAAATCCGCCGTCTGGTTGTCGTCGCTCACCAGCCAGAATCCGAGTTTTCGGAGGCGGCGAAGTCGACGGGCGGGCCCGGTCATGCACGGCGCGCTTTGCAGCAGCACGGGTCCCGACGCGGGGCGGTCGGAATCCGCGCCAGACCCGCAAGGCGGGGTCTCGGGTCCAGTCTTCAGCGGGTCGTGAATGGACATGATCGCCATCTTGTGCCGCGGCGCCGCGCATGACACGGCACGCCCCTCCCGGCTGCACGGGTGGACTGTCTAAACACTGGCCCCGATCCGGAGGTGCACCGACGCCTTACGAGCCGCCGATTATCGCCTTGCCCACGGCTCCCGCCGGACTGATCTGCGCCCGGCGCTGACATCTCGCCTTCCGGCAATTATCCGAGTCGTCGGTAGATGGCAATCTGACATGCCCCGGACCAACTCTCCGCGCTCGGAGCCCCTGTTCCCAACGCCGTTTCAAGCAACGGCGTGATGAGTGTAACCTTACCGGGTGGCACACGCAAGCGTAATTCGGAATCGTTCGCCGACATATCTATTCATGCACGCATTCGTGGCTTGTCCACCATCCGGCTGCTGACGGCAATTGGCACTTCCCACTGCGAGAAATCGGATCGCGTCAGTCGTAGACGCTGTCACGCAATGAAGCGCAGTGACTGGCGCCTGCTCTGCGCCGCTCTGCGGGAGCGCTCTCGGTCTCATGCGGGGCCACTGCCTGCCAGCGGCCGGGTGCGACGGGCGGCGCGGGCGTTCCGTCTAACACTATTGCCGCGGCAGCTCTAATTGCACCGGCAACGGCTGATCCGGACCAATCAGCATGTTGCTGACGTTGTAGTTCATCGTCTCCACCGGCTGGGACGCGGGGTTCCGCAGGCGGACCACGGTCGACGCGCACGCCGGCAGACGCAGTCGCTGCGGCCCGGCGCTGCTGGTGCGCTCCAGCTCGAGCTCCAGCTCACAGCCATTGTCGATGCGGAACCACACGTCATCACCGGCGCGGTGGTGCGGCGGCTGCACGACTACGGAAGCAGCGAAGAGTCCCGCCAGCTCCGCCTCGCGCCCATACAGCCGGTTCTGACACCACACCGCCGTCCGCCCGTCCCCCAGCGCGGCGCGAATCGCATCGAGCGATCGCTCACGCGCGAAGACCAGCGTCAGCGTGCGATGCTCCTCGGGCGTCCACGCCGTCGTCGGCGACGGAGCGTGGATATCCGAGTCTCCCACCAGCGTGAGTCCCTTTTCGAGCGCCCACTGGTGCGCCTCGCGGAAGTACACGTCGCCATTGCAGATCTCAATTCCTTCCAGCCGGCCCGACTCAAACAGGCGGGTCTGCTCCTCGCCCCAGCGGCCGCGCTCGGCGCCTTGCCAACCCGGGTGGTTCCAGAAAATGAACGCGCCCTGCCGGGCTGCCTCATCGAACTTGGAGTAGAAGTCCGACATCGCCAGCGGCCGCACGTCGCCCAGAAACACCGCGTTGAAATGGCCGGGCGGCGTATCGTGCGTGAGCTCGGCCCCGCGAACCAGGAGAATGTCTTGCCGCCGGGCGCGCTCCACCATCAAGTCATAGGAGCGATTGAGATCCCCGCCGACATCGTCCTTGTGCGGGTGGTACTCGACGTGATCGGTGATCGCCAACGCGTCGAGGCCCTCGCGCCACGCCTCGTCGACGCGCACCGGCGGCCAGACGTCGCCGTCGGAGAACACGGTGTGCACGTGGAAGTCGCACTTCAGCGTGACAAGGCCGGGGAGATCCGGAAACCGGATCTCCCGCCGGGCATCGGCCGCCGACGCACCCGTGACACAGCCCAGAACCAGAACCGCCGCCAGGACCTTGCGATCAGCCCACATGGTGCACTCCCTTTCCTGGGCACGTCAGGCAATGCTCGTGCCGTGGCGAACCGTCGCACCCGCCGACCGCCCGCCGGCCGGCGCGAACCGGCGGCAATTACCGGCGGCGCCTGGCGTTATACTTGAGGGAGCACGGCCGGCCCGCCGCTGCGCCTTGTCACCGGCGGCGGGCGCGGATGCCTTCAGTGTGATGCCATGAGCAGGTTCGCAGCGGCTGCCTGGGCGTTCGTCGTCGCGAGTGCGCCGCCGCTGTGCGCGCAGGCCTGCCTCCCCTTCGAGAGCGACACGTGGGCCACCCCCGGGAATTTCATCGATGAGCACGTACGCGCCACGCTGCCGGCGCATGGCCTGCAACCGGCACATCCCTGCTCGGATGCGGTGTTCGTCCGGCGGGCGTACGTCGACGTGATCGGCACGCTGCCCACGGCGGACGAAGTGCGGGCGTTCCTGGAGAACGACCAGCCGGAGAAGCGCGCGCAGCTCGTGGAAACACTGCTGGCGCGCGACGAGTTCGCCGACTACTGGTCCCTCAAGTGGTGCGACGTCCTCCGCGTCAAGTCGGAGTATCCCATCAACCTGTGGCCCAACGCCGTCCAGGCGTACCACCGCTGGATCCGCGACGCGATCGCCCGCAATATGCCGTATGACCAGTTCGCCCGCGCACTGCTGACTTCCAGCGGCAGCAATTTCCGCGTGCCCCCCGTCAACTTTTACCGCGCCGTCGCCGGTCGCGAACCCGGCGCGCTGGCCGGCGCGTTCGCACTGACCTTCCTGGGAAGCCGGCTCGAGACCTGGCCGGCGGACCAGCGCCGAAACCTGGAAGCCTTCTTCTCGCGACTGACATACAAGCAGACCGGTGAATGGAAAGAAGAGATCATCTGCTTCGACCCGGCGCCGCGCGAACCGCTCGACGTCGTGTTCCCCGACGGCAGCCGCGCGCGCATCTCGCCGGACGACGATCCCCGCACGGCGCTGGCCGCGTGGCTGACGCAGCCGGACAACCCCTCGTTTGCCCGGGCCGGCGTGAACCGCGTCTGGGCCTGGCTGATGGGGCGCGGGATCATCCACCAGCCCGACGACATCCGGCCCGACAACCAGCCGGTCAACCCCGAGTTGCTGGCTGCGCTCGAGCGCGAGCTCGTCAGCTCGGGATACGACCTGCGGCACATTTACCGCCTGGTCTTGAACTCCCGCACCTACCAGCAATCTTCGCTCGCCGGCGACGCGCGGCCCGACGCGGAAATCTACTTCGCCTGCTACCCGGTCCGCCGGCTGGATGCGGAAGTCCTGATTGATGCACTCTGCCAGGTGTTTGGCGGCGGCGAGACCTATACCAGCGCCATCCCCGAACCGTTCACGTTCATCCCCCAGGAGCAGCGGACCATCTGCCTGGCGGACGGCAGCATCACCAGCCCGTTCCTCGAGCTGTTTGGCCGCCCGGCCCGGGACACCGGCCTGTGGTCGGAGCGCAGCGACCAGCCCTCCGCGGCACAGCGCCTGCATTTGCTGAATTCGAGCCACGTTCAACAGAAGATCGAGAAGAGCCCGGTGCTGCGCGGAATGGTCGCGGATTGCGGGCGTGATCGCGCGCGGCTGATCCGGACGCTCTACCTGCACCTGCTTTCGCGCTACCCGACGCCGGCAGAGCTGGAGGTGGCGAAAGAATACTTCAAGATGAGGGACACAGGGCAGAAGCAGGCCGTGGAAGACCTGGCCTGGGCCCTGGTCAACACGAAGGAATTCCTGTACCGGCACTGACCCGCACCGATGCACCGTTGGCCGCCACAGCAGTGAGTATGGATCGTCCGCCATCCAACGACGAACGCTTGAGCCGGCGCGAAATCCTGCGCCGCGGAGTCGTGGGACTGGGCGCCTGGGCGACCGTCGGCAATGGTGCGCTGCTCGCACAATCGGCCCCCAGGCCGCGAGCCGACGCCGTCATTCAAATCTGGGTGTGGGGCGGCCCGGCACATCTCGATACATTCGATCCCAAGCCCAAGGCCGGGCGTGACTACTGCGGTCCGCTCACGAACGCGATTCCGACGAACGTCGACGGCATTCGCATCGGAGAACTGCTGCCGCTGCTGGCTCAGCAGGCGGACAAGTACGCGATCATCCGCAGCATGACGCACGGCGTCAGCGCCCACGAGACTGCCTCGTACCTGGTGCAGACGGGCCGCCAGCCCGGGCGCCTCGTCTACCCGTCCGCCGGCGCTGTCGTGTCGCTCTTCAAAGGCCATGACCGCGGTTATCGCGGCGTGGTGCCCCCCTATATCGTGCTCACCGAGTCACAGGGACGTTTCTCCGAGGCCGGCTTCCTGGGACAGCGCTACAAGCCCTTCGTCACTGGCGGCGACCCGAACCAGGAGCGCTTCACCGTCGAGGGACTCATCGCTCGCAACATCTCGGACGATCGACAGCGTCGCCGCCGCACGCTGCTGCATGACCTCGACACGCTCGGGAAGCTGGCCAGTGGACATCCGCAGTTCCAGCGGCTCGACGAGTGCGAGGAAGAAGCCTACGGACTCATGTTCGGCGACGCCCGCCGGCTGTTTGACCTGTCCCAGGAGCCCGCGGTGCTGCGCGAACGATACGGCCGCCACACGTTTGGCCAGTCGTGCCTGGCGGCGCGGCGCCTCGTCGAGGCCGGCGTGCCCTACGTGACGATCAACTACAAAGGCTGGGACACGCACAAGCAGCACTTCCAGGCCATGCGCCGCAAACTGCCGGAGATGGACCAAGGGATGGCGGCGCTGCTCACGGACCTGGCCGAGCGCGGCCTGCTCGATCGCACGATCGTGTGGTGGGGCGGCGAGTTCGGCCGCACGCCGCGCGTGCAGTGGGAGCCGCCCTGGAACGGCGGGCGCGGTCATCATGGCAACTGCTTCTGCGCGGTTGTCGCGGGCGGCGGCTTCCAGGGCGGGCGCGTCGTGGGCGCCTCCGACGCCACGGGCGAAGAAGTGGCCAGGCGGCCGGTCTACCCGGTCGACCTGCTCGGCAGCATCTACGAGCTGCTCGGAATCGACCCGGACGGTGCCCTGCCCAACCCGCGCGGACTCGACGCGCGCGTCCTGCCGGCCCCCGCCGACGGCGCGCCCACCGGCGGCCGCCTTCACGAGATCATGAAATCATGAACCCCGCCCGTCGAGCGCTGCTGGTGCTGCTGCTGAGTGTGGGCCCGCACGCTGGGGCACAACAGGCGACGCGCGACCCGCACGTCGGTTGCCTGTATCCCGCCGGCGGGCGGCAAGGCACGACGGTGCTGGTGACGGCAAGCGGGCAGAATCTCGGCGGGGCGAAGTTCGTGCACGTCAGCGGCGGGGGTGTTCGCGCCAAGGTGCTCGAAACCTATCCGCCGCTGCGCAGAATCACTCCCGAGCAGCGTCAAGCGCTGGGCGAGAAAGTGCGCGGGCTGTTGCTGCGCCGCTGGAAAGACCTGGAGAAAACCGGCCAGGTGGGGCCCGCCCCGCCACGCCTGCTGGAGGCGGAGCGGCGTGCCGACGCCGCCGGCACACCGCCGGCAAGTGCGCCCGCCGCACTGCCGCAACATCCGCTGCTCCACGACCTCGAGCACAAGAACATCCGCGAGTTGCTGCACATCCGGTACATGCTGGGGGCCCTGCGCAAGGGACAGCCGGCGCCGCAGCTCGCCGAGTCCGTGCTGATCCAGGTGTCGATCGAGCGCGATGCAGCACTGGGGCAGCGCGAGCTGCGCCTCTGCGGCCAGGCCGGCCTCGCCAATCCGGTGCGGTTCGAGGTCGGTGCGTGGCCCGAAACCTGCGAGCTCGAGGATGATGACTCGCGTCTCGCCGACCTGCTGCCCGCGCCGGCGCCGCTCGAACTGCCGGCCGTCGTGAACGGCCAGATCATGCCCGGCGACACGGATCGCTTCGCGTTTCACGGCCGGCAGGGACAGGGACTGGTGATCGAGACGCACGCCCGGCGGCTGATACCCTACCTGGCCGACGCCGTCCCCGGCTGGTTCCAGGCCAGCCTGTGTGTCCGCGATCCGGCGGGCGCCGAGGTCGCATTCGTAGACGACTATCGCTTCGAACCGGATCCGGTTCTGTACTACGAAGTCCCCGCGGATGGGCAGTACGAAGTGGAAATTCGCGACTCCCTGTTTCGGGGGCGACAGGATTTCGTCTACCGCATCACACTGGCGGAGCGGCCATTCATCACATCGCTCTTTCCGCTCGGCACCCAGACCCGGCACCGCCGCTACGTGGATATCGAGGGCTGGAACCTGCCCGGGCAGCAGCTTTTGCTGGACCCCGGGCGCGACATGCCCGGCGTGCGCCAGCGCGGCCTGGGCTCCGGCAAACACGCATCGAACACCGTGACCTTTGCCGTGGATGACTTGCCGGCTGATCCCGAATCCGAACCCAACGACGACGTCGCGGGCGCACAGCGGATCGCACTGGGACATATCGCGGACGGGCGGATCGGCACGCCGGGCGACATCGACGTGTTCCAGTTCAAGGGTAAGGCCGGCAGCCAGATCGTGGCGGAGATTTCGGCCCGCCGGCTGAATTCGCCGCTGGATTCCGTGCTGCGACTGTTGGACGCCGCGGGCAACATCCTCGCGTGGAATGATGACTACGAGCACAAGGAAGGCGTCCTGTACCTGGACAGCGGCGTGCAAACGCATAGCGCCGATTCCTACCTCTGCGCGACCCTGCCGACGGATGGAATGTACTTCGTCCAGGTCACTGATGCGCAGGGCCAGGGCGGACCGGCGTGCGGCTACCGCCTGCGCGTGTCGCCGCCGCAGCCCGATTTCGCGTTGCGCGTCGTGCCGGCCAGCGTGAACGTGGTCGCCGGCGGCGCGGCGATGCTGCACGTCTATGCCGTGCGCAAGGACGGGTTCGACGGGCCGATCGACATCGTGCTTGACGAGTCGCCGGGTGGTTTCGCCCTGTCCGGCGCGACGATTCCCGCGGGCCGCGACCGGATTCGCATGACCCTCACCGCGCCACGCAAGCGCACGGACGAGCCGGTTACCCTGGAGTTGGCCGGCCGTGCCCGATTCGGCAAGCGGACTGTGAAGCGACCGGCTGTCCCCGCGGAGGACGTGACGCAGGCGTTTGCCTACCGGCACCTGCTGCCCGCACAGGAACTGGTCGTGGCCGTCCGGGCGAGTCGGTTGCCGGTTGCCGACGTAGAGTTCGAAGGTCGCACACCCGTACAGATTGAACCCGGCGGCACGACGAACCTGCGCTTCAAGATGCCCAGCCGCCTGCTCGACCGTAAGCTGGAATGGCGGCTGAGCGAGCCACCGAGCGGCATCACGCTCGACAAGGTCACCCGGCTCAAGGATGGCCTGCTGCTCGTATTGAAGGCCGACGCACAATCGACGCAGATCGGGCCGTCAGACAACCTGATCGTCGAGGCATTCGCCCCGGCGCAGCGCCCGCGGCAGGGTGGCCCGGCCGCCGGTCAGGCGGGCCGCACCTCCGTCGGCTTCCTTCCGGCCGTGCCGTTGGTAGTGATACCTTCCGAATAGCGGCCTGGTTCGCTTGGCTCACGGCGGCAGTGCTTCGCCCGCGCTTTGTGCCGCGCCTCGCCCATTGCAGCGATCCGCCCTCCGCCGCGCCACGGCCCGCCGCAGCCGCTCGATGAGCCGCCGCTGCACCGGCCCGCCCGGCGCCGCGTTGCGCACCCTGGCGAGTGCCGCTTCCAGCACGCTGGTTTCCAGCGCCGCACTGTGGATTGCCGCCGTGGCAAGTTCACCGAGACCGGCCAGTTGCGACGGCGCGAGGTCGCCCGTCAATTCGTCGGTCAAGGCGCGCAGGAATCGAATCCGGCCGGCATGCAGCATCTGGCCGACAAATTCCAGCCACGGCCCGACCAGCGTCTCCGGCGGCCCGGCCGCGGACTGCCAGTCCGCCACGGCATAGTCGTGATCGCGCGCGAAGTCCGCCATTTCCCCGTTGAGGCAGCCGCAAAAGAGCAGGTCAAAAGCGCGCTGGGATGAGAACTTCAGACCGTAACAGAACGAGATTTGCCCCCGCCGCGCAGCCGGGATTCCCGCCAGCGCCCACTGCATGACCTGCCGGGCGTTTGGCACGCCGGTGACGATCAGAGGACCGGCGGCCAGCCCGACGGCAATCACGCGCAAGAGGCAGGGCAGATTGCCGCCGGGTACGGCGGGCGCCTCTGTCGCGGACAGGTCGCGGTCCGGTCGCAGGCTCAGGGGGTCGAGGCGCGTACCCGCCGGCTTGCCGACAGACAGCTCGAGCAGCGGCCGCGCCCATTCCTCCAGTCGCAGTGGATCGCAGCCGCAGCGCCGAAACTGCTCCGGCGCGAGCAGAAGCGCATCGGTCCAGACGCACAGGCCGCCGCGACCACTGGGCTCCGGACCGGCGTGCCGGGAGAGCAGCAGCCCGTACCGGCCGCTTTGCAGCATGAACCCCGCCATGCCCCGCGCTTCCGGTTGCGCATCGACCAGGTTTCCATGGGACGGCGCCCGCTGCACGATCTCGCGCTGCTCGTCCGGCGTCAGGCCGGCGGAAGCGGCGACGATGCGGTAGCCGCGCGCCACCGGCGACGGCGTGGACGCGAAGATCGCCCGGTCAACCAGGTCGCGGGCAGCCTCGGCCGGACCGTCAGTGTCCGCCGGCGCCGGCCCGCCCTCGGCCGGACCCGGCGCTAGAGCTGCGAGAGGATCCATTCGAACGGCTCCACGACTCCCCGGAGCGACGTGTGCAGCGGCAAGGGACGCACGGAATCTGCGCCGCCGCGCGTCGCGAACCCCAGCGCACCGACCACGCTGCTGGCGAAGAACTCGGCCCGGCTGAAGCGCCGTTCGCGCATGTTCCACAGCCGGCTCAGGTTCGCCCGGGCAAACTGGTACGGGTCGTCGAAACACTCCGGCACGTAGTCGGCCTTCGTCAGGATGACAGCCACGGGCATCGAGATCCGCCGCCGGCTGCTGCGACTGCGGCAGGACTCGATGTAGCTGAGCGTCTTGAGCGCGAAGAAGTCGGGTTGCGCGGACCCGTGCGCCGCGCGGGCCGCGTCCACCAGCAGCAGCACGCCGGCCGCCTTGTGCAGCAGGCTCTGGATGATCTTGAAGGTCGTCGGCGAGGTGAACTCGGCCGCGATGGCCTCGCCCGGCAGATCCGGGGTCACGAGATCGATGACGCGGCCGTTGCGCCCGCGCCGCGTCACCTCGTAACAGGCCCAGTTCCACTGGTTCGCTTCCATCGGCGTCTTGGGCGGAAACATCCGCCACGCCATGTGGCTGATCACGGTCTGCGGCAGGTCCACCGAGCGCGCGTCCCGCGGCAAGGCCTCGTACTCCTGCGTCCGCTGGGAGAGCACGTCCAGCAGGAAACCCAGGTACACGGTCTTGCCCACGTTGCTGTCGCCCAGCACGGCCACCAGGCAGGGCGGCCGTTTCCGATCCAGCGTGCTGCGCGTGAGTTGCAGCGGCGCGGCGCATGCCTTGCACAGTGTCTGGTTCGCCGCGTTGGCCGTGTCACAGATCAGGCAAGCCAGCCGCTCGGTAGAGTTCTTGGTTGCCGTTGCTGCCATGTGGAACCCTCTTGTCAGGGATGCGGATCAGCGCTGACGTCCATGGCGCAGCGAAATCCGACGTTGTGGGCCCGTGCCAGCATCGGCAGGCCCGAACGGAACGTGCTGGTCGCCTGCCAGGCGAAGTACGTGTCGAACGCGCCGCCGCGAATCACCTTCAACGGCGCCTCGCCGACCACCTCGCAGCCCTCGTCATCGCGGTAGTCCAAGTCCGCGTCGACCCATTCCCACGTGTTGCCAATGAGCTGCAACACGCCGTTGGGGGCCGCGCCCGCCGGGCACGCCTCCACCGGCAGCGAGTGGTTATGGCCGCTCGCCCAGATGTTGCAGCATTCCAGGTCCAGCACGTCGCCCCACGGGTACCGCCGCGGGCCCGCCGCCGCCGAGCCGAGCTGCCACGCCGCCGCGACCTGCCATTCCGCCTCGGTCGGGAGGCGATAGCCGGCCCACGCGGCGTACACGTACGCCTCGAACCAGCACACGCCCACCACGGGATGGCGCGCCAGGCGCCGGTCATGTCGTCCGCCCCGCCAGTAGCGCGGGCCCGGGGCGCCGGTCTGGTCGCAGAACTGGATCAGGTGCGGCCAGATGCACTCCGGCCACAAACTGGCGTCCTCGTACACGCCGGCATCGACGAACAACTGGTAGTCCGCGTTGGTCACGGCGCAGCGCGCCAGCAGGAACGGCTGCGTCGCCGTGTCGCGCTCCTGCCCGCATGTCTCGGTATTCAACTGCAACTCGATCGACGTGGCCCCTTCGGGCACCAGCGCAAAGGACTCGTCCACCTTCTTCAGCGCCGCGGCCCGCAGCTTGGGGAGTTCCGCCGCCTTGCGCCAGGCCTCGGGCGGCCGCAGCAACACCCCGTAGCGGTGCACTTGCGCCGCCGCCGTCATGGGATCGTCCGAGATCCGTGTCACGGGCGCCGGCTCGTAGCGCTGCGCCCGCGCGGGAGCGTGGGGCGTGGCGGCGGATCGGGAGAACCAGCCCATGGAATCCTGCCTTCCGGCGGCTAGCCGGCGTTAATGGCCTTTCGCTTGGCGTCGCGACACATCTTTCGAAAGCGTTCCATCGCCTCCTGTGCCTTCGAGGGCGGCGGCGCGGGAATGCCGGCCACCGGCTTGGTCTCGGGGCCCGCGCCGGGGGTTACGCCGTAGCGCGGCAGCAGGTCGTCCTGCTGCGCACCCAGGCGCTCCAGCTCGGACTCGAGCTGGCGGCGCAGCTCGTCGACCTGCGCCGCGGCGGCCTCGACTTCGCGCATCTTTGCTTCACAGGCCTGCTGGAGGAACGTCAGCTGTGCCTCCTGCTTCCGCAGCGCTTCGTCGCGCTGCTGCAGGTCGGTCGAGGCCGTCTCCACCTGGGCCTGCCGCTCGGCCAGCTGCGCCGTGCCGCGCTCCAGCGCTTTCCGCTGCTCGGCCACCTGGGCTTCGCGCGCCGTGACGTGTGACTCCTGCTCGTTGAGCGCTTCCCGCAGTGCTTCGAGCTCCTGCGCCAGCGCCGCGGTCTGCCCGGCCTGCTCCGCCACCCGCTGGGCCTCTTCATCGAGCGTGCTGTGGCGCGCGGCGATTTCCGCGGACTCCTGCTGTATCCGCTGCGCTTCCGCCGCAATCGCCGTCGCTTGCGCACGGCTGGCCTCGTCGCGGGCGCTCAGCTCCGACTCCAGCTCTTCCAGCCGCCGCGCGCGTTCCTCGAGATCGGCCTGCCGGGCGGCGTGCGGCGCCGCCGTCTCCGCCAGTTGCGCCTACAACGCCGCGGACTCCTGCCCCTGGGCAGCGAGCGCGCTCGGCCGCTGCTCGCGCTCGCTGCGCAACTGCTGCTCGCGCTCGACCAGCTCGGCGCTGTCCTTCTGCAACGCGTCCCGGAATTCCTCCAGGGCCGCGCGGGCCTCGTGCAACGCCGTCGCCCGCGCCTCCAGCAGCTCCCGCAGCCCCCGCACGCGGCTCACCACCTCCAGCGTCAGGGCCTTGAACTTCGAGACGTCCAGCGCCGCCGCGTTCGCCGCGGTCGGCGGAGCCGCTCCGTCGCCTGCCGGGGCGGCCGGCGCCTCTGCTCGTTGTGCGTCTGCGGTCGATCGTCTGGTCATACTACTTGCTCCGATGCGGCGGGCGCCGCGAACCGTCCGCGCGGGATGCCTCGATCTCTGCCAGCAGTTCGCGCAC
>CAZVRR010000087.1:10319-13220 GCA_964629745.1 uncultured Planctomycetales bacterium | reverse complement strand
CGATCGGCACATCGCAGCAGAGCCGCACCAGCCGGCGGGCGGTCTCCAGCCGGGGGGCGAACGCCTTCAGGTTCTCGCGCAGCTTGGGCGTCTGCTCGTCCGCGTGGGCGATGATCGCGTCGACCGTGCCGTATTTCTGGAGCAGCTTCGCGGCCGTTTTCGGTCCGACGCCCGGCACGCCGGCGATGTTGTCGACGGTGTCGCCCGTCAGGACCTGCGCGTCGACGGCCTGGTCGGGCCGCCAGCCCTTCAGCTCGAGCAGGCGCTCCGGCGTGATCACCTCGTTCTTGAGCGGATCGAACATCTTCACGTGTGGCGCGAGGAGCTGCTCGAGGTCCTTGTCGCGGCTGACGAAGTACACCTCGAGTTCGGGTCCCGCCAGCTTGCAGGCCAGCGTTGCGAGCACGTCGTCGGCTTCGTAGCTCGGCATGCGCAGAATCGGGATGCGCAGTGCTTCGACAATGCTGACAATCCGGTCGAACTGAACGGGCAGGTCCTCCGGCGCCGGCTCGCGCTGGGCCTTGTACTGAGGGTCGATCGCGCGCCGGAAGACGGTTTCGTCGGAGACGTCGAGCACCAGCGCCAGGTAGTCCGGCTTGCGGTCGCGCACGAGGTTCAGCAGCATCTGGCAGAACACGTGCGTTGCGCGCGTCGGCTCGCCGCTGGGCGCTGTCAGGTTGCCGAAGGGGGCGTAGTAGGCCCGGTAGATCTGGGCGTGTCCGTCGATCAGGTACAGGGTCTTGGCCATACGTGCATGGTATGGTAGGGAGGTCGGCTGCCCCTGTCAGGACGCCGGATAACGCGAGTGCCGCGGGCATCCTTGCGCCGCGGCACTCGTTCCTCGCTCGCTGACAATCGCACGGCTGCTTACGGCCGGCGTATCCTCGCGAGCTTCATGACGCGGGGGCTGTCATCGCGCCGTTCGCCGCCGGTCCACGTTGCACGGGGCCGCGGTCCGCTGTCTTCCGCCCAGGTCCGGGCATGGACAGTCCCGAAGCGATCGGTGCTGCCGCCCGCGCTGGCCAATGCCGGCCCATAGGTGGCGGCGCTCCCGCCGGCACGCACCGAGCGCTGTAGCGGGCTTTCGGCCACGCTCAGTCCGCCGCTGGTGCTGACGCGTCCATCCTCGCCGATGCTCATGTTGAACGTGGTCGCCAGGGCGGGCCCGCTGCGCGGGGCGATGGCATGGCTGATCGACAGCGACAGCCCGTCCTCGTCAACTCCGATCGCCACGCCGCGGGCCAGGCTGGTGGCGCCGCTGCGACTGTCGGTTCGCGCGAAGCCTGCGTCGCCCTCGTAGTGGGCCGTCGCGCCGGCGCTGCCGGTCCGGCCGCGGCCGGCGCCGGCCCAGGCCGAAGTGTCTGCTTCCGAGGCCAGGGCCGCCGCACTGATCCACACTGCCGCGCACATCGTCATGCCTGCCACGCGTTTCATGGTCTGTACTCCTGTCGTGGAGCCGTCGATTCCGTAGTGTTCGACGAGGCGCCCCGGCCGCGTATTCACGGGGCGCGCGGCGCGTGCGCCGGCACCGCCGGGCGTGCCCGGAAATGACCGATTTCCCGACGGAAAGCGACAAGCTGGCAGGTGTTACGTCGGGCTGGCGAAGATCTGCCTGATGAGCGCGGGCGTGATTTCGCGCAGTTGTGCCACGACGGTTACAGCCCCGGCGTCGCGCAGCCGCTCCGCCGGGTGCGTGCCGGTGTAGCCGATGGCCGGCATGCCCGCGGCCCGGGCGGCCGCGATTCCGACCGGTGCATCCTCGATCACGATGCAGTCGACCGGCGGCAGCGCGAGCCGCTCGGCGGCCGTGAGAAAGATGTCGGGCGCCGGCTTGCCGCGCGCGACATCGAAGCCCGTCACGGTCGCCGTGAAGTATGGCGCCAGCCGCGTCTCACGCAGAACAAGCTCGACATTTTCGGGCGGCCCGGAGGTGCCGACGGCCAGCCGGAAGCCCACGGCGGCCAACGCCGCCAGCGTTTCGCGCGCCCCGATGGAAAGCGGCACGCGGCCCGTGATCAGGTCGCGGTAGACGGCTTCCTTCCGTGCGTCGATATCGCGCGCCTGCGCGTCGCCGACCTGCGCGCCCCACAACTTCGTGATGATTTCGCGGCTGGTCATCCCGAACGTCTCGGCGAACGCGGCGTCGGTAATCGTCAGGCCGGAGCGACGGGCGAGCAGGCGCCAGCTTTCGCGGTGCGGCCCGCCCGAGTCGACGATCACGCCATCCATATCGAAGATTACGCCCTGCGGCATGCGGCACCTGTGAGCAAAGGCGGGAGCATACGCGGCCGGCGGGAGGTGGTCACGGCGCCGGCGGCTAGGGCCCGTCGTGTTCGACCGGATTCACCTGGAGCTGGGCGGGCTGCGAGGCGACAGGCGGCTCGAGGGGCTCGGGGCCGGCATCGCGCCGCTGGGCGCGGGTCGGCAGCCGCTCGAGTCGGTGCTTGAGCTGGCCGAACAGCTCGTCGATGGCGGCGTTGAGCTTGTCGCCGGCCTCCTGGAGGGCGGGGAGCAGTTGCTCCGTCCCGCCGGCGCGCTTGCTCGTGCTGTCGACCAGTTGCGCGTGGCGTCGCCGGTGCGTGTCGGCGCGCGCCTTGAGATCGCGATGGATCTTCCACGCGCGAGCCTGCTGGCCCTGGTTGAGCTTGTATTTCGCGATGAATCTTCGGACGTACAGGGCCCAGGGGTCGTTGTCCGGCGCGCCGGTCGCGGGCGACGTGGCGGGCGGCTGTGGCCGAGATGCCTCCCCGCCTTGCGCCGCGGGCCCCTCGCGCGCGGCTTGCGACGTCTCGCGGCTCCGGGCCGCGGCCCGCTCCGCGGCGGCCGCCTCGCGCTGCGCCTCCGCAGCCGCCTGTTCCATTTCGCCGGCCCCCTGGATCGGGTCGCTCTCCAGGCCCCAGT
>CAZVRR010000087.1:8326-10309 GCA_964629745.1 uncultured Planctomycetales bacterium | reverse complement strand
CCAGTCTTGGGGATCCCAGCCGCCCTCGGCCCACCGCTGCGCCTGGGTGTACATGTCATCCATGCGCCGGTTGGCTGCCGCCAGGTCCGCCTCGACAATCGCGAGCTGTTCCGGGCGCAGGTGCTGCATCAGCTCGAGCGCCGACTCGTTCAAGCGCTCGCGCGAGTCGAGAAACACCGGTTCGGCGAGCTCGACCCAGCGCGCCACCTGCTCCGGCGTGAAGGGCGCGCCCGCGGCCCGCGTCTGAATCGCATCCACCGCGTATTGCAGGATGCGCCCCGAGTGCTTGCGGAACAGCTCGTTCGAGTCGCGGATCAGCACGTCACGCAGCGTCTGCTCCTGCTCGTCGTCGAGCGCGTAGCGATCGCCAATCAGTTCCAGCGCCCGATCGAAACGCTCGAGGGGCGACCACGGCGGAATCTGGTTCACGTCGCGGATCAATTCCAGGGCGAACTGGTCCGATTCGGTATTCCACTCGTTGCGCTCGAACGTCTTCTCGACCGCGGCCGTCAGGTAGGCACTGTGCGTATCCCAGTCACCGAGCTGCGTGAATGCGCGAAACAGGCGACCGATGTTCTGCGGGAAGCCCGCACGCTCTTCGGCCTGCTCCTCCGGCGTCTCCGTCTGCGCCGCGGCTCCCGCTGCCGCCAGCCAGAACATCAGTCCAAGCGCCGTCCGCCGCATGCTGGTCTCCCGGGCGTCCGCCCTCGGCGAGCCCACATCCGGATTCTTGCAGGCCCGGGGAGGGGATTCAACCGGCGGCTGCCCGTGTGCGACCTAGAATACCGGCAAGGACTTTCGCGCTTGACCCGCCGTTTGAGCATCAGCCTGCCGCAGGTGCCGGCTCGCCCGGCCGCCCCGCCGCGGAAATCGCGCGCGGCGCGCTGGCGCGCCGGCGTGCTGATCCTGGTCCACGTGGTCGTGGCGGTGCACATCGTGCATTGGCGCCTGGCCGGACGCAGCCTGACGCCGGCGGAACCCAGCGAGGCGATGCAGACGCTGGAACAGGGGCTGGTCAACGTCGGCTTCGTCCTGCTCGCGGTCGCGCTGCTCGGCACGCTGGTGCTGGGACGTTTCTTCTGCGGGTGGGCCTGTCACCTGGTCGCCTTGCAGGACCTGTGCACGTGGCTGCTCGGTAAGCTCGGTCTGCGGCCCCGGCCGCTGCGCTCGCGGTTGCTCGTCTTCGTGCCGCTGGCGGCCGGACTGTACATGTTCGCCTGGCCCACCGTGCGCCGCGTGTGGCAGACGGGCGACATGCCGCGCTTCGTCGCACACTTCACGACGGATGACCTGTGGGCGACGTTCCCGGGCCCCGTCATCACCGTGCTCACGCTGTTCAGCTGCGGATTCATCGTCGTCTACTTCCTGGGCAACAAGGGCTTCTGCACGTATGCGTGCCCGTACGGCGGCTTGTTCGGCGTTGCGGACCGGTTCGCGACGGGTCGAATCCGCGTGACGGCGGACTGCAGCGGCTGCGGCCACTGCACCGCCACGTGCACGTCGAATGTGCGGGTGCACGAGGAGGTGCGGACGTTCGGCATGGTGGTCAATCCGGGCTGCATGAAGTGCACGGACTGCATCAGCGTCTGCCCGAATGATGCGTTGTACTTCGGGCTGGGCCGCCCGGCAGTGCTGGCCCGCGCGAGGGCGCCGCGCGCGCGGCGCGCGTACGACTACTCCTGGCCCGAGGAACTGGCGCTGGCCGGCGTATTCGGGTTCGCGCTGTACGCGCTGTGGGGGCTGTATGACCGGGTCCCGTTCCTGTTTGCCCTGGGCCTGGCGGCCCTGACGGCGTTTCTCACGCTGCACGCCGCGCGCCTTGTGTACCGGCCGGCGGTGCGCGTACACCGGTTTCAACTGCGCATCCACGACCGCCTCCGGCCGGCGGGGTGGGTGTTCGCGGCAGTCTGCCTGGCCTGGCTGCTCGGGCTGGGACATTCCGCGTACGTCCAGGTGCACCGGCGCGAGGGCGGACGGGTGGCC
>CAZVRR010000087.1:0-8316 GCA_964629745.1 uncultured Planctomycetales bacterium | reverse complement strand
CACCAGCGCGACGCGAGACGCCAGCCGCGAGGCCGGCGGCTCCAGGCGGAGCAGGGACCGGGCGCGCCCGCCGCGGCGGAGGCGGCACGTGACAGCATCGTTCACCTGGAGCAGGCGCGCCGGTGGGGCTGGCTGCCCAGCGCGAAGCTCGAAGCCCAACTCGGCACGCTCTATCTCTACCTGGACCAGCTTGAGCAGGCGGCGCCGCACCTGGCGCAGGCGGTGGCGCTCGAACCGCGCTTCGGGGCGGCCCGGTACAAGTGGGCGGAGCTGCGTGCCCGGCAGGGCGCGCTGCCCGAGGCGATCGACGAGTTGAAGCGAGCGGTGCGCGACGACCCGGCGCTGACCGACGCGCGGCGCGACCTGGTGGCAGCGCTGCGCCGCCTGGGGCGCATCGACGAGGCGGCGCCGCTGCTCGCAGAGGCGGCGGGTCGCCGGCCGCACGACCTGCCGCTCCAGGTCGACCTCGCGCTCGTGCTGGCCGACGCCGGGCGCGCTGCCGAAGGGTTGCACCTCGCAGAGGCGCTGGCGCAGAAGCATCCCGAAGTGCCCGACGGCCGCCTGGCGCTGGCGTTACTGCTGGCCCGGCAGGGTCGTCTCGCGGACGCGCAGCGCACCCTGGATGACGCGCTGCTCCGCCACCCCGGCGACCCGCGCCTGGTCCAACTGCGCGCCCGCCTGGCCGGCGGCGGGGGCACTCCCTGACGCGACGCCCGAAATCGGAATTAAATTAGTGCTAATTCTCTGGACGCGCCGCCGGCGGGTTCGGTACACTCGCCTGAGAATCCGGAATGGGCTGCGGATTCGGGTGTTCGGGACGTTCCGAGTCGACAGATGCGCTGGTTGCCTGTGTTTCCAGCACAGGCCGCTCGCTCGCGAGGGACAACCTTGAAGCGTCATTCATTCCTGGTCATCGTGCTCTGTGCCGGGGGGCTGGCTGGCGCGCCCGCGGCGGCAGATTTCCTGACGTCCGGACCGGACGTGATCGTCGGCGACCTGTACGATCTGGCGCACTGGGGGTCGTCGGGTGGCATTCACGCCTACTCGGTGGGAACGATTTCCTGCAACATCGGCGACGAGCCGCTGTACTGGCAGAGCTGGAGCAGCCTGCGCCCCGTGATCGGCCAGACCATGTACCGCTTGAAGGCCGGGCGCTTCGAGCAGCTCGGCCAGAGCTGGTTGAAGTGGGCCTTCCTCGCGCTGAACCAGGACTTCTGCGGCGACTGCATCTATCCCGGCTCCGGCTCGCTGCTCGGCGTGAACTGCTCCGACCCCTACTCCGCCAGCCTGAACGGTTCGCAGAGCAGCCTGGGCCCGAAGTCGGTCGTCAACCCGTTCACCGGGGAGCTGCCTGCTACGCACGCCTTTCCGGGCTCCGGAGTCATCGACGGGCGGCTTCAGGTCTTCACGATTGACGTTGACCCGCTCTCCAACCCCGGTGCGCTGTACTTCGTCGAGGGGCAATACGTGAGCCCCGATGATGCCGCCGCCGGCAACCTGCACAACAACGCCTCGTGGCGGCAGATCTGGGTCGAATCCGACCTGGACGTCACGTTCACCCGGCCGGTGGGCGGCGGCTCGTCGGCGACGGTGCGCATGCAGCCGGTGATCGAGGCCTGGCGAGCGTTCGATCCGAACGTGGGCCTGACGATCGTCGACATCCCGGACGAGGGACGCGTGTACGTCGCCTGGAAGGCGACGGAGCTCGGCGACGGAAGCTGGAACTACGAGTTCGCCGTGCAGAACCTCAACTCCGACCGCGCGGTCGGCGGGTTCATCGTGCACCTGCCGGACGGCGCCGGCCTCACGAACATCGGGTTCCATGACGTCGCCTACCACTCCGGCGAGCCGTACTCCGGCACCGACTGGACGCCGACCACCGGCGCCGATTACGTCCGCTGGGACACGCTGACGTACGCCGAAGATCCGAACGCCAACGCCCTGCGCTGGGGAACGCTGTACAACTTCCGGTTCCGCGGCCCGATGGATCCGTCGCTGATCACCGAGGCCGAGCTGGTGCTGTTCAAGCCGGGCACGCCGGAATCGGTTGTCGTACCGCTGCCGCGCCCGACCGACAACGACGGCTGCGCGACGCCGGCGCTGATCACGGACGGCGCCTACTACTTCGACAATACGACCGCCGACAGCGACGGGCCCGCCGAGCCGGGCTGTGGCTTCGACGGCGTCGAGGACGCCGACCTGTGGTACGAGTATGTCGCCACCTGCACCGGTACGCTGACCGTCAGCCTGTGCGGCAGCTCGTTCGACACGGCGCTGGCCGTGTATCCGGCGGGATGCCCGGGCGGTTCGGGCACGGCCCTCGCGTGCAACGACAATGGCTGCGGCGCGCAATCCGAGCTCACGCTGGCGGTGGAGGAGGGCACTGCCTTGCTGATTCGCGTCGGCGGCCCCGCGGTCGGCACGGGGACGCTCCAGGTGTCGTGCGCACCGACTGCGGTCCTGGCGAACGATGACTGCGATTCCGCCGAAGTGGTCGACGTCGGTGTGACGTTCTTCGACACGACCGCGGCGACGCCGAGCGCACCGGAAGACGCCTCGTGCGCGGGCTTCACGGGCACGGATGACGCGGACATCTGGTTCCAGTTCACGGCGCCCTGCGCGGGCGATGTGGCGGTCAGCCTGTGCGGCAGCAGCTTCGACACGCGGCTGGCCGTTTACACGCAGTGTCCCGACGGTCCGGGCACCGCGCTGGCGTGCAATGACAATGACTGCGGCGCGCAGTCGCAGGTCACGTTCGGCGCGACTTCCGGCGCCGCGTACCTGGTGCGCGTGGGTGGTGCGGCGGGGGCCAGGGGACCGGGCCTGCTGAGCATCGAATGTGCCGACAGCGCCTGCCCGAACGACAGTGTCGCCAGCGCCGTGGCGATTGCGGAGCTGCCCTTCACGCACGAGGGCTCTACTTCGAGCTGCCGTGACGACTTTGACGAGGAGTGCCCGTTCCAGGGCTCGACCGCGCCGGACGTGGTGCATACGTACTGGGCCCCGCGCGACCAGGTGATCGACATCTCGCTGTGCGGCTCCGCCTATGACACGAAGGTGTACGTCTACGAGGACGCGATCACCGCGGGCGAGCCGCTGGCCTGCAACGACGACGGCTGCGTCGGCGCGCCGCCGGAGTCGTATCGATCCTACCTGGCGGAGCTGGCGCTGACGGCGCACCGCACGTACACGATCGTGGTGGACGGCTGGGGCAGTTCCGACGGCAGCTACACGCTCGAGGTCCTCGACCAGTCGCCGCACCCGGTCGGCGACCTGAACTGCGACGGCGCGGTGAACGCCTTCGACATTGACGCGTTCGTCCTGGCCGTGACCGACGCGGCGGGCTACGAGGTGTCCTACCCGGACTGCGACGTGTACCTCGCCGACTGCAACGAAGACGGCGTGGTGAACGCCTTTGACATTGATCCCTTCGTGGGACTCCTGACGCGCTAGATTCCCCCATCGAGGACCGTGGACGCAGCGCACGGGCCCCGCCGGCAATGTCGGCGGGGTCCGTGCGTTTTGATCGATCCGTCGATCAGTCTTCATCTACGCGGTCGCGGTAGACGCGTTCGAATGTGCTGTCAATGAATTCCTGGTCCTCGGAGCTGATATCCAGGCTCTGGCGATATTCGAGGGCTTCTGCGTCGGCGACGTATTCGACCTTGCCGTGCTGGTCGGCGACGATGTGGTAGATTGTCTGGATGTCCGAGCGGAAGAATTCCTTCCGCGGGTTGACTTTGTTGATGTGATTTTTGCGCAGTGCGCGATGGATCGCGTTTTCCAGGGCGGGCGCATCGTCGCAGGAGATCATCATGTGAATATCAAATGGAAACGGAACTGAGGCATCACCGAGCTCTCGTATTCGGTCAACAGGTTCCAGCCGGCGCGTCATGCCGATCTTGAATACGCCTTGGCCAAAGGAGCCGACGTTTGAAACGACATAGACATAGCCTGCCTTAGTGAGCTCTGCCTGCGCCACGGCGCGCCGTGAGTTCTCCTCCGCCTCGGCCAGGCGCGCCTTCAGTTGTTCAATCTCCGCGCTGTGCTGATTTTTCGCGTCGGCAAGTGCACGGTCCAGGGCAGCCTGGATCGCCGTGCGCTCGCGCTCCAGTCGCGCCAGTTCGCGGTCGATTTCGCGCTGCCGCGCCTGCTCTTCGCGGATCTGCGCCCTGATGCGCGCTTGCTCCTCTCGTTCGAATGCCGCCCGCACGAGCCTCTCATACTCGCTTTGGAGATCCGCCACGAACTCGCGTTCCTGATCGACAGATACGCCCAGACCGATGGACCGGCACCGTCCGATGGTCTCGAGTAGTCGCTGCTTCGAACTGGCAAAGTTGTTGGCTGTCAGTCCGCTTTCGATCCACTTTACCGTGTCCTTCAGATGCCGTGTCCCGACTTCTGCGCAGCGCCGGTCGATTTCGTCGTGTTTCTCGCGGTCGATGTCACGGTCCAATTGCAGCTTTCGTAGACCCACCTCCAAGTTCTGTAGGTCACGTTTGAGTAGGTGGTTCTCCTCCTGCAACTCGCGGTACGAAACGGGAAGTGCCTCGAAGCTCTGTCGTTCCGCGCTCAGATTCTCCTGCTCGAGCTTGACTCGTGCGGCGAGACTGGCGGTCGCGCGCTCCAATCTTGCTTTTTCTGATTTCAGCTTTTCCTGTTCCAGCTTGTTACGCGTGCCGAGATCATCGACGCCTCTCGCCTTCTCCGTGAGGTGCTGTGCTTCGTGCTCAAGCTTCCTGCGGGCCTCCGACAGTTGCCGTCGACGGCTCTCCAGGAGGAAGAACACGCATAACGCCCCCATGACCATCCCGCAGAGTGCGGCGACGAAGTAAAGCACTGGGCTACCTCCCAGGTGAATCAGGAGCGGCGCGCAGGAGCACGAATGACACCTGATTGTGGCACGTGGGACACTCGATGGCGGACAGCATCGCACGCTCGCGCTGGCGAGTGATTCCACCGCACGACGGACATTTCGCAGGGACAATCTCGTCGAGCGGTATGCGCAAGCGCAGGCGCGTCGAGCCGCCCTCGTTCTCGAAGCGGACCAGTCCGAGCTCGGCCCACTGGCGAGCAATCCCCATCCAGCGATTCGGCTGCCCGCCGAGCAACTGACGGAGCGCTGCTTGCGGCGTCCCGGGATGGCGCTCCAACGCGTCCCAAAATCGATGCGCGTCCCACATCAACGACCGCGCATCCTGAAGCTCCTTCGCCAAATCGGCCGACGCGAGCTTGTCGATACTCCGTTTGGACTTCAACAGCGCGTCCAAATCGTCCAACGCATCCTTGAGGAGCAGTAGTGGCGCGTACTTGAGGACGAGATCGATGCACGGGAGCCGATCGAACTCACGCGACTCGAATTTCCGCTCATACTGGATCATCCCAAGCAGGTAGGGCCAAGCGGCGCGGGCGGACGTTACGGCTTCGACGAGCTGCCCCGACCGGCCCGCACGCTTGGCAGCTTCGAGATGCTCATGGTACTGGGCGCGTTCGGCTTCGAGTTCGTCCCTGCTTTTCGACACGGTGAGATCCCCCTCCCGGCGAATCGAGTTGTTTTCCCCGGGAGTTGTCCGGATTCTCTCAAATTCTGTGACAAATGGAAAGCTCGAATGCGGATATCAGCCTGCCTGGGTGGTGCCCCCGGCTGGACGCACACCCTGCTGACGCGCGGCAGGGATGATGACGCATTTGGCGGCAGGTCAGTTTTCGAGCCCGCCCTTCCAAGTTCGGATTGGCATGGGGTTTGCCGCAGGAGGGGCGGGACCAGCGCGCCCGCAGGGCGGGCTGGCCGGACCGTGACGAGGAGGTCGTGCGATGAAGAACCATCAGCCTGCCTGGAAGAACCCCTGCTGCCCGGTCACGCAGACCGGCCGGACCCTGCTCACCAACTCCTTGTGCAACAAGGGGCTGGCGTTCGGTCCCACGGAACGGGACAGCCTGAAGCTGCGCGGGCTGCTGCCGGCGCGGCAGCTCACCATCAAGGAGCAGGTCGCGCTCGAAATGGAGCACCTGCGGGCCAAGGGGACCGACCTGGAGAAATTCATCGGCCTGGCCGCCCTCCAGGACCGCAACGAAGCCCTGTTCTATCGCGTCCTGGTGGAAAACACCGCCGAACTCCTGCCGATCGTCTACACCCCGACTGTGGGCCAGGCGTGCCAGAAGTACAGCCACATTTTCCGCCAGGCCCGCGGGATTTGGCTCACGCCCGACGACAAGCACCGCATCCCCGAAGTGCTGCGCAACTGGCCGTACCAGGATGTGCGGCTGATCGTCGTCACCGACAACGAGCGCATCCTGGGCCTGGGTGACCAGGGCGCGGGCGGGATGGGCATCCCGGTCGGCAAGATCGCGCTGTACATCGCCGGCGCAGGCATCCACCCCTCGCAGTGCCTGCCCATCAGTCTCGACGTCGGAACCAACAACCCCGACCTTATCAACGACCCGTATTACATCGGCTGGCCCAATCGCCGGCTGCGCGGCAACGATTACGACGAGTTCGTCGAGGCGTTCGTGAACGGCGTGCAGGAGGTCTTTCCGCGTGCCCTCGTGCAGTGGGAGGATTTCCACAAGAACATCGCCTTCATGGTGCTCGACCGCTACAAGAAACGCGTCACGTGCTTCAACGACGACATCCAGGGCACGTCGGGCGTCGCGCTGGCCGGCATGTATGCGGCGCTGCGGATTACCCGCCAGAAGCTGTCGGATCAGCGGATCGTCTTCGCGGGCGCCGGTGCGGCCGGCGTCGGCATCGGACGCCTGGTCGCCGCCGCGATGCGCGAGGAGACATCGGACGCGGCCAAGGTCCACCGGGCACTGGCCTTCATCGATTCCGTCGGCCTGGTCCACGAGGGCCAGGTGATCAAGGATCCGCACAAGCGCCCCTTCGCCATGACGCGCGAGGAAATGAACGCCTACGGCTTCAAGGGCGAAGGCCCCTTCGACCTGCTCGAAGTCTGCCGCCGCGTGAAGCCCACGATCCTGCTGGGAACGACGGCGCAGCCGGGAACGTTTACGGAAGAGGTCGTCCGCGAGGTCGCCAAGCACGTCGAGCGGCCGCTGATCTTCGCGTTCAGCAACCCGACGTCCAAGGCCGAATGCACGCCCGCCGAAGCGATTCGCTGGAGCGACGGCCGGGCGCTCGTTGCGACGGGCAGCCCGTTCGAGCCGGTGGTGTACAACGGCAAGACGCACGTCATCGGCCAGGGCAACAACGTCTTCATCTTCCCCGGCGTGGGCCTGGGCTGCATCCTCGCCGAAGCGCGGGAAGTTCCCGACCTGTTCTTCTCGATCGCGGCGAAAGTGCTGGCCGATTGCATCACGCCCGATCGCCTCGAGGCGCACGCCCTCTACCCCGATCAGAGCCGGCTGCGCGAGATCAGCGCGCGCATCGCCTGCGCCGTGATCCGCGAGGCCAAGCGGCTCAACATCGGCCGCATGATCCCCGACGAGGAGATCGACGAGTACGTGAAAGCGAACATGTGGTACCCGGACTACGTCGACTACACGCTGGACAGCGCGACGTAACTCGACTTCCTACCCTCCCTCGGTGCTAGTCCCGCGTGCCGGTGCTTATGGCGGCCCGGCACGCGGGTTTTGTTTGGGAGGGGCGGGCGATCAGCGGGGAAGTGTGCGCCGCTCAGGCGCCGGCGGCGAGCTCGTCTTCCGGCACGCCCAGCAGGCGCGCCAGGCTGGCCAGGTTGAACGGCTTCTCGACCTGCAAGGTGCGCGTGCCGGCGTCGACTTCGCAGGTGCCGGTGACTGTCCGGACAATGGCCAGCTCGGGGTTGCGTTGGCCCGCAATCCGCTGCACTTTCGCGGAGTCCTCGTCCGGGAGCTGGTCGGAAACGATCAAGGCGGCGAACGCCTCACGAGCGGCGAGCTGCGCACCCGCCGCGCCGGATTCGGCGACCTCCACCTCGAACCAGCGACGCAGGTACGTGCTGATGGACCAGCGCGTCAGCTCGTCCGGCTCGACCAACAGCAGTCGAGCACGGCGCGGGAGCACCACAGGCGGCGCAACCTCGTGACGGGCACGCTTGAGAGCAGGTTTCCGCGCGGGTTTCATCCTCGAACTCCGGGTACAGCGTAGAGCACGCGGCGTGCCAGCCACGTCCGTCGCACACGGCCGCACCCGTCCCGCCGGGTGTGGGCTGTCGGGGCGGGACCGACGTCCAGAAACCTCGTCGGCGACTGGGTTTAGCATGGACGTGCCGGCGGTCGCACTCCGGCCGGGCGCAAAAACTCCCGGCGCTGCGTTATATTCCTCATTTCGGTCGCTGCGCGTCCTGGAAGGGAATCGCGCCACGGTGATTGGCA
>CAZVRR010000086.1:6823-13296 GCA_964629745.1 uncultured Planctomycetales bacterium | reverse complement strand
CGCATGGAGCAGCGAACGTTTGGGCCGCGCGGATTCGTACCGCGCTGGAGGGGAAGGAACGGGCGCGAGGGTGCTGGAGAATCAACGTGCGTGCATCGGATGCCGCCGCACCGCCCGGTTCTCCACCCCTCGCCGCCCGTGGTCAAGCCTCCGCGGCACCGACTGAGGCGGGCCCGGCCGATTGGTGCGCGGGGGCCGTTCGCCCTTACAATCCGGGTGGCAGTCGCGCGTGCGGCCGCGGAGTCCATCCGTGCAGACCTGGAAAGCATTCGACGCCAACGTCATCACGCACAGCGCAGCGCATCACCTGATGGCGATCGCCGAGCTCGTGGCGCGGCTGGGCTACGCGCGCGTGTCTGACATCGCGCGGCAGTTGAACATCACACGCGGCAGCGTGTCGATTTCGCTCCAGCCGCTGAAGAAGGCCGGCCTGGTGCTCCAGGATGAGAACCGGCACCTGCGCCTGTCCGAGCAGGGCCAGGCGCTGGTCGGGGCCATTCGCACCAAGCGCACGGTCGTCCAGCGGCTGTTCTCGGAACTGCTGGGGGTCGACAATCAGCAGGCCGAGATCGACGCCTGCAAACTCGAGCACCTGGTCAGCAACGAAACGGCCCGGCGGCTGATCTCCTTCCTGCGTTTCCTCGACACCGATCGCGCCGCAGCGACCGAGTTCCTGGCCCGCTGGAGCGCCTTCGACCCCTCCTGCTCAGCCCGGCCGGAAGCCTGTCCGACCTGCGACAGCGAGTGCCTGGCCCGCAAGGTCAGCGATGCGCCCTGCAACCCCTAGGAGACCACCGTGCCGCTCCTGTCCGCCGAGGAAGTCATCCAGGAACTGAACCGGATCTTCGCCGAGGAGGTCGAGGCGGCCATCCGCTACCTGCACCTGGCGAACGCTGTGCGGGGCGTGGAGCGGCTGCTCGCCGAGCCGAAGCTGCGCGAGGGGTTTCAGGAGACGATCCAGCATGCCGAGATCATCGCGCGGAAGATCCGCGAAATGGGCGCGGCGCCCAGCCTCGAGCTGAGCATCTCGCTGCCGCCCAACCGCCTGGGCGCGCGGGAGGCGTTCGAGATCGCCCTGACGTTTGAGGAGGCTGCGCTGGAGGCGTACCAGGACATGTTCCGGCGAGTCGAGGGCGACATCGCCCTCGAGGAGTTCATCCGGTCACAGATCGCGATCGAGTCGGAGCATGTCGCCGAGCTGAAGCAGTTGCTGGCCGACTAGCGGCCGCCGCTCGGCCCGGTCTCATTCCTTTGTCAGCAGCACGTTGACGGCCTTGGCGATCACGTTGACCTTGTCGCCCGGCTTGAGTCCCAGTTCTGCCAGCGAATCGAGCGTCATCACGCTGCTCATCAGCGCGGGGCCCAGGAGTTTCACCTGCACCTGGCACATGACGCCGCCCTTCTTGATGTCGACGACCTCTGCCCGCAGCTGATTTCGTGCACCGAGTTTCATAACATTTCCTCCGGCCGCGCCCGGCGGCCGGGCCAAGCATGCGCGCCGCGGCCGCTTTCCGCCAGTGGACGTGCGTTCACCGGTTGGAAACCGGTGCCACAGGGATGGACGGTGCGATCACCGGTTGGAGAGCGGTGCCACAGAAGTGGAAGATGCGATCACCGGTTGGAAACCGGTGCCACAGGGGTTGGAAACCGGCGCCACAGGGGTTGGAAACCGGTGCCATACAGGGGGCGGCCGTTTGCCGCGCCGCACGGTACCATCAGGCGGAGTCGATATACGGGAGTTCGCGATGCCCCGCACCTGGGATCCTGAGCAGGTTTCAGAACTGTCCCGCAGCTACCAGGCCGTCTGCGTTCTGGCGGCGGCCGCCGACCACGACGTGTTCACACATCTCGACCACCAGCCCGCCAGCGCCGACGAGCTCGCCGCACGGATCCAGGCCGATCCGCGCGGCACCACGGTGCTGCTCGACGCGCTCGTGGCGCTCGAACTGCTTGTCAAAACCGGCGCGCGCTACAGCGTGCCGGTGGACGTCGCCGAGCTGCTTTCCGCCCGCCATCGCAACGGCCTGCTGCCGATGGTTCAGCACCAGGCCAACTGCCTGCGCCGCTGGGCCCGGCTGCCGTGGGTCGTGCAAAGCGGCAAACCGGCCGACGACGAAGTGAGCGTCCGCGGACCACAGGCGGATCGCGAGGCGTTCATCGAGGCCATGCACTGCCATTCGAAGCCGCTGGCGCCGGTCCTGATCAAGGCGCTTGGGCCGCTGCGGCTGAGTCACCTGCTGGATATCGGCGGAGCCACCGGCACCTGGACGGCGGCGTTCCTGCGCGCCGCCCCCGCGGCGCGCGCCACGATCTTCGACCTGCCCGACGCGATACCGCTCGCGCGCCGCCGCATGCAGGAAGAGGGGCTCGCCGACCGCGTGCAGCTCGTCGCCGGCGATTTCTACGTCGATGCGCTGCCGGGCGGAGCCGACCTGGCGTGGCTGGGTGCGATCGTCCACCAGAACTCGCGCCCTGAGAATCGCGCGCTGTTCTCGAAGGTTCACGCCGCATTGGCGCCGGAGGGCGAAGTCGTGATTCGCGACGTGATCATGAATGACAGTCACACGCGTCCCGTCGGCGGAGCGCTGTTCGCCATCAACATGCTGGTGGCCACACCGCTGGGCGGCACGTTCAGCTTCGCGGAGCTGCGCGAGGACCTCGAGGCGACGGGCTTTTGCGACGTGGAACTGGTGCGGCAGGGGCAGTTCATGGACTCCCTGGTGCGGGCGAAGCGGGCCCCGTCCGCCGGCCGGTGAGTTGAGCCGGCCGTGGCGCGCAGGGCTGCCGGGTTCTCCGCCCCGGCTCCGCGGCGGGCGCTCAGAGCTTCACGCGGAACAGCACGTATGGCTTCACGCGTCTGTCGATGCCGCCCTGAAAGCCCTTCTGCCGGTGGAGCTGGTTGACGGTGAAGTAGAGGTAGCCGTCGGCCGCGACGCACAGCGTATCGGGCCACAGCACGCGGTCGTCAACCACGAGCGTCTCGTACCAGCCCTCCGCGCTGCGCCGCAGGATCGCGTTGTCCTCGTAGTCCGTGAGCAGCAGGCGGCCCTGGGCATCCATCTCGAGTCCGTCGGACGCGAACCCGCGCGGGCCGAGGTCCCTGACCGCCGCCGCCACCTGCTCCGCCGGCATATTCTCGCTCACCAGCGCATCCACGCGCACGCTGTGCAGCCGGCGGCTGGAGAGCGGGCAGTAGTACAGCAGCTCGCCATCCGGGCTCAGCGCAATGCCGTCCGCGCTGACGCGCGGATAGGCAACCTGTCCGGGCGCCGGGCGCGCCAGGAACGGCTGTCCCTCCACCAGCGCCGCGAAATTCTCGTCGGCCTGCGTGGAGGGATGTCCGTCGAGCCTGCGCCAACTGCGGCCCGACTCCAGGTCGACGACAATGATCGCGCCCGGCCCGTCGAGCGATGAATCCGTGATGAAGGCCATTCCGCTGGTGCCGCGCCGCAGGTCGAAACGCACGTCGTTGAGATAGGTCGTCGGCAGGGCGACCTCCGGCGGAATCGCGATCTTCCTGATGATCCGGTTCTGCGCCAGGTCAATGCCGACCAGCTTCGGTCCGCCGGGCACCGGCCGGGCCCATTCCAGGCGGCCCGTGTCCAGCAGCCACAGGCGATCCTGTCCGTCGATGACGACGCTCTGCACCGAAACGAGCAAGTCGGCGGCATCCCTGGAGTCCAGCACTTCCGCCGACTTGAGTTGCGCGGCCTGGTCGGCGCCCGGGTACTCGACCGGCTGCCCCTGCTTCAGCTCGGCGACCGTGAACTCGACCGGGTCGCCCCAGCGCGGGAAGTTGACGAAGATGCGGCCGCTGCGGGAAACGGTCACGCCGGTCGGCATCGGCCCGGAGAAGGTGGCCACGACCTCCAGCGCGCCGACGGCCTGTGCCCGCGGCAGGTCCTCGGCCGGTTGGGCGGCCGGGCAGGTCTGGACGGCGAACAGCAGGACTGCGATTGTGCCACGTGCCGGCATGGAAAGTCTCCCGGGGACCAGGAATTCAGGAATCGAAGCCGGGCGCCGCGAGGTGCGCCTCGACTTCGCGCAACTCGGCCTCCGCCAGCGCGCGCTGCGCGGGAACCACCAGCCCGGTGAGCGCGTTGCGCAGATGCTCGGCGGCGCGGGACCACTGCTTCAGGTAGCGCGCGTAGATCAGGCCGAGCAGCAGCCGCACCTGGTGCACGTCGGCCGCCGCCCGGTACACGCTCAGGAATCCTTCGTAGGCGCGGGCGGCCTCGACGTGCCGCTGTGCCTGCGCGAAGTAGTTCGCGATTTCGAGCTGCGCGTCGCGCGGCAGAACATGCTGCGGATCGATGCGCAGCAGCTCGAGGTACAGCTCGGCGGCCGTCGCGATGTCGCGCTCCGCCAGGCGGCCGAGGATTTCCTCCCGCAGCCGCTCGGTCGGTGTGAGCGTCAGCGGCTCCAGCGGACGCGAGCGGACTTCCTCCACGCGGATCGGCCGCCCGCGCACCACTTCCACGGGTGCGGGCAGGCCGGCGCGCCGGCGCCAGCGGCTCCACACCGCGAGCAGGTCGAACTGCGTGCGGGGGAGGCACCGTCCGACCAGCAGCCCCATGCTGGCCAGGAAACCGAAGGCGTAACCGCCCAGGTGGGCCGAGTAGGCGACGTTCGCAATCGCGCCCTGGTCGAGCATCGGCGCGAGGATGTTGTCCCACAGGATGATCTTGAAGACGATCAGCAGGATCGCGTCGAGCTGAAAGGCCGTGATGACGATGAACCACAGCATCATCGTGATCCGCACGCGCGGGTACAGCGCCAGGAAGGCCGTCGTGACCGCCGCGATCGCCCCCGAGGCCCCCAGCAGGCCGCTGTTGTTCGTGGCCGCGAACACCACGCCCGCGAACACCCCGCCCGCCAGGTAGAACAGCACGTAGACCAGCGAGCCCATGCGGTCGCACACCGCGTTGCCGAAGATCCACAGGAAGAGCATGTTGCCGGTCAGGTGCACCCAGTCGCCGTGCAGGAACTGGTAGGTCACGTACTGCCCCAGGTCCGGCACCGCCGCGTACAGCGTCCAGACCTGCTTGACCTGCCGGCCCCACGCGCCCCCGAACACGTCCGTGAACAGGAAGATCAGCACGTTCAGCGCGATCAGGGCGTAATTCCCGACCGGCGGCCGCCGGAGCTGGACTTCGGTGCGAATCGGAATAACGAGCACGCAACACCCTTTCGCCCCGCGGCGGGCGATCGCGTAGTTGTAGTTGGCCAGGCGTCCGGGTTCAAGTTTGGCCGGGGCGCAGGCCAGCGGTAAGATCCCGTGTCCCTGGCCGACCCGGAGAGCAGCCATGCCGCAGGACCCTGCTGTATTGTACGACGCGCAGAATCCCGACTTCTTCGGCGTGGCGGGCCTGCTGACCGCGGACGAGCGGCAGATCCAGTTCGTCGTCGGTCGCTGGGTCGACGAGCGCGTGCTGCCGATCATCGGCGACTGCTTCGAAGCCGGCCGCTTTCCCCGCGAACTCGTACCCGAAATGGCGGCGCTGGGGCTGTTCGGCCCGACTTTCCACGATTACGGCTGCGCCGGCCTGTCGAACGTGGCGTACGGGCTGATCATGCAGGAACTGGAGCGCGGCGACAGCGGCCTGCGCAGCTTCGCCTCCGTCCAGAGCGGCCTGGTGATGTATCCCATCCACCGCTACGGCTCCGCGGAGCAGAAGCAGCGCTGGCTGCCGGCCCTGGCCCAGGCCCAGGCTGTCGGCTGCTTCGGCCTGACCGAGCCCGACGGCGGCTCGGATCCCGGCACGATGAAGACGCGCGCCCGGCGCCGCGGCGGCGACTGGGTGATCAGCGGGGCCAAGATGTGGATCACCAGCGGCACCGTGGCCGACGTCGCGGTCGTCTGGGCGATGACCGACGAGGGCGTCCGCGGATTCCTCGTCGAGAAAGGCACCCCGGGATACACGACGCGCGAGATCGAGCACAAGTTCTCGCTGCGCGCTTCCGTCACGAGCGAGCTGTTCCTGGACGAGGTGCGCGTGCCGGAGAGCCAGCGGCTGCCGGGGGCGGCGGGACTCAGCGCGCCGCTCAGTTGCCTGACGCAGGCCCGCTACGGCATCGCCTGGGGCGCGCTCGGCGCGGCCCAGGCCTGCTACCGCGAAGCGCTGGCCTTCGCCCGGCAGCGCGTCCTGTTCGGCGAGGCCCTGGTTCACAAGCAGCTCGTGCAGCAGCGGCTGGCAGACATGCTCCGGCGCATCACGACCGCCCAACTGCTCGCGCTCCAGCTCGGCCGCCTGAAGGATGCCGACCGCATGCATCACAGCCAGGTTTCGCTGGCCAAGTGGAACAACGTGCGAATGGCCCTGGACGTCGCACGGGAGGCGCGCGACCTGCTGGGGGCGGGCGGCATCACGGTCGAGTGCAGCCCGGTGCGCCACATGCTCAACCTGGAAAGCGTGATCACCTACGAGGGCACCGAGACGATCCACCAGTTGATCGTGGGCCGCGAGATCACG